>NZ_CP133020.1:4406294-4740677 GCF_030866825.1 Rathayibacter sp. SW19
GACGTGGAACGGATGCCGTGTCGTGTCGAGGTCGGCGACGATCGCCTCCATCGACCAATACCGGTAGCGGTCGATCACGTTGCGGGTGTCGCCGTGCTCGAGAAGTTCCGGGTCAAAGCGCGGGTCGGCGGGCCATTCGTCGCGGCCGCCACGCCACGGACCGACACCGTGCGTCGTCCACTCGGCTGTCGGATGCTCGTGCGCAGGCTGGTCACGAGTCGACACCTCGTGCGTCGTCGGCTCATGCGTTGACACCGCTGGCATCGCTTGTTCCGGAGCTGCCGGTGTCGGTTCGTTCACCCATTCAGGGTATCGTTCGAGGCTGTATGACCTCGCCACAGATTGTCGGATTGCGCGGCATCGTGTAGCCCTTGAGCGAGAGCCCACGGGTGATGATATTCGACGTGTAGCTGACCACGGTTACCCCTCTTGGTAATTGATGTTGGCTCTTGGTAATTGACTTTGGTAGTGGATGCCGATTGTGCGATCGTGTCGTGTGTTCAGCACACGGAGCAACCGTTACGCAGGCCGGCTGTTCTTTCCATCCAGCCACAGTTCCGTGGACTCGTCTCGGTGACTTCCTTCTGACCCAACGTGCTTTTCGCTAATGGTGGGCCCGTTCTTGATGACGTGAACCATAGCCATCGCGTGTCCGCGCCCGAGACCGTACTCCTCCTTGAGCCAGTCGATGATAGGTCCCGCTTTGATCGGTTGAATATCGAGTTTTCTGTCGTGTGCCAGCGCGAGAAGTTCCCGCGGCGTGAGGCCGGTCTTGTCTTCGATCGTGTCGAGGTATGCCTGGAATGACATTGTTTTAGCTCCTTCTGTTCTCGGCAGTTTGATCCGCAGCCGCCGCTGAACGCCGATAGATGAGGTCGAGCACACCCGTGGCGAACACTGCAGACTGCGCGAGGTCAAATGTGATCGAGTCGAGACCAGTGGCGAACAACTTTTCGCCGTTGCCGAGCACGATCGGATGAATCATGAGCTCAAGCTCGTCAAGCAGCCGTTCCCGGATGAGCCAGCGCACGAGAGTGATGCTTCCGGCGACGGCGATGATGGCGTTTTCCTCTGCGGCCAAATGAGTGAGTTGTGCGCGCAGGTCTGCGTGGGCAATGGAGGAGTTTCGCCACGTGAGTGCCTCAGTTCCTGAAGTAGCGACGAGCTTAGGCATCGAATTGATGCGCTGTGCAAGGAACTCCTCGCCCGGCCGGTGTGGCCACGAATCAGCGAAAATCTCGTAGCTCACCCGCCCGAGCAGAAGCGTATCCGCACGCGCAAAGTGAGCAGAAACCGCGGACGCCATCTCGTCATTCATGAAGGGGAAATGCCATTTCTCAGGCGCCCGGACGACGCCGTCCAAAGAGATGAATAGTTGCGCAATGACGTTACCCACCGCTGTCCCTCAGTTACCGAAGAACTCGGCGATGACGGGACCGAATACGGCGGCGACCTGCTTCACGGTGTTCCTCTCATTGCCGACCCGCGTGGTCGGTACTAGACGGTACTGTACCGAGATAGTACGGTACTGTCTAGTACCAGGGAGGTTCGCGATGCAAGTTAACAACGAAGGCGGCCCCGCGTCACGGGGGAGCGAGGAAAAGCGACAGCAGATGCTCGACGCAGCCCTGACACTGTTCGTCGCCAACGGCTATGTCGGCACGAGCACCGACCAGATCGCTGCAGCATCATCGGTGTCCAAGCAGACGATCTACAAGTACTTCGTCGACAAAGAGGGGCTCTTCACAGCGCTCATCACCGACGTGAGCGACCGCATCCACAATCCGTTCGACGAGCTCGCTGACGCAATGCGTTCTGCGCTAGATGCCGAGTCAGCGATCAAGCTCCTCGCTGAGCAATTCACCCGTTCGATTATGAACCCGCGTGTTCAGGAGATCCGACGCCTGGTCCTCGCCGAGGCAACCCGCTTCCCAGATCTGGGACGTTTGTATTGGCAACGAGGTTTCGAGAGGGTGCTCGAATCAGTGACAGATTGTCTCCGGCTCGTGGCTGAGCGCGGGCTGCTGTCGATTTCACGGCCGCCGGTTGCCGCGCAGCACCTCACGGGAATGCTCCTGTGGATTCCAAGCAACCGGGTCATGTTCTGCGGCCCGGATGGCGGATTTGACGCAGACGAACTGACGCAGCTCATAGACCTCGGGGTCGGGGCCTTTATCTCGGCCTACCGCCCCCAATACGATTCAAAGGAGTAGCCCGATGCTGAATAAGGTGGAGGGATCCGAGCTTGTGATCGGCACTGGCCGCACGATCAAGTTCGAAGGCGAGGAGCATGGATCTGGTGTCTCGTTCTTCCTTGTGGACAATGAGCAAGGCCAGGGTCCCGCCCCGCACCGTCACCCATACAGCGAGACGTGGGTCGTCCTCGAGGGCGAGGCCATCGTCACTGCCGACGGTGGAGAAACTCCCGCATCGATCGGTGACATTCTGGTTGTCGAACCGGGCACGGCGCATCAGTTTCGCGCGACAGGCGAGGGGCGTCTGCGAATGATGTGCATCCATGCATCGCCGCGTTTCCACCAAGAGAATCTAGAAGCGTGATGAGCCATGTGGATCTAGCGCAACCTTGCGTTCCTCCAAAGGCAGTCACGTAGAACGTCTACGGGCGGTCCGCCTCCCGAAGGAGCCGCTGCATGTGCTCGTGGGCTCCGGCCATCCCGGTGTTTCTCACCCGGACGTCGTCGGATTGCCCTCGCCGCATTACGTCGTCGATGTAGCGACGATCCGCATCGAGGCGAGCCCGCGGGTTATGCCCGACGTTGCCGTGACCAAGGATGACGACCTCGGCTTGTTCGATGATCGTACGGGGCCGCCCTCCACGGTTTCAGGGGATTGACAGGGCGTCGGTCGGCTTATCACTTGGGAAGAGGATCGGGCTGAGCAAGTAGGGCCGTCGACCGGATGTTGGTTGGTTGGCGAGAGTGGGGGCCAGCAGAGTGATCAGTTGTTGCCTCAGCGCTGTGAGTTCTTCCGGAGTCGCCCAGATGGTGCTTTGGCGGTAGGAGACGGAATCGGCTGTCGGGTTCGCTCCCGCACGGTCGAGGTAGGAGTTGAATTCGGCGAGCAGGGTCATCACGGCCGCGGCAAAGGATCGGCGGTACTCATCGAGAGTCATTGCCGATGCATCGTCACTGTCAAGGGTTGGCCGGTCTCGACGTAGACGGTAGCTGCGTTCGATCGCTCCGCGGACCCGTCGTTCACCGCCGACTTCCAGGAGGCCCGCGTCGAGGAGCACCGCGACATGGCGGTAGACGGTTGACTTCGAGATTTCCGGCATCCGCTCGCACAGCTCCGTGATGGCCAACTCGTCGCTCGCGGACAATGCGTGAATCACCCGGAGGCGAACCGGGTGCAGTAGCACTTCAGTGACATTCATACACTTACTCTTTCACATCTGATACCGTTGTCATATCTGACATTAGTTGAGGAGGTAACAGGGTGAGAAACGTTCCCGGTCGCATCGTTGCAGTCAATGGGCGCACGGTCTATGTCGAAGAGTCCGGCACGGGGGATGACTGGGTGGTGTTCGAGGCGGGCGGGGGCTGCGGCCGAACCGGCTGGGACCCGGTGGTAGCGCTGCTAGCCGATCGGGCCCGGCTAGTGACCTACGACCGTGCGGGGCGCGCTCTCAGCGGTCGCACCACCGAAGAACTCAGCATCGATGACATGGCCGACGACCTGGTGGCAATGGTCGAGGCAGTCGTCCCGGGGCGGTTCGTGCTGGTTGCACATAGCATGGGAGGGCTGGTCGCCCGCCGCGCCGTCGAGCGTCTTGGCGGCCGACTGCGCGGACTGCTGCTGCTCGACCCAACGCCAGAGACCTCCCCCACATACGACAGCTGGGACCAGACAGTCCACAAAACGGACCGCATGCTTGCGGTGACGCAGACGCTGACCCGGTTCGCTCCGCTGGCGCGACTGTTCAGTGGGAATCTGCGGCGCTGGTATGCCGACGACACCTATCAGGCCATGCTCGCCGAAGACTTCACCCCCGCCGGCACCGCTCAGACACGCAAGGAAGTCCACGCGGTGGCCGCAGCCATCCCGCCGTTTCGCGCCCAGCCGCCCGAACTCCCGAAGTGCCTTACGATCACGCTCTCAGCAGGACGCCCCGAGAAGGGGCGAGAACGCCAGAACGTGTCCGCTCAAGAACACCAACGTCGTTACGCTGATTCTCTCCCCAACGGGCGCTACGAACGCCTCGACGCCAACCACCTCATCCACGCAGAACAACCGCAAACCGTCGCCGACCACATCCGCACCCTCCTGCACCAATAGAGCGCATCGGATTCGGTTTCGTCGGGTCAGTCACCTCTCCTGGCTACTGGTCGTGACCGAACACCTTGCCTGTGAGCGCCTGAACATCGCGGTCAAGGCCGTCCAACCGAGTCTCAAACCGGTCCATGCGCTTCTCGATGTTCTCAAACCGCAACGCCACCTCGGTGCGGAACGCGTTCAACTCTGTCCGGATACCGCGAAGTTCAGCGCTCAGGGTGCGGTTCAGCAGCGTGACGATGACCGACATGAACCCGACGAAACCGGCCGCAAGCACGCCGATCACCGTCCAGGTCTGTGCGTCGCTCAGTGTGATCACCCCCTCAGTTTCTCATCCGGTTCAGCAAAAGCCGAGATTCGGCGCCCTCGCTGAGACCGACATGCCCGAAATCTGTTCAGAACTCGAGATGGACCCCACGTATGCGGGCGCAGGCGCTCGAAACCTCCGGTTCATCTGCCCCGGTTACGCTAGAACCAGCACAAAAGGGAGGTATGAGTGAGCAACCGCGACGAGATCGAATGCTGGCTGACCGACATGGACGGCGTGCTCGTCCACGAGAACGACGCACTGCCCGGTGCCGCAGAATTGATCCAGCAGTGGCGGGACGCCGAGACCCCGTTCCTCGTGCTGACCAACAATTCGATCTTCACGCCGCGCGACCTGGCAGCGCGACTGCGCGCATCCGGTCTCGAAATTCCTGAAGAGTCGATTTGGACCTCCGCCCTGGCAACCGCCGCGTTCTGCAAGTCGCAGTTGCCCGGGGGCAGCGCGTTCGTGATCGGCGAGGCTGGCATCACGACGGCTCTGCACGAGGCCGGTTTCATCATGACCGAAACGGACCCGGACTATGTCGTCGTCGGTGAGACCCGAAACTACTCGTTCGAGGCGATTACGAAGGCGATCCGGTTGATCGTCGACGGTGCCCGCTTCATCGTGACCAATCCGGATGCCACCGGGCCGAGCGCCGACGGACCTCTCCCGGCCACCGGCGCGATCGCCGCGCTCATCACGAAGGCCACGGGGCGGGAGCCATACGTGGTCGGCAAGCCGAACCCGATGATGTTCCGCTCCGCGATGAACAAGATCGGCGCACACTCGGAGAACACCGGCATGATCGGCGACCGGATGGACACTGATATCGTCGCTGGCATCGAGGCCGGGCTGCATACGATCCTGGTGCTCACCGGCATCAGTGATCAGGCAGAGATCGAACGCTACCCATTCCGACCCGACGAGATCATCTCCGGCGTGCACGAGCTGGTTTCAACCGAACCCATGGAAACCGACGCGATCTGAACCGTGTCAATGCCGGCTGCTGCCGTACCGTTGATCCATGGACTTCACAGCCGCACCCACACTTACCGGCAGGCTTGCAACTCTGGAGCAACTCAGCACCGATCATACGGCCGAACTCGCCGACGCTGTGGCCGATGGCGAGTTGTGGCGCACGTGGTACACGAACATACCGACCCCGGATGCTGTGCCTGCCGAGATCGACCGTCGCCTCGCCGAGCAGGCGGTCGGCATGATGGCGCCCTGGGCCATCCGTCGCACAGACACCGGTGCAATCTGCGGCCTGACCACCTACATGAACATCGCGGCCGAGCACGCACGCGTCGAGATCGGTTCGACCTGGATGGCGCCGAGCGCCCAAGGCACCGGCATCAACCCGGACGCCAAATTGCTGCTGCTGACCCGTGCGTTCGAGACGCTCGGATGCAACGTGGTCGAGTTCCGCACTCATTGGCACAACCAGCAGTCGCGGGCTGCGATCGCGCGCCTCGGCGCCAAGCAGGACGGCGTGCTGCGGAACAATCAGGTCTGGAAAGACGGCTCGCTCCGCGACACTGTCGTGTTCTCGATCATCAGCGGTGAGTGGCCGGCCGTGCGCAGCGGGTTGACGGCGCGCGTGGCGCGCCATGCGGCATCCGGTCGCTGAACGGGTCTCGATACGCCTGCTCGCCCTTCGGCTGCGCTCAGGGACCGAAAGCTCGCGGGCTACTCGACCACCGGACCCGTTGGTCGAGTAAGGAGCGCTAGCGACTTCTTTACCCGGCCACCGGACCCGTTGGTCGAGTAAGGAGCGCTAGCGACTGTATCGAGACCTGGTGAGCTGATCCGTGGAGATCTCGCCTGCTCGACCACCGAGCGCTCGGGCGCGTCAGCGCACGATTGCCGAACGGAGCATGAGCCAGGAACCCGCCGCCGACAACGCCACAACGACAATCGCCGCGACGGCCAGCCACCACAGCTGGAATGCCGCAACGATCGCGGGCATCGAAGGAATGACGATGATCAGCGCGACGATCAAGACGAGCACGACGCACACCGCGAGCGCGACAGGCCCACGCGATCCGAATCGTACCCAGGCCGCGGCGAAAGCTCCGCCAAGTGTGAGGAGCGTCAGCGTGCCGAGGAACACGATCGGCACCAGCCGGGTCAGGTCCCCGGCACCCAGAACGTTGACGTCGAAGATGTAGAAGTTCGAGAACCAGTGGCCGGTCGCCTTCTCGATCAACATCAGCACGGCGAACACGACCGTGAGGTAGGCCGACATGATCGCGGCCCACACCAGCGTGCCTCCCGTGAACGCCCGCCGCGTTGCGCCCAAGGTGAGCGCGAACGGAAACGTCGTGCCCACGGATTGCACGCCGAGGTAGCCCAGAAATCCGGCGAGGGCATAGACCAACCCTGGGTTGTACCGGGACGACTCGACCCAGATCGCACTTCCTGGAACGCTTCCCGACCGCAAGAAGAACAGCGAGATCAGCACGGACACCAGCGCGACCAGCGCTGTGATGTAAAGCGGCACGAGCAGCGTTGTCTCGCGCTTGTTCAGGTGCAGCTTGACCGATGACACGACGGTACTCATCAGTGTGTTCCCTTCTTCGCTGCGGTCGGTTCGCCCGCCGCAACCAACCCACCGGATGCGTCCGCACCCGCAACTACTTTCTCTTCCGCGGGTGCGCCCACCCGCGCCGATCCCGATCGCCTTGGCTTCTCGCTCGAGTCCGGCTCGTATTCCCCGAATGCCACGACGAGTTCCGGCAGGGTGACCGGGGCGACCTGCACGCCGGCCGCACGGGCATCCGCTCGCATGGTGTCGTCCAGGCCACCGCGCACGGTCACTGACCGCAGGCCGCCGATCGCGTGCGAGCGCAGCACGGTTCGGCCGGCTGCGAGCCGGCCGACGGCATCCGCTGTGCCACTGACCGTGAACGCGAGGCCCTGAAGTTCATCGGTGGGACTGTCTGCAACGACCGTACCGCGGTCGATGATCACGACATGATCGAAGAGCCGCTCCGACTCCTCAATGAGGTGCGTCGACAGCACAATCGTGCGCGGGTGCGCCGCATAGTCGCGAATGAGCACATCGTGAAAGAGTGCCCGAGCGGTGATGTCCAGCCCGAGGTACGGCTCGTCGAGCAGCGTGACGGGTGAACGCGAGGCGATCCCGAGCACGATTGCGATCGACGACAGTTGCCCGCGCGAGAGCTTCTTGATCCGGGCCTTGCCGGGGATGCGGAAGCCGTCGACCAATTCTGCGGCGACATCCGCGTTCCAGTTCGGGGCAAAGTCGGGCGCGATTCGCAGCACGTGGTGCAGTTTGTAGTCGTCCGGGTAGCGCTGGTTGTCGCGCACGTAGGAAATCTGCGACAACACGGACGCGTTCTCGAACGGCGCAGCGCCGAGTACCTCGACGCCGCCGGAGCTGGGGCGATCCTGGCCGGCGATGATCGACATGATCGTCGTCTTTCCGGCGCCGTTACGACCGAGCAGACCGAGGATCGACCCCTCGGCGACGGCGAAGCTCAAGTCATTCAGGGCTTTGATGCGCCCGAACGTTCTGGTGACACCGTGCACGGCAATTGCGTTCGTCATGCGTGGTCCTCCACTTTCTCGAAAATCAACTGCTGCAGAGTGTCGGAGTCGATGCCGAGGACACGGGCCTCAGCCAGCAGCGGATCAATGTATTTGTCCTGGAACTCATTCAGGCGGCGCCTGCGTAAGGTGTCTCGCGCTCCCGGTGCGACAAACATGCCGATGCCTCGTTTCTTGTAGAGCACGCCGAGGTCGACGAGCAGGTTGACCCCCTTGCTCACCGTCGCCGGGTTCATGTGAAAGAACAGGGCGAAGTCGGTCGCCGACGGCACGGCGGTCTCTTCCGGATACGTTCCGGCCGCGATGTCATCAGCGATCCGATCAGCGAGTTGCTGAAAGAGTGGGCTGTCATCGGTGAACACAGGACCACTCTAGTCCATTAGTCGACTAATGGACCAACTTTCTATTTTTCGGCGGACTTTTTGCTCAACGATGCTCCTCACCCGCTACCGTGCGCCACGACGTGTGGCGTGCGCCAGTTAAACTGGCGCACCGTGCGCGAAGCGGCGCACGGGCGGGGCGCGCGGTCTCGGCGGGCGGTCTCGAGCGTGCGGTCTCGGGCGCGCGGTCCGCACCGCGGCAGCCGGCAGGTCAGGACGGGCCGGGGCCGGCAATGCTCCCGGTCAGCGGCTCGCCGCCGGCACGGTTCACGAAACAGAAGTACGAACGCTGACCGCCTTGCCATTGCTCGGCGGTCGCCGGATACGCGGCCTGGATCTGTGCATCGGTGAACGCAGCGGCAGCGGTGAGGTTCAGGATGCCGGGGCGACTACAGAGCAGATTGATCTGCGAGGCCAACTGGTCGACACCCGGGTACGCGGCGGCGGCATCCGTTGAGAACACTCCGGTGTATACGAGTTGCGCGGCATGCGGAGTCGCGCAATCGACAACGGTGAAAGTCAGCGCCCACGGCGTGGTGAACGGTTGCAGGCATTCGCCGCCGCGCAGGGAGTCCCAGGCGTGTGTTCCGGGGCTTTGCGGCCCGGTTGCGACCACCGTCGGGGTCGGCGTGGGAGTCGGAGTTGCCGTCTTCGTCGCGGTCGGCGTGGGAGCAGGCGCACCCTGAAACATTGTGGGGAGCCGGGTGCCGAGCACGAACAGCCCGATCAGCAGTAAGACGACGAGGAGCGCGCCGGCCACCCAGAACAGCACTCGCGTGGACCGACGAGCGGATGCGTCGCGCGGCCCGCGCGGACCGCCCGCGCCGTGCCGGGCATCCGCAATCGGGGACCTGGTTGCCACAGCGGCAGGGATCGCTCCGGGCGCGGGGGCGACCGGTGCGTGGGCGACAGCTGCGTGGGCGACAGCTGCGTGGGCGACAGCTGCAGGGCCGACCGGCGCAAGGCCCGCCGGTGAGCCCGTCGCGGCCGACGTGAAGAACGCGTCGGTCGCCGTCTCCTGTAGCGGCGCATCCGTGGTTGGGAGTGCCGCGGTCGGGAGTGCTGGGGTCGGGAGTGCTGGGGTCGACACGGCTGGGGTCGACACGGCTGGGGTCGACACGGCTGGGGTCGACACGGCTGGGGTCGGCACGGCTGGGGTCGGCACGGCTGGGGTCGGCACGGCTGGGGTCGGCACGGCCGGGGTCGACACGGCTGGGGCCACCTGGGACGGAGCGGTTTCGGGCACCACAGGCTCCGTCGCCTGCGGATGGATCAACGGGTCGACTTGGTCGTTTGGCGTCAGTCCCCACAGGAAAGTTGCGGGGCCGGTATCCGATGCGTTCGCGACCGACTCAGGCGGAACGTCGGGCTGCGCGCGCGCAATTGACTGCGTCGGCACGCTTGGAGCCTCGGGAACTGCCGGCACGCTTGGAACTGGGGGCACGATTGGAACCGTCGGCGCAGTCTGAGCTGCCGGCACGACGCGCTCAGTCGGTGCGGCCGGTTCGATCGGATCGACGGGGTTGATGGGTTCGACTGATTCGGTGGCCCACGACCAGCGCAGCTTCGGCGGAGCGTCCGCGGAACGAGGCAGATCAGGCGCGATGGGCGCTTCTGGCGTCAAGGGTGTTTCGGCCACGACGGGCGGATCAGGCGCGATGGGTGGCGGGGCGAGAACGTCCGCTGCTCCGGTCGGCTCCGGCACGGTCGGCTCCGGCACGGTCGGCTCCGGCACGGTCAGTTCCGGCACCTCAGCCTCCGGCACCTCAGCCTCCGGCACCTCCGACTCCGGTGCGCGCTGCGCCGGTGCGCGCTGCGCGGGTGTGCGATCCTGTGTGCGGCTACCGCTCAGCTGTTCGAGCAGCCAGTCAGTGCCGCCGAGCGCATCCGTAGTATCGTCGTCGACGGCATCCGCATCGTCGTGATCCGAGTGGTCTTCGGCGCCAGTTGGATCTGCCGGGTCCCCTCCGCTGTGTTGTGCCACGGCCTATGCGAGCCCCAGATCGGTGAGCCCGATCGCAGCGAAGTAGGGGTAACCTGCGCCCTCGATCACTTCTTTTGCACCGGTCGCGCGATCGACGACGACCGCGACTCCGGCGATGACGGCACCGACCTTCTTCAACGCCTCGATCGCCTGCAGCGGAGAGCCGCCGGTCGTCGAGGTGTCTTCCAGCACGATCACCCGCTTGCCTTCGAGATCCGGGCCTTCGACCTGCTTGCCGCGGCCGTGGTCCTTCGGCTCTTTGCGCACGACGAAGGCGTCGTACGCCAACCCGCGTGCAGCTCCCTGGTGCAGTACGGCGGCTGCGACCGGGTCGGCACCCATCGTCATGCCGCCGACCGCGAAGACGTCTGGCACGTCGGCGATGAGGTCGATCATGACCTGCCCGATCAGGGGGGCAACCCGATGGTCGAGGCTGACCTTGCGCAGGTCAACGTAGTAGGTGGCCTTCTTGCCGCTGGTCAGCGTGAAGTCACCGTGAAACACGGCCTCCGCCGAAATATAGTCGATGAGCTGCTGTCGCGCGTCCGTCACGAGAATAACCTTACTGTTTGACACCCGCCGGGTTGCCGATTCGGCCTCCACGCACACGGCAGCCCGCACGCACCGCTGCTGCCAGCGCCATGAACGGGGCCGGGTTCGCCGGCTGGCCGGACAATGGCAGTGGATCACGGTATTCTCGAGGAACGCGTAGCGTGGCACCAATCAAGTCAGAGGCAGGCCACCAGGTCGCGGAGCAGGCTCCGCGTTCGGTCGATTGGCCGAGCGGACGGCACAAGACAGGCCAGCCAACAGGGGAGTTGACCGGATGCGAACCCGGTTCGTTCTGATCACGGCAGTTCTCGCCGCGGTGGTAATGGTGAGCGCCGGCTGCGGCGCCGTCGCGCCAGTAGCACCTGCAATGTCTCACACCACGGGCGGGCCCACGGAGCCTTCGGGGTCGTGGCCAGGGCAGGTCAGCGCGATCCTGGTGCAGCCGGTCGACAATGCCCAAGTCGTCCGCGGCAGCGACGGAATGGACCACGTCGAATACGGACTCCTCGTCGTCAACGTATTCAGCGACCCGGTGACGCTGACCGGTGTGACGGTCGTCGGGCCGGGCGGCAAGAAGCTCACGCGGATCGAAGGAGACAAGCTCGCGGTCGCGACCCAGTCGCTATACACTCACGCGCCGTCACCCGTCGTCGCCGTGTCGGCGGCCGTGGCGGTGGAAATCGACCTCGTACTGCCGCCGGGCCAGGTGCCGGAGCAGGTGACACATCGCATCGACTACACACTCCCGAAAGGACTACCGGGCGCCGCGATCATCGATGACCGTAGCGTTCACGGCCCTGAGCTTGCCATCGACCGCAGCAAGGCCATCACGATCGCATCTCCGTTGGCGGGCGACGGCTGGCTCGCCACCTCCGCGTGCTGTGCACCCAACGTCCACCGGGATCTTCGGCTCGCGGCTGACGGGCTCCGCATTGCGACGGCTGAGACCTTCGCCGTCGACTGGGCGCGAGTGAAGGGCGACCGAGTCTACGACGGCACCGGGAGCAGCAACGAGCAGTTCTACGGCTTCGGGGCCGACGTGCTTGCTGTCGCCGACGGAACGGTCGTCGCAGCCACCGACGGCGCGCCGGAGTCGATCCCGTTCAATTCCAAACCGGCAGAGACCAAGGAGGGCTTCGGCGGCAATCAGGTGATCCTGAAGATCGCCCCTGGCGTGTATGCGGCCTACGGTCACTTGCAGCCGGGCAACCTCACGGTGCGCGTCGGCGACACCGTCAAGACCGGAGAAGTCATTGCCAAGCTCGGGAACACCGGGCCCTCCCAAGGCCCGCACCTGCACTTCGGCCTACTGGACAGGCCCGACCTCTTCGTGGGGCGCAGTCTGCCGTTCGTGTTCAAAAGTCTCACCGTCACCGGCACCGTGGACTTCGCGGCATCGACCGGCGATGAGCTCGTGATCTCGCCAGCATCGCACAAGGCCCGCATGGCTTATCCGCTCTACGGCACCATTGCCGACTTCCCCTGATCCGCTGGACTGTCGGGCCCGCCGCGCTATCGGACCCGCCCCGCTATCGAACCCGTTCGACGACCTGGCGGATCGCAGTCGCGACGAGTGCCGGCTGCTCGACCGCAATGCCGTGACCGCTATGGGTGTCCGTGATGTGCGTGGCATCCAACGAATGGGCGAGGAGTTCCTGCGCCTGGGTCCACGCCGGCCAGGTCGACGCACCGGGTGTCACGCCGAGATCCCATGGCCGGTCGGACGAGAGCACGGCGGCCGGAATACGAGGAGCCACCGCGCCTGCCTGGAGTTCTGCGACGCTCGTTTCATAATCAGGCGATTCGGCGTCGGGTGACTTCGCGTGTGCGGTCGCGTTCGTTGCCATCCAGTTGGACCATTGCATGGGTGTGAGGGTGCTCTTCAGATACACGGATGCCGCATCCACCAACACAATGCCTTTCGTCTCGCCCGGGTGTTGCCGCGCGAACTGTTGTGCGATCATCCCGCCCCACGAGGCGCCGACCAGCACGTACGGGCCGGGCTCGCCCGCCGCGGTCAGGAGCGCCTGGAGGTCGACGACGTCCTGCAGTGCCGTTGTCGGCTGTGCTACGGAGGTCGACCGATCCGGTGCGCCAGACATCAGGGTCGTCCCTGGCCGGTCGTAGGCGCAGACCCGGCCAGTGCGAGCAAGGGTGTCGAACACCGACTGAGTGCTGGGCGTCGGCGGCGCGGCCGGGTCCGCGGTCGCGACCGCGCTCATCCACTCGTCGGCGGCGCCGCCGGTGCCCGAGATCAAGACCACCGTCGGGGAGCCGGATCCTCGGCATTCAAGATAGAGCCGGCGCCCGCCTGGGATGTCGACCGGGCGCGCGAAGTCCGTGCCGGGCGAGGCGCTCGGCGCCGCGGTGAAAGACACTCCCGTGCCACCCTGGTCAGGTGCGTGAGCGGCGCATCCGCCTACGAGTGCGACACCGGCTGCGATCGAAGCGAACACCACGGCCCGCAATGCCAGCGACATGCCTCGCGCAGATCGCGACCGGAGACGCTCCTCTTTCGGCCTTGATTTCGAGACGCTCGCACGGCCCGACCGACTCTCGCTTCGCTCCATCTCACCTATGCAGCGGGCTGACACCCGCTGCTCCTCACTCAGCGGAATAGCAACACCACCCATTCACGCAAAACCGGGGACTTCGCGCAAGACCGGACCTGCAACCGATTGCCCATCCGGTTTGTCGTCAAAAGTCCGGGCCAGCGCGAAGTCGTGCACCTGAATCAGCGTAAGGGGTAGGACCCCGCCGTCACGCGTTCTGCGGGAACCCCAGGTTGATCCCGCCGTGGCTCGGGTCGAGCCACCGACTGGTCACAGCCTTGGCGCGTGTGAAGAACCGCACGCCCTCGGTGCCATACGCGGTGGTGTCGCCGAACATCGAATCGTTCCAGCCGCCGAACGAGAAGTATGCAACCGGCACAGGGATCGGCACGTTGATGCCGATCATGCCGACCTGCACCTCACGTTGGAAGCGCCGTGCGGCACCCCCGTCGTTGGTGAAGATCGCCGTGCCATTGCCGTAGTGCACGTTGTTGATGATGTTCAGGCCCTCTTCATAGCCGGACACTCGCACAACAGAGAGCACCGGGCCAAAGATCTCGTCGGTGTATACCTTCGAGGTCACCGGCACACGGTCGATCAGTGTCGGGCCGAGCCAGAAGCCGTCGGCGTCGCCGTCTGCCTTCACGTCACGACCGTCCACCACAACGGATGCGCCGTCCTCGGTCGCCAAATCGATGTACGACGCGACCTTGTCACGATGCACTGCGGTGATCAGCGGCCCCATGTCGCAGCCGCGACGTCCGTCTCCGGTCGTGAGTCCGGACATCCGCTCGGTGATCTTCGCGATGAGCTCGTCGGCCACAGTGTCGACGACCAGCAGCACGCTGATAGCCATGCAACGCTCGCCGGCCGAGCCGAAGCCTGCATTGACGGCAGCATCCGCGGTCACGTCGAGGTCGGCATCCGGCAGCACGAGCATGTGGTTCTTCGCGCCGCCCAGCGCCTGCACGCGCTTGCCGTTCTTCGATGCGGTCTCGTAAATGTATTTCGCGATCGGCGTCGAGCCGACGAAGGAGATCGAGGCGACATCCGGATGCTCAAGCAACGCATCCACTGATTCCTTGTCTCCGTGCACCACGTTCATCACACCGTCCGGCAGCCCGGCCTCCTGCATGAGTTTTGCCAGCCACACCGACGAAGACGGGTCCTTCTCGCTCGGCTTCAACACCACCGTGTTGCCCGCCGCGATCGCGATCGGGAAAAACCACAGCGGCACCATCGCCGGAAAGTTGAACGGCGTGATGATGCCGACCACGCCGAGCGGCTGCCTGGTCGAATAGACGTCGACGCCGGTCGACGCGTTCTCCGTGTACTCGCCCTTGGCCAGATGCGGCAGGCCGAGCGCGAATTCGACGACCTCGAGTCCGCGAGTGATCTCACCGAACGCGTCGGAGAGCACTTTGCCGTGCTCCGAGGTGAGGATCTCCGCAAGCTCCTGACGCCGCGCGTTCAGCAGTTCACGAAAGTTGAACATCACCTGCAGGCGTTTCGCCCAGGAGGTGTCGCTCCAAGCGGGAAAAGCCGCGCGTGCGGCAGCGACCGCGGTGTCGACATCCGCTGCGCTGCCCAGGCGCACCTGCTTCTCGGCGACGCCCTTTGCGGGGTCGTAAACGGGTGCAGAGCGAGTCGATTCGCCTTCGACGGAGGTGCCGTCGATCCAGTGGTTGATGAAGTCGGTCATGAGAGGATCCCTTGTTTGCTATTCGATCGAGGTCAGCGCGTCGTCATAGATCGCCATGGCCTCTGCGACCTCGGCGTCTGTGACAATGCACGGCGGCACGACGTGCACCCTGTTGTCTTGAATGAACGGAAGCATGCCGCGCTCGAGCAGCCCAGCCTTCAGCGCGCCCATCTTCGCGGCCGCGAGCGGCTCGCGGGTGTCGCGATCGGCGACCAGTTCGACCGCCCAGAACACGCCTTCGCCGCGCACCTCACCGATTGACGGATGCTTGTCGGCCAGTTCCGCAAGACCCGGACCGATCGCGTCGGCGCCGACCCGAGCGGCGTTCTCGACGATGCCCTCGGCCTTCATGGCGTCCAGGGTTGCAATAATCGAGCCCATCGCAAGCGGATGCCCGCTGTAGGTGAGGCCGCCGGGGAAGACGGTGCTGTCGAAGTCGTGAGCGATCGCATCCGAAATGATGACACCGCCGGCGGGCACGTAGCCCGAGTTCACACCCTTGGCGAACGTGATCAGGTCGGGGGTTACGTCGTAGCCCTGGAAGCTGAACCAGCGGCCGGACCGGCCGAAGCCCGCCATCACCTCGTCGAGGATCAGCACCAGGTCATAGCGGTCGGCAAGTGCGCGAACACCGGCCAGATAGCCGGGCGGCGGAATGAGCACACCGGCCGTGCCGGGGATCGATTCGAGCAGGATGCCGGCGATCGACGCCGGCCCCTCAGACTGGATCACGCGCTCCAGGTGGCGCAGGGCCCGCTCGCTCTCCTGTTCCGGTGTTGACGCCCAGAACTCGCTGCGATACAGGTACGGCCCGAAGAAGTGTGCGTGCCCGCGCGCGTATTGGTTCTGCACGCGCCGCCAGTCGCCCGTCGCAACGATGGCTGCACCCGTGTTGCCGTGGTATGAGCGGTAACTGGACAAGATGGTGTCGCGCCCCGTGTGCAGGCGAGCGAGCCGGATTGCGTTCTCATTCGCATCCGCGCCGCCATTGGTGAAGAAGACCTTATTGAAGCCGTCGGGCGCGAGATCGACGATCCGTTGCGCGGCTTCGCCGCGTGAGAGGTTGGCCGTCGCTGGCGCAATGGTGGCCAACTGCTCGGCCTGGCGCTTGATGCCTTCGATGACGGCCGGATGCTGGTGCCCGATATTCAGGTTCACCAACTGACTCGAGAAGTCGAGATACTGCTTGCCGTCGAAGTCCCACGCGCGGCATCCGCTGCCGCCGGCAATCACCAGCGGATTGCGCCCCGCCTGTGCGGACCAGGAGTGGAAGACATGGGCGACGTCCAGGTCATGGGCGCGTTGCCCGTCGGCCGGATTCAGGTCGTTCATGACTGCTCCCTTGCGTTGTTGGGGCCCGCGTTGTTGCGGCTTGCGTTGTTGTGATTCGTGGCGGTGTTCGTGGCTGTGTTCACATCGTTGTTCATGACTTTGCCACCACGTGCTGCGAGAGCGCCGGGATCACAGTCTCCCCATAGACGCGCAACGTCTCTTCCTTGTTGTCGTGCTGCAGGTAGCCTGCGAACTGGTGCACCCCGAGTTCTTTCAGCCGCGTGAGTTTCTCGATGTGGTCATCCGCAGTGCCGAGCACGCAGAATCGGTCGACGATCTCATCGGGCACGAACTGGGTGTGGGTGTTGCCGGCGCGGCCGTGCTCGTTGTAGTCGTAGCCCTCACGGCCGGCGATGTAGTCGGTGAGCGCCTGCGGAATCGCGCCGCCGGTGCCGTATTTCGCCACGATGTCGGCCACGTGGTTGCCGACCATCCCACCGAACCAGCGGCACTCCTCGCGCATGTGCGCTCGCGATTCTTCGGAGCCGTCACCGATGTACATCGGAGCCGCAACGCAGAACTTGACGGACATGGGATCCCGGCCGGCGTTGGACGCGGCATCCCGCACGGTCTTGATCATCCACGCGGCAATGTCGACATCCGCCAGCTGCAGGATGAAGCCGTCGCCGACCTCACCGGCGAGTTTGAGCGCGAGCGGCCCGTATGCCGCGACCCACATCTCGAGAGACGAGCCGTGGCTCCACGGGAATTGCAGCGTCGCACCGTTGTATTCGACCGGGCGGGAGTTCGCGAGTTCGCGAATCACATGGATCGATTCGCGTAGTGTCTTCAGCGTCGTCGGTGCACCGTTGGTGACCCGCACGGCCGAGTCGCCGCGGCCGATGCCGCAGACTGTGCGGTTGCCGTACATCTCGTTGAGCGTCGCGTACGTTGACGCAGTGACCGTCCAGTCTCGCGTCGCCGGATTGGTGACCATGGGGCCGACGATGATGCGGCTGGTCTCGGCGAGGATGCGGCTGTAGATCACATACGGCTCTTGCCAGAGCAGGTGTGAGTCGAACGTCCACGCGTGCGTGAAACCGTATTGCTCGGCGAGCTTCGCGAGATACACCGTGCGCGAGGCCGGCGGGTTGGTTTGAAGTACGACTCCGAAATCCATCTTTTTTCGTCCTTACGTTTCCGCTGGTCGAGTAGCGACGCGAGGCACGAGCGCCGCGTATCGAGACCAAGGCATTGGTCTGGAGATCTCGATACACGTGCTCCTGCGTCGCGCGTTACTCGATCAACAGGTCTTTAGGTCAGGTATTGGGTCAGGCCACGCTTGATGAAGGCGCCATCGCCGGCGTGCCCGAGATACTGGTTGTCGTCGATGATGACCCGGCCACGCGAGAGCACCGTGTCGACGTGACCGTCGATCTCGAAGCCTTCCCACGCGCTGTAGTCCATGTTCATGTGATGGGTCTTGCCCACACCGATCGACGTATGGCCGTTCGGGTTGTAGATCACCACGTCCCCGTCTGCGCCCGGCTGGACGACACCCTTCTTGCCGTACATCCCGAACATGCGCGCCGGCGTTGTCGAGGTGACCTCCACCCAGCGCGGCAGTGAGATGTTGCCCTCGACGACGCCCTGGTAGAGCAAGTCCATCCGGTGTTCGACCGACCCGATGCCGTTCGGGATCTTCGAGAAATCGCCGATCCCCATGTCCTTCTGGCCCTTCATGCAGAACGGGCAGTGATCGGTCGAGACCATCTGCAGATCGTTCTTGCGCAGCGCCTGCCACATGTGATGCTGATGACCCTCTTCGCGCGAGCGCAACGGGGTCGAGCACACCCACTTGGCGCCCTCGAAACTCCCCCATTCCTCGCTGGAGGCGCCGAGCTGCTCCTCGAGCGACAGGTAGAGGTACTGCGGGCAGGTCTCGCCGAACACATTCCTGCCCCTCGCACGCGCGGCCGCGATCTGCTCGACGGCCTGCTTCGCGGACACGTGCACGATGTACAGCGGCGCACCGGTGATGTCTGCGATCATGATCGCCCGGTGCGTGGCCTCTTCCTCCGCCTGCCAGGGCCGCGTCGTGCCATGGAAATATGGCGAAGTGTTGCCCGCCTCAAGCGCCTGCTTCACGAGAACGTCGATGACCGCACCGTTCTCAGCGTGCATCATCATCATGGCGCCATTCTCGGCGCCCTTCTGGAATGCCCGCAGGATCTGCCCGTCATCAGACAGGAACACACCCTTGTATGCCATGAACAGCTTGAAGCTGGTGACGCCCTCTGCGACGAGTTCGTCCATCGCGGTCAGCGACGAATCCTGCACATCGGAGAGGATCTGGTGAAAGCCGTAGTCGATCGCGCAGTTGCCCGCGGCCTTCTCGTGCCACAGGTGGTACTGGTCGACGACGTTCTGGTCGGGATACTGCACGATGAAGTCGACGATGCTCGTCGTGCCGCCCCACGCAGCCGCGCGGGTACCCGTCTCGAACGTGTCGGAGGCGTTCGTGCCGCCGAACGGCATCTCCATGTGTGTGTGCGCATCGATGCCGCCGGGGATCACGTACTTGCCGGCCGCGTCGATCACGGTGTCAACGTTGTGTTCCACGTCGAAGCCGAGCAGCGTCGACCCGGGTGCCAGCACCGCGGCGATCGTCTCACCGTCGATCAACACATCGGCGGATGCCGTTCCGGTCGCGTTCACGACCGTCCCGTTCTTGATCAGTGTCTTCATGTCATCCTCTTACTGTTACCCGGTGGTTGAGGAGCAGCCGACGAAGGAGGCCGCGTCTCGAAACCCGTGTCTTGTGCGGTGCAGGGTCTGGTTTCGAGACGCGTCGCTCGTTCCTCGCGGCGCTCTTGAACCAGCGCTCGTTATGGTTGGGTGATGCGGGTGTAGGAATCGGGGCGGCGGTCACGGTAGAACTGCCAGTCATCACGCACCGCCCGCACCATGTCCAAGTCCAGATCCCGGATCACGACCTCCTCATCCTCCCCCGACCCGTACCCGCCGACAATGTTGCCCTGCGGATCCGCGAACTGACTATTCCCGTAAAACGTCACCGCCTCATCGCCGTACTCGTTATCCTCACGCCCCACCCGGTTCGCCGCCGCCACAAAATACCCATTCGCCGCCGCAGCCGCCGGCTGCTCCAACTCCCACAACCTGTTCGACAAACCCGGCTTGGTCGCATTCGGATTAAACACAATCTGCGCCCCACCCAAACCCAACTCCCGCCAGCCCTCCGGGAAATGCCGGTCATAACAGATATACACACCCACCGGCCCCACAGCCGTCGCGAAAACCGGATACCCCAAATTCCCCGGCCGGAAATAGAACTTCTCCCAAAACTTCTCCAAATGCGGAATGTGATGCTTACGGTACTTCCCCAGGATGGTCCCGTCCGCATCCACCACCACCGCCGTGTTGTAATACACCCCCGGCTGGTCCTCCTCATAAATCGGCAACACCATCACCAGATTCAGTTCCTTGGCCAGGGCGGCGAAACGCTGCACGATCGGCCCATCCGCCGCCTCCGCATACCCGTAATACTTCTTATCCTGCGTAATCCCGAAATACGGGCCGTAAAACAGTTCCTGAAAACAAATCACCCGCGCACCAGCAGCCGCCGCCTCCCGGGCAAACCCTTCATGCTTATCCAACATCGACGCCTTATCACCCGTCCACCGCGTCTGCGTAATCGCCGCACGAACAACATTCGAACCCACAGCTGGCGGCGTGCTGTTAGAGGGTGTGCTGTCAGATGGTGTGCTGCTAGACGGTGTGCTGATAGACATTGCTTGGCTCCTCAATCTTCGTCGATCGAGCTGGTCGAACTGAAGTACCGAGAACCGGCCCGACTCGCACGACATGCTTGCAACTCATCCTTACTGCCAATGCAGTGCATGGCAAGCCGAGCCGGACGACCTGCGCATGTGAGCAGGTTGCTCGCACAGAACGTCCGCCCGGTTGGCTACGCTGAGCGGATGCGCCTCCGTCTCGCCGCCGCTGCATTCGCGCTCGTCATGGTCCCACTTGCGAGCGCAACGCCAGCGAGCGCGGCGACGGCAGCGCCAGCGGTCGCTCCCGTGGCAGCAGCGCCGGCGCCCGCTGCTCACCTGAACGCGCCGACCGCCGCCAACGATTTCAGCTTCGACTCGTTCACGGCCGATTACTACCTCGGCCGCGATGACGGGCGCAATGCAACCCTGCGCACCGTTGAAACCCTCGTGGCCAATTTTCCGAACACCGACCAGAACCACGGCATCGAACGCAATATCCCGACCTCCTACAACGAAGTCGACTTGCGCCTTCACGTCGTCTCGGTGACAGATGCCGCCGGCCGGCCCCTGCACTACGTGCGGAGCGACCAGGCGGACGCCGGCTACGCGTCGCTGCGCATCGGCGACGCCAGCACCTTCGTGCATGGCACTCAGACGTATGTCATCACGTACACGATGCGGAACGTGATCCGCTCGTTCGCGGACACCAACGCCGACGAATTCTATTGGGACACCAACGGCACGGCCTGGCTGCAGCCATTCGACCAGGTCACCGCGCGTGTGCATCTGGCACCCGGGCTCAGTTCAGAACTCACCGGCAAACAGGCCTGCTACCGAGGAATCGAAGGCAGCACCCGCCGCTGCACGATCGCCCGAAGCGGCACGACGATTACGGCGACGAGCACCAACCTAGGGCCGTCCGAGAACATGACCGTTGCAATCGGCTTCAACCGCTTCACCTTCGCCACCCCACCGCTGCTTCGAGACAGTTGGTTCTTCACCATCGTGCCGTGGCTGCTGGTTGGTCTCGCCGCTCTCGCGGCCGGGTGGGCACTGTGGTTGCGCACCTTCCGGTGGCGGGATGCGCCGGGTCGCCCCACGATCATCGCCGAGTACACTCCGCCGAAAGATGTGTATCCCGCATTGGCGGCTGAGCTGCTGCGGCTGCGCAAGACAGGATTGTCGGCGCAAATCGTGAGCTTCGCGGTCAACAAGATCGTGCGCATCCGCGAATTTCCAATGGAGCCCGCACAGCGCCGCTACCAACTGGAATTGCTGAAGGACGACGTCAGCTCACGGGCCGGGCCGGAAACGGTCATCCTCACGACCCTGTTCGGCCACCTGACAATCGGAAGCACCGTCCGCCTCGATCGTGCCGACGTCACGCTTGGCGATCGCTTGGCCAAGCACCGGAGCGACCAACAACTCCAGGTGCGCACGCTGAAGTTTCGGGCGAAACCACGCACCAAGCGGCCGCGACTGATCGCCTGGAGTTCTTTGGCGCTGATGGTGCTGAGTTTCGCCCACTTCATCCTGGGCAAGGAGCTGAACGCCGACTCCGGATGGACATCGCTCGCCCTCGTTCTGGTGCTGGCTCTGTCGATCACCGCGTGGATTGCTGCCATCCCGCCCTTCCGGCTCACCGCGACCGGCGCCGAGTTGCGCGATCACCTCCGCGGGCTCCGGCTCTACATTCAACTGGCGGAGGCCGATCGCATCCGAGTGTTGCAAGCGCCTGGCACCGCAGAACGCATCGATGTCACCGACCGCTCGGCCGTGATTCGGCTGTACGAGAAGCTCCTGCCGTATGCCATGATCTTCGGCTTGGAGAAGCAATGGATCGGCGAGCTCGAACAGAACTATGCCGTCACGCAGGAACCGGATTGGTACGCCGGCACCGGCAATCTGGCGAACATCGCCATTCTGACCAGCGTCGTCGGCAGCGGCAATTTCGCCACCACACCGTCAGCCTCGAGCGGTTCCGGCTCATACGGCGGTGGCAGCTTCTCCGGCGGTTCCGGTGGAGGCGGATTCTCCGGCGGAGGCGGCGGAGGCGGCGGGGGCGGGGGCTGGTGATGTGATGAGGGTGCTGGCTGCCTTTGCCCAGCCTCCACTGCAAGGCGACCCTTGTGCTACATCAGTGCTACGATAGACGTGTGAAGACCATCAGCCAGCGCGAACTCCGCAACAACTCGGGCGAGATCATGCGCGGACTGGCCCGTGGGGAGTCGTATCGCGTCGCGAGCAGGGGCATACCAGTCGGAATCCTCAGTCCGTCGGAGCATTCCGCACTCGACGAGTTGACGCTACGCGCGCCGAAGGGCGACATGGTTTTCCCTGAAGGCGTGCGCGTATCTGAGCGCACGGACGATGCCCTGGCAGAACTGCGCGCTGAAGGATGATCGTCGCGGTCGACACGTCGGCTTTGGGCAAGTTACTCGTCGAAGAGGATGAGTCGGGCCCCTTTCGCGAGCAACTCGCACAACATGCCGGCGACGGTGACGAATTCACCATCTCGACGATTGCCGTGACTGAGTTGCGCCGACTCGCAATCCGACTCGGAATCGATGCCCTACGCGTTGAGCCGGTCGTTCGGCCGTTCCGGACGATTCGCTTGACTGAGGCCATTTTGCAGCTGGCAGGCCGACTGCCGCAGGCGCATCTCGGCACGCTCGACGCGATCCACATCGCGACGGCCTTGAGCATCGGAGCGGGCGCACTCGTCAGTTACGATTTGCGGCAGTTGGAAGCGGCCGCTCAGGAAGGACTCTTAACGGTCTCGCCGGGAAGCTGACTGCTCTGGCCGGTTGAAAGGAGATAGTCGGGTTGCGAGGCCTGTTGCGCCCAAATGATCCTTGGAACTCGACTATCTCCTTCAATGCGGGCGGGTGCCGCTTGTCGGCGGCCTCCGCTACCGTTGAACCATGCGCGTCGCTACCTGGAACGTCAACTCCATTAGAGCTCGTGTCGGCAGAGTCGTCGACTGGCTCGTCCGTGAAGATGTCGATGTGCTCGGCATGCAAGAGATCAAATGCAAGCCGGAACAATTCCCGCGCGAACCGTTCGAAGAGGCCGGGTACGACCTTGAAATCCACGGGCTGAACCAGTGGAACGGCGTCGCCTTCGCCAGCCGGCGCCCGATGACGGATGTCGAAACTGCGTTCCAGGGCATGCCCGGTTTCGCAAAGGGTCAGGACGGGCCAGACCAACCGCTCGAAGCGCGCGCGCTCGGGGTCACGGTCGACGGCATCCGCCTGTGGAGTCTGTATGTGCCGAACGGGCGCGCGCTCGGCGACCCGCATCTGGACTACAAGCTGGACTGGCTTGCCACGCTCGCAGCCGACGCGCGCGATTGGCTGACCGCGGCCCCAGACCTGCCGCTTGCGTTGATGGGTGATTGGAACGTCGCACCGCTGGATTCAGACATGGGTGACCCGAGCTTTGTGCCGGGCGAATCGAC
Organism: Rathayibacter sp. SW19; assembly: GCF_030866825.1. NCBI lineage: Bacteria > Bacillati > Actinomycetota > Actinomycetes > Micrococcales > Microbacteriaceae > Rathayibacter > Rathayibacter soli. The sequence goes on from NZ_CP133020.1 coordinate 4,430,170, forward strand.
GCATATTTCGCCGCCGGAGCGCAGTGCGTTCAGCGCTTTCGAAAAGCTCGGGCTGACAGATGTCGTGCGCCCACTCGTGCCCGACGGCTACACGTTCTGGGACTACAAGCAGCTGCGCTTTCCTCGCAACGAGGGCATGCGCATCGACTTCATCATGGGATCGCACGCGTTCGCCGAATTGGTGAGCGGAGCATCCATTCATCGCAACGAACGCAAGGGCGACAGCCCGAGCGACCATGTGCCCGTGCTCGTCGACCTGGACACCGATACCGACACCGGTGACGAAGAAGACGACGACCGGCCGATGATCTTCGGCTGAACCTGGCAGCACGAACCGGCGCTCAGGCGACGGTATCCCGCGTGATCGCCGCACCCGTCACTGCCGCCCGCGCGCCGACCTCCTGCCAGCCCGGGCCGGAGGGGAAGGCCCACCGCTCCCGGGATGCCGCCAGCATCTCGGATCCGATGCCGGGCAGCGCCGGTGCTGCGTAACGCCCGTTCACGATGCGTACCGGCTCGGCGAAGTGCTCGTGCAAGTGGTCGACGTATTCGATCATGCGCCCATCCTGACTTCCGGATACGGCCGCATAGTCGAAGAATGAGAAATGTTGCACCACTTCGCACAGCCCGACACCGCCGGCGTGCGGGCAGACGGGAACACCGAACTGGGCGGCGAGCAGCAGGATGGCCACATTCTCGTTGACACCGGCCACCCGGGTGGCGTCCAGCTGCAGAACGTCGATGCCCTGCGCTTGCAACAGCTGCTTGAAGATGATCCGATTGGCGACGGCCTCGCCCGTTGCAACCTTGATCGGTGCGACACCACGGTGGATCTGCGCAAAACCGAGGATGTCATCGGTGCTCGTCGGTTCCTCGATCCAGTACGGGTCGAACTCTGCCAGCCGATTGACCCAGTCGATCGCTTCTGAGACCCCCCAGCGCTGATTGGCGTCGATGCCCAGGGGCAGTGAGCCGACCGCCTGCCGAGCCAGCGCCATCCGCCGCCGGTCGTCATCGATGTCGCCGCCAACCTTGAGTTTGACCATCGAGAAGCCGTCGGCGAGCGCCTGTTTGCTCAATCGCACCAGTTTCTCGTCGCTGTACCCGAGCCAGCCGGGCGAGGTGGTGTAGGCGGGGAAGCCGTCGGCCTTGAGCGAGGCGATCCGCTCGGCCTTGCCGGCCTGGCCGCGCACGAGGATGTCGCGCGCGGCATCCGGGCTGAGTGCGTCCCGAATGTGCGTGAAGTCGACGATGTCGACGAGTTCGTCGACCGGCAGTTCGCTCAGCAATAGCCAGAGCGGCTTGCCGTCGCGGCGGGCGCGGATGTCCCACAGCGCGTTGACGAGAGCACCGCATGCCATCTGCGTGACGCCCTTTTCCGGGCCGAGCCAGCGCAACTGCGAGTCGTGCACCAGTCGCCTGGACGCGCCGCCCATGTCGCTCAGGAGAGCATCGACATCCGCGCCGATGAGCAGCGCCGCGAAGGAATCGATCGCCGCGGTGATGATCTCGTTGCCGCGCCCACCGGTGAAGACGAAGGCGTGACCGACCTCACCGGCATCCGTTCGGATCATGACATAGGCGGTGGAGTAATCGGGGTCGACGTTGACCGCGTCGGAGCCGTCCAGCTCGAGCGAGGTGGGAAAGCGGATGTCTTCGGTGACGATGGACGTTATGCGTGGCACAGTGGCCTCTTTTCTTATTGTTCGTGGGCGTGCGGATGTGTCACTGCTGGGGTGTCACTGCTGCCGTGTCACCGCGCTCGCAGCCGCAGGTTGTGCACACCGCCGTCGACTTCGAGGGCGGACCCGGCAGTGGATGCCGACAGTGGGCTGGCAAGGTAGGCGATCGCACCGGCCACCTCTTCGGGAGAGACCATGCGGCCGGTCGCTTGACGAGCGTCCAGTGCCGCGCGCTCGGCAACGGGGTCGTCGAATTTGGCAAGCATGCGGTCGACGAACGGAGTGCTTACGGTGCCAGGGCTGACACAGTTGACGCGAATCCCCTCTCGAATGTGATCGGTCGCCATCGCGAAGGTGAGCGCAAGCACGGCGCCCTTCGATGCCCCATAGACGGCTCGCTGCGGCAACCCGTTCAGCGCCGCGATGGAACAGACGTTGACGATGGCCGCCGCGGATGAGCGCCTCAGCAGGCGGAGTGCCGCCGCGCTCATGCGCGCCATGCCGACGACGTTGATGTCGAGAACGTGCGCCCATTCATCGTCATCATTCTCTTCGACCGTGCCGATCGCGCTGATGCCGGCGTTGTTGATGAGGATGTCGAGGCCGCCGAAACGTCGTTCGATCTCGGCGATGGCCGCGACGAGCGTGGGCCGGGACGCGACATCGGCTCGGATGCCCACCAGAGGCTCGGGAAGGCCGTCGGGCGCCAGGTCGAGTACGACCACCGTTGCGCCGCGCTCGGCGAGCAACCGAGCCGTAGCCAAGCCGATGCCGGAAGCTCCTCCCGTGACCGCCGCCGTCAGCCCACTGAATTCCGCCATCGCTTTTCTCCCTGTCTGTCTCGCCGTCTGATATCTCGCCACTGCGTCGTTCGCCTGCATCTTGTTCGGCAGCGCGCTGTTCGCCCGCGTGTTAGTCGCCTGCGTGCCTGGTCACGGTCACGCGCCCGCGACGGCCTGTTCGAACGTGTTGCGTGCACGGCCGAGTCCGTCGACCTCGAGCTCGACGACATCGCCGGGCCGCAGATATGGTTGATCGGGCATGCCGAGAGCGACACCCGCAGGCGTTCCGGTGTTGATCAGGTCGCCGGGCCGAAGCACCATGAACTGGCTCAGGTACACGATGATCTGTCGCACGTCGAAGATCATGTCGGCTGTCGTGCCATTCTGACGCAGTTCGCCATTGACCCACAGGCGCAACCCGAGACTCTGCGGATCGGCAATCTCATTTGCGGGAACCAGCACCGGGCCGAGCGGGTTGAACGTTTCACAACTCTTGCCCTTGTCCCACTGGCCCCCGCGTTCGAGCTGGAATTCCCGCTCCGAGACGTCGTGCGAGAGCACATACCCAGCGATGCAGGCATCCACATCTTCCGGCGAAGACAGGTAGCGAGCGGGTGCGCCGATTACGACGCCGAGTTCGACCTCCCAGTCGGTCTTGACCGACCCGACGGGAATGAGCACGGTGTCGTTCGGCCCTGCGATCGTCGACGGATCCTTCATGAAGACCACTGGCTCACTGGGCACGGCCATGCCACTCTCGGCCGCATGATTGGCGTAGTTGACGCCAATGCAGACGATCTTGCCCGGCGACTGAATCGGCGCGCCGATGCGCAACCCGGATGCGCCAGCCAGCTCGGGCAGCGACCCCGCCGAGAGCGCCGCGCGCGCCTTCTCGATTCCGCCGCCGGCCAGAAAGCCACCATCGATGCGCGAAGTCACGGAGCGCAAGTCGTAGCTCGTGCCGTCCACCTGGATGACCGGAATCTCACTGCCGAACTCACCGAGGCGTGCGAATGCCATGTACGCTCCTTCCGCTTTCGCGCCGTGAATGCTAACTGCTGATCGTCGGCCGAACTTCGTCGATGGCTTTTCAGCGGGCGGTTGACGCGCGACCGCAAAGCAATCCTATAGATCTGATGAATTATCTGTCAACGCGCGAAAGGATGTCGACAGCCGCCAGCCGGGCCGCGGGGATTCGATAGAAGCGGGCCGCCGTCTCGCCGAGAATGGAATGGCGGTCCGCCGGGTCGAGCGTCGCGAAAAGTTCGTTCAGACCCGCCCATACCTGCTGATACCCTCCTGACCGGAGTGAGATCGGCCAGTCTCCGCCATACATCAGGCGTTCTGCTCCGAAAACCTCCACCGCCCGCTCGAAGAACGGCCGGATGGTTTCGGGCGTCCAGCTGGCGCCGTTCGCGGTTGCGCCGTAGAGGCCCGAGACCTTCGCGTGAACATGCGGCACCTGCGCGGCCTCGGCGATGAGGGTCCACCATGGTTCCCATTCATGCAGGCCGATCGGCGGTTTGGACAGGTGATCGATCACGATTCGCAGCCGCGGATGCCGCTCAGCGACGATCGGCACCAACTCCAGGTGGCGAGGGAGCACGGAGACCAGATCGAATGTCACATCCGCGTCTTCGAGCACTCCCAGCCCTTCATCGACATCCGGGCGTAGCAGCCAATCGGGATCCGGAATGTCGTGAATCAGGTTGCGCACCCCCGCGACAAGCGGGTTTCGGCGCAGCTCCTGCAACCGCGTGGCAGCTTCGGCGGGGCGATCAAGCGGCACATACGCGACGATCGCGACGACTCCGGGGTTGGCTGCGGCAGTTGCCAACATCAGTTCTGTGTCGTCATTGTTGTCTGCCGCCTGCACGAGCACGGTGGCTTGAACGCCTGCGCGGCGCAGCGACGGGCGCAGTTCGTCGAAATCGATCGCCCGGTTGATCGGTGCGAGCTCCGCAGTGAGCCAGTCGTACCGTGCCCGGCCGGGATCCCAGACGTGCTGGTGCGCATCGATGACTGTCACGACATCCGTTCGTAGAATGGTCTGATGAATAGCAAGCCTAGCGACCATGATGGTGATGCCGCAGCGAGCAACGCTCGATCGCAGACCGACGTGGTCGTCGAAGAGATCAAGCGGATGATCACGAACGGCTCGCTCAAGGCAGGCTCCCGGCTCCCGGTCGAGAAAGAGCTCGCCGTGAGCCTCGGTGTCTCCCGCGGGTCGCTACGCGAAGGCGTTCGCGCCCTCTGCATCATGGGTGTGCTCGAGACTCGCCAAGGCGACGGCACCTACGTCACCTCGCTGGAACCGAGCCTTCTGCTGGCTCCGATGAGCTTCATGGTCGACCTGCACTCCCCAGACCATGGCCCATATCTGCAATCCGTGCGGCGCGTGTTGGAGACCGAGGCCGCCGGCCTTGCGGCCCGATTCATCGGTGACGCCGCAATCACCAAACTCGGCGAGCTGCTGACCTCGATCGAACCGATGGTGTTCCGCAGCGAAAACCTCGATCACAACGCGATCATGGAGGTCGATATCGCCTTCCACCGGGTTATTGCGCGTGCCTCGGAGAATCCCGCGCTGGAAGCCCTGATCGAAGCTCTTGCCAGCCGCACGATCCGCACGCGCATGTGGCGTGCGATCAGTGAAACCGGTGCCGTGCAGGCCACACACGCCGAGCACCGTGCGATCCAGCACGCGCTTGCCGCGCACGATCCGGATGCTGCCCGGTTGCGCATGGGCACTCACCTTCTGGCGGTTGAGGAGTTCTCTCACCAGCACGGCGCTCAGACACCCGAAGTGATCAGGCCCTGAGACTCAAGGTCGCGCCACAGCTCATCCGGTACAACAGTCGCGAACCGATCGAGATTGCCGCGCACCTGATCTCGCGTGCGAGCGCCGACGACAACCGATACAACGGCAGGATGCCTGGACACGTAGGCGAGCGCCGCTGACGGCAGGTCGACGCCGTGCCGCTGACACGCATCTGCAATGGCCGTCGCACGCCTGATCAGTTCGGTGGGTGCCGCAGCGTAATTGTAGGTGGAGCGGGCGTTCGGGCGCGCGGTTGCGAGCAGTCCCGAGTTGTAGACCCCTGCGATGACGATCCCGACATGCTCCTGCTCAGCAAGTGGAAGCAGCTCGGCGAGAGCTCCCTGCTCGAGAAGCGTGAAGCGGCCCGCAAGCATGATCACGTCGATGTCGGTGCGCCGAATGAACTCGGCTGGCAACGCGGACTGGTTCATCCCCGCGCCGACGGCACTGATCACGCCTTGCTCGCGCAGTTCGATGAGCGCCGGGATGGCCTCGTTGATGGCCTGCTCGCCGAAATCGTCCGGGTCGTGCAGGTAGGCGATGTCGATGCGGTCCAAGCCGAGTCGGTGCAGACTCTCCTCGATCGAGCGCCGGACGCCATCGGCGCTGAAGTCCCACCTGCGCCGATGCGTGGCTGGCACATCGAACATGTCGTCGTCGCGTTCGTTCTCACCACCAGGATTCGGCTCGAGCAGTCGACCGACTTTCGTGGAAAGCACGAACTGCTCGCGGGGCTTCTGCAGCAACAGCGCGCCGATACGTCGCTCAGACAGGCCAAGGCCGTAGTGCGGCGCCGTGTCGAAGTAGCGGATGCCGCCCTCCCAGGCAGCGTCGAACGCTCCGGCCGCTTCCTCTTCGGTGGTCTTGCGATACAGGTTGCCGAACTGGGCGACACCGAGCCCGAGCGCAGACAGTCGAAGTCCGTTCCTCAGCATGTTTTTACGCATTCATTCCCTCCTCACTGGTTGCGGTGACGCGTCCCGGCGATCGCCGGGCGCGGGCGAACGCAAGCTACGGCGGGCTGCTCGATGCTCGTCTCACATCGTGGCCGGTCTCACACTGGCCGGTCTCACGATGGGATACCCCACTGCGCATTGCCCAGGTGCCCGTCGCAAGCATAGGCTCGCCCTATGCCACACGTCGACGTGCCGGGCGCACGACTGTACTACGAGACAGACGGGCATGCGTCCGCCCCCGCCCTGTTGTTGTTGCACGCCAGCATCGCAAACCTGCGGATGTGGGACCCGTTGATCTCGACCCTCGCCGTCGATCACTACGTCGTTCGTTACGACGCACGCGGTTTCGGCCAGAGCGCAACGGAAAACTTGCCGTACCGCGACCGTGAGGATGCTCGGCACGTCCTTGACCACCTGGGTGTTGAGCAGGCCGTCGTGGTCGGAGCTTCGCGCGGCGGTCGGATCGGCATCGACCTTGCGGTTGAGACACCGGAGCGCGTGGCCGGGTTGGTGACGATCGGCGCCGGGCCGAGCGGCTTTCCCGACCTGGAACTCACCGACGAAGAGGATGCGTTCGTCGACCGCCTCGACGCCGCGTTCCAGGCGCAAGACTGGCCGGCACTCAACAGACTCGACGTCGAACTCTGGTGCCTCGGCGTGAACCGTCAGGCGGATGTCCTCGATCCCGACTTCGTGCGGACGGCGTACGAGTTGAACCGGCCCAACCTCGCGCATTGCACCGAGGCGCCGATCGCGGAGCCACTCGAACCGCCGGCCTACGATCGCGTGGTCGATATTCAGGTGCCCGCACTCGTCACAGTTGGTGAGTTCGACCTCTCGGAAGCGTTGACCAAGCAGGCGTACCTGCTCAACACCATTCCGGATGCCGCCGGCTACATTTTCAGCGACACCGCCCACATTCCGAGCGTGGAGAACCCATCGGAGTTCCTCGAAGTGCTGACCGCGTGGCTTGAGCGCAACGGCCTGTAGTCGGCCGCTGCTGTCAGCGGCCGACGTTTCGCCCTGTGAAGGCATCCATGGTGTTATAGATACCCATTCGTTCGGCCACCACATCCCAGGCCCGCGTGGGCAGCACGCCTTTCAGCAGCTTCGCGATCGCGACGGAACCAGGCAGCATCAGCATCGGCTTGCCCGCGAGCATCGCTCGCCAGACCCGCTCGACGACATACTCCGGCGTCATCACCGGTGCGAGCAACGGGCCGCGTGCCCCGTCGAACATGCCGGTCGCTACGAACGTCGGAGCCACGGTGGTCACCTTCACATTGCCGTGATCCTGCTGTTCGAGCTCGATCCGCAGCGACTCGCTCCAGCCGATCAACGCCCACTTGGAGGCGGCGTAAACACTCATCCGCGGGTTCGCGACAAGGCCGGCCGCAGAGGCGACGTTGACGATCCGGGCCGCGCGATAAGGGTTGTCGATCATGCCGGGCAGGAACTCGCGCGTGATGTACATCGGTGCCAGCGCATTGATCTGCATCGTCGCGCGGGTGTCGTCGCCGCTGTCGTGCTCCCAGAACAACGCGCTGCGCACGATTCCGGCGTTGTTGATCAGCACATCGGGGTTGCCGGCGATCTTGCGCACCTTCTGCGCGGTCTGCGCGATTGCGCCGAGCTCGGCGATGTCCACCGTGAAAGCGTGCACGGAGGTGCCGGGCGATGCGAGCGCAGCGAGCTCATCCGCCGCCTCGCCGAGTGCTTTGCCGTTCTTGTCCCAGAGCACGACCGCACGAGCGCCTTCGAGCACTGCACGCTGCGCATACAGACGCCCCATGCCGCTGGCTGCTCCTGTGATCAAGACGCGGGCTCCGCGCACGGTTCTGCTCATCCCTCCATCATCCCAGGATCGCCGGATGCCGCGACCTCTCGCCGTGCGCAGCGCGCGCCCGCCATGCGCCGCGCGCGCCCGCCATGCGCCACTTCCGGCATCCTGCGCCACTTCAACTGGCGCACACCACACAAACCGGCGCACGGCCCCGCACCGCGCCCGCTCCACTTCACGCGGCGCATCCACGTCACCGGCGCGCGCGATACCCCGCCCGCACCGCGGCATCCAGATGCTCGGTGGCGTACGACAGCATCGTGCGCGGCATCTGTGCCGCATGCGCGTCGAGAAAGCCGATGAGCAGGGTCGGATCGACGCGTTTGCCCACTTCGCGGAGCATCCAGCCGACTGCTTTGTGCATGAGATCTTCGCGATCGTTCAGCAGCAGCTCAGCCAATTCGAGCGTTGTGGATGCGTCGCCCCGCTTGATGAAGGCGAATGTTGATAGCACGGCTACGCGCCGCCACCACAGGTTCTCGCTTTCGGCCAGCTCGATCAGGATGGTGTGCGGCCGGTCGACCAGGTATTCGCCGAGGATGAATTCGGCGGAGGCGTCGACGAGATCCCAGTTGTTCACCCGCCCGCGCCGCACCGCGGCGAGGTAGTACGCGGCGATGCGTTCGCGCTGACCCTCGTCACGCCGCCGCGTCGCACTCGCCCGCGCGAATTGCGTGTTCAGCGTGACCAACCCAGCCAGCCGGTGCTCGTGAACCGGGCTGTCGATCAACACGTCGATTTCTTCGAGCGGCAGGTCGGCGAACTGCTTGACCACGGCACGCGTTTTCGGCACGCGCACGCCGATGAACACGTCACCCTCGCCGTACTGACCGGGGCCGGTCTTGAAGAAGCGTTGCAGGAAGACAGCGTCATCGGCGTCTGCGACGGCCGCGAGCGCCGCCATCACATCCTCTGCAGTTGCCACGCTGCGAGCCTATTGCCTTCACGCCTTCGGCGGTGCGCTCCAGCGCCGTGACCCGTCACGTTTGGCGCAGATTCGGCGCCTCTCGCGACCAAACGTGACGGGTCGCGGGCTACGATGGCGGGCGCACCTGCACACGGCCACACCACCGCACGGCCGCACGGAACTGCGTGGCGGCCACTCCGCGCGCAACGGATCACCGCAATGGGCAAGAAAACGCCCCGATCCGGCCGATACGCTTAAAGAAGCGCGGTTCCAGCGCTATACGTCCGCGCCCGCGGCCGGATCAACGACGGGAGGTTCGCCATGTCTCAATTCGTCTCACAGTTCACTGGATCACAGTTCAGTGCAGACACCATTGTCGGAGAGCCCGAGGTTGTCGAAGACCGCCGCCCTTCAACGAGCTCAGGGACCGAAACAAGCTCAGCGACCGGAACGAACTCAGCGACCGCAGATGTCGCCACGCATCCGGCCTGGCTGGCCCTGAAGAACGCGGCGATCGCGCTGCAGGCCGACCAGGTGAAGGACGGGTCGATTCCGGATGCGACGCGGCACGCGGATGCGCGAGCATCCGTCGCCACGATCGTCGCGTCGATCGCCGAGTTGGCTCCGCTCTTTCCGCACGACGCCGCCTACTTGGACGCCGTGCGCACAGACTTCGCGCGCTGGGTCGACAGTGACTTCGCCGAGCCGGACTTTCTCGACGCGTTGAACGCGTTCCAGCCGCAGCAGCACCGTGTGGACGGCCTGCGCCACCTGGTGGTATTCCCCATGTACACGCAGAACGGGTCGACCAACCGGCACGTGGAAGCCGTGTTGATCGAGGTGATCTGGCCCGAGTTCATCGCGGCGCTGGAGGCAGGCGACTACGGCAACAAGCTGTTTATGCCGATCCGCTTCCTCGACTTCACGCCCGGCTACGACACCAACTCGGCCGTATTGTTCCCGGAGACCGTCGCGATGCGCGAGATCCCGTCGTTCACGTGGGGTGCGATCTTCCAGGATCGCGAAGCCGCACGCTATCGCAGGGTCGTGCGCGCGGCATCCGAGATCACCAAACTCGAATTGCCGGAAGGCGCAGCCCGGCTACTGGACGACCAGGCGCTGACGGAGGAGACCTTCGTCATGTGGGATCTCATCCACGACCGCACGCACATGCGCGGCGACCTGCCGTTCGACCCGTTCATGATCAAGCAGCGGATGCCGTTCTTCCTGTACTCGCTCGAAGAACTGCGTTGCGATCTCACCGCGTTTCGCGAGTCGGTGAAGCTGGAGAGAACGCTGAGCGCGCTTCCCGCGGACGAGGTCACGCCGTCGGGTAAGGACATCCTCGAACACGCGAAGCTCGTGCAGTACACGATCTTGTTCGATCGGATCTTCCGCTTCCCGCTCACAGGCAGCCGCATGCGCAACTATGACGGCCTCGGCGGCCAGTTGCTGTTCGCCTGGCTGCACCAGCACAACGTGCTGCACTGGACAGACACGCGGCTGGCCATCGACTGGGACGAGGTCGCCGATGTCGTCGTCGCCCTGAGCGATGCGATCAACGACTTGTACTGGCGTTCGATCGACCGGCCGAAGACCGCGCACTGGCTCGCCGCGTACGAGCTGGTGTCGAGTGTGCTCACGCCGAACCCGGCATCGCTCTGGTCGCGGGGGCTACCGGACGAGATTCTTGCCGGGCCACCGAAGGGTTACACCGATGCCGTGCTGGACGACGAGTTCCCGCTCTCGATGTTCTACGAGGCACTCGGCAAGAAGATGCGCACCGTGATCGAGTCGACCGCGGGCATTACCGCGCATGGTTGACACCGGGGTCGCCGGACGCACCGTGCTCATCGCGGGCGCGTCCGGCGCGTCCGGCATCGCGATCGCGCGCGCTCTCGCAGCGGCCGGCGCGCGGGTGCTCGCGGTCGGCCGCGGTCAAGAGCATCTCGACGCACTCGCCGAGCAGGTTCCGGATGCCGACACGCGCGTCTGCGACCTGACCGACCCTTCCGCCGTGGCCGAGCTCGCAATGCGCATCCACGTCAAGTTCGGAAGCATCGACGGTCTCGTCAACCTGGTCGGCGGATGGCGCGGTGGCGGCGGTCTGGCCGGCCAGAGCGACGAAGACTGGCGCTTTCTGGAAGGCTCACTGACGTCGCTGCGCAACATCAGCCGCACCTTTTACGATGACCTGGTCGCCTCGACGGCGGGTCGACTGGCGATCGTCTCATCGACGGCAGTTGAGCATCCGACCGCCGGCGGTGCCAACTATGTCGCACTCAAGGCGGCTGCAGAGGCCTGGACCCTGGCGGTGGCGCAAGGCTTCGCCAAGGCGGCGAGCGCGGAATCCAGCGCCGCAGCGACGATCTTCCGTGTGAAGTCGTTGGCCGGCCTCGAAGAGTCGCTCGCGGCATCCGTCGTCGGCCTGTGGTCGCAAGGGGCGGCATCTATCAACGGCCGCACGATCACCATTCCGGTGGTCGAGTAGCGCGCCGGTGGTCGAGTAACGAGCGCCAGCGAGTGTATCGAGACCCAAAAGCGTCGTTACCGGTCTCGATACGCTCGTTCCTCGCTACTCGACCACCATCTACTCGACGACCATCATTTCCTCGCTACTCGACCACCATCTACTCGACCACCATCTTTTCCTCGCTGCGGGTCTCGATAGGGCCGCGAGCGCTACTCGACCGACGGGTCCGGCGCGATCAGTACCAGTTCATCGATTGGGAGTGCGACCAGGCCGAGCACGGGGTGCCATAGCCACGCGCGATGTAGTCGAGGCCCCACTTGATCTGGGTGGTGGCGTTGCTTGCCCAGTCGGCACCGGCTGTTGCCATCTTGGAACCGGGCAGCGCCTGCGGGATGCCCGCGGCCCCGCTCGATCCGTTCGATGCGGTGTAGGACCAGCCGGATTCCTTCTGCCACAGATTGCTGAGGCACTGGAACTGGTCGTCCCCCCAACCGTATGTGCTCGCGGCGAGGCTCCGCGCGGTGGTACGGGCACCGTCCGGCGTGTTCGCTGCCGCAAGCGCCGCCGCTGCCTGAGCGGCAGCGACGCGATCCGCCTCGGCTGCGGCCGCAGACGTCGTTTGGATGACCGTCTTCACAGCATCCGTTCGACGAAGCACCGTGCGCTGCGAAAGAGAGTCGTAGTCGCTCAGCGCCGCAATGGCATTGGTGAGCGCGGTGACATCGGTCTTCGCTTTGGCTTGTTCGGCGACCGTTTTGCCCTGTGCGAGCGCTGTCGCTGCAGCATCATCGATACGCTGCTGCACCTGGTCTGCATAAACCTTCAGCTGCTCGTGGTGCAAGCCGGTCGACTCGCTCAGTTGCGTCGTGGCTTTCACCTGTGCGGCTTCGTGTTCGGCTTGCTGGGCGCTCTGCTGGATCGCGACGGGCAGCAGAAGCGATCCGGTCATGACGATTCCGACGAACGTGCCGATGATGTCGCTTCGGTTGCCGAACAACCGGCTGGAAAATTCGCGGGTGGGGGTCAGGATGGAACGTAAGGTCACTAGGGTCCAATGTGTGCGGTTGCCCTGCGCATCGCCATCCGAAGGTGGTGCACGGATGGAGCAGGCTCGCGTTCGGGCGCGACCTGTGCAGGCTGGCTCCCTCGCCGACGCTGGCACAGGCAGGCTCACGGCACGCACACGAGTGCGCTCGATGAGTCGGCCTCTGCCGACACGAACAGAACCGGGGCCGCCGGGCGGTCTCGATGATCGAGGGCTTGCTGACAGTCGGTGTCGGATGCCGCCCCACAGGTGGGGTGCGCGGGCCGACGCGTGCATTCGCACGATGACAGACCCGCCATCCATGGCAAGGTTCGCCACGCTACCGGCGGTTTCTGGACGAAAGGTGCACAAAACCTGCGCTGAACCTGTGAGTGGTGTGGCTCAGCCCAGGTGTCGAAGTTTGGGCCAGAGGTTGCTCCAACTCAGCTTTGGCCCGTTGCAGACGGCGATCGGCTGGCCCTGTTCTTCGTTGTCTACACCCACGCCGTTGTCGAGGTGGCCCCGCACCGCACACGTGCTGAAGAACGGTTTCACCGAGTCGTATTGACCGCCGACGACCACGACTGTCGTCGTCGTCTGCGGGGGCGGCCCGAGGTCCCAGAGCGCGTTGTGGCCGCTGTAAACCGGCGGTTGGCCGCGGCTTCCATATCGCTCCAGGGCACCGGCTTCGCCGTAGTTGCTTGCGAGCACGACCACGTCGCCTTGCGCGACCGAGGCTGCAACAGCATCCACCTGGTGCACGTACCGCGGCCATCCCACCTGATCGCGCTGCGTTTGATTGATAGCGGGGATCGGGGTCGCACCGACCAGCGTTACGGGTATCAGCGGTAGTGAGATCACCGACACGACGATCACGTTGAGTGCAACCGCTGTCACCACGGCGGCAGCTCGCACCCGTGATCGCCGGGCGAACTCCGCGACAGGAACACAGCCGATGGCGAAGACGACCGACTCCAGGCCGAACGGGTAGTAGAACTGACTCCCCGCAACAAAGACCAGCAGCACAAGCACTGGAAACGCGACCCCGATGAAACGGATGGCGCGCCACCCCGGCCGCCGAAACACAGCCACAAGGCCGGCGATCCAGAACGGTACCAGGGTCGGACCCAGCAGGAGTGCAAGGTAAGGCAGGAGGAGCACACGCACGTTTCCACCGTTGTCCGACGCCAGAGCTGCACCCACAGACAGTTGCGGCCATCCGTTGACGGCCTGATAGATCAGATTCGGCGAGCCGATCACCAGCATCACCCCGACTGCGCCATAGAGCCACGGCGACCGAAACAATGAACGCGGCCCGACGGCGACGATGCCGACGAGCAGCGCGACCAGCAGGAAGGCGATCAGGAGTTTGTTGTACATGCTGATGCCGGCGATCGCGCCCGCGACCAACCACCACACGGGCTTTCCGCGCAGTTGCGCACGGATGATCGCCAGCATGACCGCCGGCCACACCATCAAATCGAAGCTCGCGGTAAGCAACACGTGGCCGCCGACCAGGGTCAGCGCGCCGAACGCGTAGCCCCACGCGGCAAGCGCCTGCGCTCCGGCACCTCCGCCGACCTCGCGAGCGATGAGGGCGACAATCACCGTTGACACGAGCGCGAAGATCAGTGCCGGAATCCGCAACGCCGACACCTGGTCGGCGAGGGTCGACATCAAATTCGCGATAAACGGCGTCAGCGGAGGCTGGTCCGTGTAGCCCCACTGCAGGGGCAGCATCCGAAAGTACAGCTCGTCGCGGTGATAGCCGTACTGCCCGATCGTGAACGCCAACGCTCCGCCCACGGTGACCAGCGCGGCACCGACGGGCAGCCATGCGACCCGTGGCAGTCCGACACTTCGGGCGTTCAGCTTCATCCTCACTCCTCCGGTTGGAGCAATGGCACGATACTCCTGGAAAGCCCTCTTTCGGGAGAATTAAATGCAGAGGACCGGCGAGGCGATCCAGCGCGTATTGTGCAGCCGTCGCTGTTTCGTGTCGCCTTTTGCGGTGCTGGCGGCGGTGCCGGTGCTCAGGTCCGTGCCGGTACCTAGGGCGCGTCGCTCGTTATAGACACGGCTCCGCGGCCCGGAACGTTCACATTCTGCGCAACCTCGCGCCCAGGCACCGTCAGGAAGCGCGGCTCTCGAGCCAATCGGCGAAGCGGATGGTGCCGCGGGCATCCGGATGTTCGTTGGTCAGCGCCCCTTCGCGCAGCGCGCGCCCCAGCTTGCCCGGCACGTGAATCGGCACGGAGACAGCGCGCGAATGCGTCGCCAGACGCCACAGCTGGGCGAGTTCCCGCGCATCGTTGAGCTGCGGGCCGGCGATCTGCACGCGGGCCCGCAATGGACCGCCTGTTGCCGTGTCTGCGATGAATGCTGCGGCTTCGCTCACGTCGACGGACTGCACCAGCGCACGCACTTTCGGCAGCACCCCGACGCGCGCCGAGCTGGTGAACATGGTGTCGATCAGGTTATGGAATTGGGTCGCCCGCACAATGGTCCACGGCACCGGGCCGGCCTCGACAACCTGCTCTTGACGCACTTTGATCTTGTAGTAACTCATCGGGGCCCTGTCGCAGCCGACGATTGAGATCGCGACATGGTGGCCGACGCCGGCGGATTGCTCGGCAGCGAGGAGTCGCCCGGACCCATCGACGAGGGTCGACGTCGCGCCGTTGCTGGCGTCGACGACCGTGTCGCATCCGCTGAGCGCTTCAGCGAGACCTCCGCCGGAGCGCAGATCCACTGGATAGTCTGGCGATTTGCGGCTCAGCACTCGCACATCGGCCCCACGCGAACGCAGGCCTGCGACAACCTGCCGCCCGAGCGTGCCTGTACCACCGACCACTGCCACCGTCATAGTCCTCCTCGATTCCGTCCTCTCTATCGTCCCGCGTTTGCGTACCAGCGCGCCGGTAATGCCCCATCGATTGAAGGAGATAGTCCGGTTCGAAGGAGTCTTTTGCGCAAAGCCTCCTGCGAAGGCGACTATCTCCTTCACAGTGAGGTTCACAGTGAGGTTCACAGTGAAGTTCACAGTGAGGCATTGCTCCAGCACCGCGGCTTAACAGCAATGCGAGACCACTGGAGTTCTCGATGCGTAAGTAGTAGCTTACGTATTGTGTCCACAGCGACAATTGTCGATCCTTGGTATGCGTTGGCCGATCCGACTCGGCGACGTGTATTCAACCGCGTGGCCACCGGGCCGTGTTCAGTGACGGAGATCGCAGGGGAGCTTCCGGTGACTCGCCCGGCGGTGTCCCAGCACCTCCGGGTGCTTCTCGACGCGGGCTTGGTCGACGTGCGCCGACGGGGCAGGGAGCGCATCTATCGCCCCCGGCCAGACGGTCTGCATCAGCTGCGCCAAGAATTGGATTCCTACTGGGCACTGACCCTCACGATGTTCAAGACGGTGGTCGAAGAGACCGTGGCCGAAAAGACCGTGGCCGAGGAGACCGTGATCGAAGAGACCGTGATCGAAGAGAGGAGTTGAAGATGGACGACGTCACAGCGCACCATCGCTATGCCGAGGCCGTGCGCGCGGCCGTAACCGGCGGCGGTGGCGTGACAGACGTGTCATTGCGGGCCGCCGTGCTGGCACGAGCCGGCGAAGGAACCACGATCGCCCAGCCATACGACGCGCTGGTCCAGCAGATCAGTGAGGCTGCGTACCGCGTCACCGACGCACAGGTGGCCGACGTCCGTGCCGTCACAGGCAGCGACAAGAGCGCATTCGAGATCATCATGTCGGCGTGCATCGGGGCGGGGCTCTCCCGCTGGGATGCAGCGACCCGAGCCATCGAGGAGGTGGACGATGCGACTCCGTGAGGTCGAACGCGGCGACACTGTTCGCGCACGCACACAGATTCGGTTGATCTCGACGGCATCGGGCATGCGCCTGCCCGATGCTGCCCGGGTCGCCTTTTACCACAAGGAGTTTGTCGGCTCTGCCCTCGGCGCCTGGACGCAGGCGGTGATGCGCGGCCCCAGCGACTGGAGCGTGGGAGAACGCGAGTTGATGGCCGCGATGGTCGCCCGCTGGAACTCGTGTGAGTTCTGCATCGGCGCGCACCGAGCCATCGCCATCCGAGGCATGACCCAGGAAGTTGTCGACGCGTGTCTCGCCGACCCACTCACGGCGCCGATACCTGAGCGGCTGCGCGCGACGCTGACCTTCCTGGAGAAAATGACCAAATACCCGCGCGAACTGAACACTGCCGATGCCGAGGACGCGCTGCGCGCAGGTACCTCCCGCGCGCAACTCATGGATGCCGCTGCCGTCGCCGCCCTGTTCAACATCACGACCCGGTACGCCGATTCCCTGAAATTTGCCATCCCGACCGCCGCCGAGTTTGACAAGTCTGCTGAGATGATGCTCAAGCGCGGATACGCCTGACATCCAATTCCAGGTCGACGCGCCGCAGTTCGCGAGTTCGGAATGACCGCCGCGCTCGTCAGGCGGTCGACTCCGCCCCGTCCCGCAGATGGGCCTGCGCCGGATGCGCATCCGATGCATTCGCCCTACGGTTGATGCTAACAAAGAGGAGGCAGTGTGCTCGAACTCCATGACATCAATCGATCGTTCTCGGGTCGTCAGGTGCTCAAAGACATCAATTTCGATGTATTACCCGGGCGATTGACCGGATTTGTCGGCGCGAACGGGGCCGGCAAGACCACCAGCATGCGGATCATCCTCGGTGTGCTGTCGTCCGACAGCGGCACGGTGACTCTGAATGGCACCGTCATCGGTGCAGCGGACCGTCGCCGATTCGGCTATATGCCGGAGGAGCGCGGGCTGTATCCGAAGATGAAGACCGGCGAACAGCTCGTCTATCTGGCCCGCCTGCATGGGCTCACGGCCACCACGGCCAAGCACAACACGAGCACACTGCTGGAGCGGCTGGGGCTCGGTGAGCGGGCGAACGACCCGGTTGAGAAGCTGTCACTCGGCAACCAGCAACGTGCGCAGATCGCTGCCGCACTCGTGCACGACCCAGAAGTGCTCGTGCTCGACGAACCGTTCTCCGGACTCGACCCGATCGCTGTGGAAACCGTTCAGACGGTGCTGAAGGAGTATGCCGCTCGCGGAGTGCCCGTGCTGTTCTCCTCCCACCAGCTCGACATTGTCGAGCGGCTCTGCGACGACCTCGTGATCATCGCCGACGGAGCTATCCGCGCGGCGGGCTCCCGCGAGAAGCTTCGAGCCGAGCACTCCGAGCCACGCTTCGAGGTGCAACTCGCCGGCGACGCCGGCTGGCTCCGTGACCAGCCGGACATCACCGTGCTCGACTTCGACGGCGGCTACGCGCTCTTCGACGCGACCCCGGATGCCGCCCAGCGCGTTCTCCAGCAAGCCGTCGGCCGCGGGTCGGTCACGAGCTTCGCACCGCACAGCCCATCGCTCGCCCAGATCTTTCGGGAGGTCATCAAATGAGCACCACCTCGACAACCGCAGCGGAACAGCCGGGCGGCGGGCCGGCATCCGGTGGTCGCCGCTTCGGCGGGGGAGACTCCGGCGAGCAAAACGCCGGCGTCGGTGCACCGCGCGGTGCAGTCTGGCTGGTCGCACAACGCGAAATCATGTCCCGGCTGCGCAGCAAGGTGTTCCTGATCTCGACGGGCATTCTGCTGCTGGCGGTGCTCCTGTCCATTCTGATCGGCGGGCTGATTGGCGGCATCGATCAGTCGAGCAAGGTGGCGGTCGTGGGGAGCGCGACAACGGTCGTCGAGCATGTTCAGGGGCTGAAAGCCATGCCGGCCGACAGCGTCGCGACCGCCGAGAAGATGGTGCGCGACGGGTCCGTCGATGCCGCGATCGTGCCAGACGCGACGAATAAGGTCACCGGTGTCAAGATCATCGCACTGGATTCGCCCCCGGCGGCCGTGATTCAGTCGCTCAGTGTCGCTCCGTCGGTGACGCTGCTGAAGACATCCGCGCAGAATCCGCTGCTCGTGTACTTCGTCGCGCTCGCGTTCGGGCTCGTCTTCTTCATGTCGGCCATGACGTTCGGCCAGACGATCGCCCAGAGCGTGGTCGAAGAGAAGCAGACACGAGTGGTCGAGGTGTTGCTTTCGACGATCAGCGCCCGCACGCTGATGGCGGGCAAAGTGCTGGGCAACAGCATCCTGGCGTTCGCGCAGATCGCGATCATCGCGCTGCTCGCAAGCCTGGGGCTCTTGGTAACAGGGCAGCATTCACTCCTGGCCAGCGTCGGGCCGAGTGTGATCTGGTTCGTCGTGTTCTTCGTCGTCGGCTTCGTGATGATCGCGGCACTGTATTCCGGCACAGCTGCACTCGTGTCTCGGCAGGAGGATGTCGGCAGCGCCACCGCGCCCGTCATGATGATCATCCTGCTGCCCTACATCCTGGTCTTGGTGTTCAACAACAACCCGACGGTGCTCGCGGTGATGTCGTACGTTCCGTTCTCCGCCCCGGTCGGGATGCCGATGCGCCTGTTCTTGGGGACCGCCCAGTGGTGGGAGCCGCTGCTATCGCTGCTGATTCTGCTGGCAACGACCTGGCTGGCGATCCTCGTCGGTTCGCGCATCTACGAGAACTCGCTGCTGCGCACAGGGGCGAAGATCTCGATCAAGGAGGCGCTGAAGGGCTGACGCGCCGCGGCGCCGGTCAGGCATCCGGGGAGGACGGCGACGACCGATCGTGGCTGGCCAGGTACCGCTCGGTTCTGCGATCGGGCACCAGCCAGATCAGCGCCACCACGGTGTAGGCGGCGAGCGCGATCGCCGGGATGCCGAGCAACGCGGCACCGATGCCGACCAGATAGATCACCGGTGAAAGTCTGCCTTTCCAATCGCGACCCACTGCTTCGGCGAGCGCGCCACCCTTTCCCTGCTGCCGAATCAGGGTGTGCTGGAGCACCCAGTAGGCGATTGCCGCGCAGACGAGATTGATTCCGTATACGACGACGGGCACCTGCACGAATCCTGTCTCATCCATCCAGCGCGTGCTGAACGGCACCAACGAGAGCCAGAACAGCAGGTGCAGGTTGGCCCAGAGCACGGCCCCGTTCACCGTGCCGACCAGCTGCATCATGTGGTGGTGGTTGTTCCAATAGATGCCGATGTAGACGAAGCTGAGAAGGTAGCTCAGAAGCGTAGGCAGGCTCTGCGACAGCGCCTCCCACGTCGCTCCGTTTGGAACGCGCAACTCCAAGACCATGATCGTGATGATGATGGCCAGCACGCCATCGCTGAACGCTTCGAGTCTGTTCTTGGTCATGCCGCCCTCGATCCACGCTCTATGCTGCTCAGACGTAAGCAGCATAGAGCGTTGGGGCGTCAAGCGCGGAGGCGCCAAGCGCCGGAGCGGTGACCTCCTCAGCCTCGGCGGGTGCGACGTCGGCGGGTGATCAGGATTCCCGCTCCGGCGAGCAAAGCAAGGATTCCGAAGAGGAACGGAGTCGCATCCACCGATGAGCCGGTGTCTGCCAGGCCGGACGCCTTCGCCACGGTGGTTGCGGGGGCAACCGCCGACGACGGCACACCGACGGCCGGTGGCATCGTCACAGGGTTGGCCGGTGTCAATGGGGCCAGTCGTGGCCCGACACTGAATGCAACATCCATGATGTTCTGCACGTTGGGCGCTGTCACCGTGGTCAGACACTGGTAAGGCGCGTCGGCCGCAGCCGGCACCCCGTCGGTGTTCGGGTTACCCAGGTAAACCTGGCAGGTGGCGGAGGTGTTGCGCGTTCCGTCAGCGTTGTATCCGTTGACTGCGGCGCCTTTGATCCAGTACGGGCTGGGCACCTTGTTCTGGGTGATCCGGTAGCTGAAGGAACCCTGCGAGATCGCGCCGCCCGACACCGCGGGATCGGCCTGATGCTCGATCGTGGACCAGGAGGTCGAACCATTCGGAGCGAGTGTGCGTGCCGCCGGTGTAGAGGCCTGTGTGATCGGCCCGCTGGCATCTGCCGGCATGTCGAAGGCTCCGTCTGCCAGTCCCACCGACTGGCCGGAAACGGCGCTGTCCGTGGTCGAGACGACCGCATTGATACCGGATGCCGTGAGCAGCTGCGCGCCTGAATGCGGCAGAGGCTGCGACTTTATCGTCTTCTCGGACTGCCCGTCCTTTTCAGGGAAGTTCGCTGCAATGTTGGGCAGGAGATAATATCTGCCGTCCTTTTGCATCAGAACGTTACCGACGACATGCACCAGAATCGGTGTCTGTTCCAGCCAGACGCGGGTCCATGGTGGGGCCGTGACATCCGTCTCGCTCGTGTAGGTCGTCGAGTCGGTGATCGCGATCGAATAGTTCAATTCCACAGAAAACTCGAACACCTCGATCAATACCTTTGAAGCCAGCTTGATGCCGAGGGTGTTGGTGACCGAGTGTGTTGATGACACCGTCAGCTTCTGTGTCTGGTCGTGATCTGTCTGGTTGTTGAGTATGCTTTTTTGATCGTTGGGGCTGACCGGTCCGGGCACACGTGTCACTGTGGAGAGGCTCGTGTCGCAATCATCGGGTGCATCACCGCAGTGCTGGAGCAGTTCGCTGAGCTGGATCGGTGCGGTGACGGTCGTGATCGGTGCCGCCGAGATCGTGTAAGTAGTCTGCCAGTTTTCGGGCCTTGGGCCCGGTCTGTATTGGTCCATAGGGCATTTGAACGGCGAGAATTTGGCCGGACTCGGCGCGGCCTGCCCGTTGGCCGGGACTGGGTTCTGGTCGTAGAAATCGCACCAGGCATTATGCCAGGTATCCGCAAACACTTGAGTGGTCCCCTCCACCCAGAATGGTGTCGCCACTCCGTCGAGCAGGATGCGGTAGACGAAGATTACGCGCGCCCTGCCCTTGTCGACCACGTCGTCGCCCTCACCGGACCGCAGGAGTGCATCCATGTGAACGCTGCTGTTGGCAGCAACTGCGGTGCTCCCGCCGACTTTGTTGCCTGCATTCACCTCCCAGTACCCGTTGTCCAGAGACACGCGACCGGTGGTCTTCACCGTGCTTTGCGCCTCGGCGACGATGTTGTTGCTCACCGTGAAGTCCACCTTGGCCGTCGGATACCCCTGCCGGTTTGGTGGATCAACCATTTGCGCGTCCGTGTGGCAGCTGTACGGCACGGTCCCTGTTACTGGCTGTCCGCCATGGTCATGCATGCCACCCGTAGTGAGCTGGCAGAATGTATACGGAGAAGGCACCTGGTTATGGAACTCCACACCGGCATACAATTGCACCCAATAGTTGGTGGGCTGGCCATCCATCAGAGCGATCCGATAGCTCACGCTTATGCTCGGTGTAGTCCGCGCATCCCCCCAAACGTAGGTCGTTGTAGCGCTGTAGGGCACCGTGCTTGTCCCTAACACGTCAGGAGCGGGGTGGTTCGGGTCGAAAGCGTACATTCCATCTCGTAGCTCGAGCTTGTTCGAGCCGATCGTCCCTTGAACCGTCAAAGGGGCGGACGGGTTGGCCACAAGCTGCGACTCAGCCGCCGACATGCGCTGCTGCGACTCGTTCCGGCTCGAAGTAGCCCCGCCCGCAGGGATAGTTGTTGCGGTCGGCGCCGGGGTTGCGGTCGGTGCCGGGACCGCGGTCAGCGTGGGCGTCGGCGTCGGAGTGCCCGTCGCCGTCGGGGATGCGCTCGGTGTCGGTGCCGTCACAGCCTGCGCACCGCCGTCCTGGCTCGTGGACGCCGCAGCAGTCGCCGCAGGGGTAGCACTCGACGTGGCTGCATCCGCCGCGGAGGGGACGATCACCGCCCCGAACAGAGATAGGGCGCCGATCAGGGCCGTAGCACCCCAGATTGTCCTGTTTTTCACCGCTGCAACACTTCCATCTGCTGAGCCATCCTCAATATTGATATTCCTTTGCAGCGTAAGCCTGGCTTGGACCTCGCAAAAATAGACCTAGGTCGCCTCTTGGTTTCTTCTTGCGGACATCGCGCACCGGCCGCCCGCGGTTGTCGAAGGCGCAGTGCGCAAGGCGTAGTGCGCAAGACGCAGTGCGACAGTGCGCGACGCAGTGCGCAAAGATAGAGAGTGTGACCGAAACACTTCATGACACGCGGATTCTGCATGACAAAGAGCACCGCGGATTCGCTTCTGACAATTACGCGGGTGTGCACCCTGAGGTGCTCGCCGCGATCGCTGCCGCCAACGGCGGCCACCAGATCGCGTACGGGGAGGACGTCTACACGCAGCACTTACAGCGGGTGTTCGCCGAGCACTTCGGCGAGGGCATTCAGGCGTTCCCGGTGTTCAACGGCACCGGCGCGAACGTGGTCGGCCTGCAGTCGATGCTGCCGCGCTGGGGAGCCGTCGTGTGCGCGTCCACGGCTCACATCAACACGGATGAGAACGCTGCGCCCGAGCGGGTCGGCGGGCTGAAACTGCTCACCGTCGATGCTCCGGACGGCAAGCTCACGCCCGAACTGATCGACCGACAGGCGTGGGGCTGGGGCGATGAGCACCGCGCGCAGCCGCTGGCCGTTTCGATCACGCAGACCACCGAGCTCGGCACCTGCTACACAACAGCCGAGATCGGGGCGATCGCCGATCACGCGCACTCTCTCGGCATGAAACTGCATGTCGACGGCGCCCGCATCGCCAACGCAGCCGCGACGCTTGGTGCTCCGCTGCGCGAGTTCACGACGGATGCCGGTGTCGATGTTCTCAGCTTCGGCGGCACGAAGAATGGACTGCTGTTCGGCGAAGTAGTGCTCATTCTCAACCCGGATGCCGCGGAGGGCTTGCCCTATCTGCGCAAGCTGAACATGCAGCTGGCCTCGAAGATGCGCTTCGTCTCCGCGCAGTTGATCGCCCTCCTCGAAGGCGACCTGTGGCTTCGCAGCGCACAGCATGCGAACGCAATGGCGAGCCGCCTGAGGGGCGCGCTCGAAGCATCCGTCGCATCCGGATCGGTCGTCGGTCTCGGCTTCAGCCAGGCGACGCAAGCCAACGGGGTGTTCGCCATGCTGCCGGATGGCGTCGCAGACACGCTGCGCGAAAGCTTCCGCTTCTACGACTGGGATGCCGCACGAAACGAAGTGCGCTGGATGTGCTCGTGGGACACCACGGAAGCCGACATCGACGCGTTCGTCGCCGCGATTCAGCGGGAGCTTGCCGCGTAGGGCAGCGTGCTTTGTAGGCTGTGCGTATGGCCGCCATTACGTTCGTTCAGCATGACATAGTCGCCCGGGTGCCGGAATTGACCAACCCGACGTCGATCATCGAGGTCCCGCTGACGGTGCGCGTCGACCCGTTGACGGGCCACACGTCCCGGATCATCACCGGCACCAAGCTTGCACCAGAGACGCGCCCGGACCTGTCGAGTCTGACCGCCGCGCCTGCGTTCTGCCCGTTCTGTGCGGACAGGATCGAGACGGCAACCGGCACGTTCGACCGATCAATCACCGACGAAGGCCGCATTCGGCGAGGCACAGCCGTTGTCGTGCCCAACGTGATGGCGTACTCAGAGTTCTCGTCCGTCGGCCTCTACGACACCGCGTCGCACTTTCTTGATCTGCCCGAACTCACGCCCGGGCGGGTCGGCGATTTGCTGGAAGCCTTCACCGTCTACACCGCAGGGTTGCACGGGCTGCGGCCGATGTGGTCGTCGGTCAACGCAAACTACCTGCCGCCGGCGGGCAGCTCGCTGATCCACCCGCACGGCCAGTCGGCCCACGATGACATCGGCACGACCACCCAGCGCAACCTGGTTCAGCTTTCGGCGGCCTGGCAGGGCTCCGGATCGTATTGGGATTCCCTGCTCGCGCAGGAAGACGGCGGCGACCGCTGGATCGGTCGGCGAGGCAGAGTTTCCGTCCTGACACCGTGGGCGCCGATCGGCTTCCACGAGGTTTGGGCCGTCGTCGACGGCGCTCACGACATCACCGACCTCACCGCGGACGACTGTGCGGATCTCGGATTCGCGCTGTCGAGCGTGTTCCAGACCTACTACTCGCTGAACCTCACCTCGTTCAACTGGGCGATGTACGGCGGCGGACCCACCCCGTCTGATCGCTACTCACTGCTGTTACGCGTCGTCAGCCGGTCAAACGCAGAACCCATGTATCGCAGCGATGTCACCTACTTCGAGCGCCTCCACGCAGAAGCCATGATCGACCTGTCCCCCGAGGCAATGGCGGCGGACGTGCGTGCGCACTTCGCCGCGTAGCGGTACGCGCGGTCGCGAGCGAGAAAGTCCTGGAAAGGATTTCGTCAGGTCGGAATAGATTCAGCTTGCATGCGTTTGCATGTAGTGGCAACGGCGCCGCCACCGAAAGTTCCGACCAAACAGTTCTAATTCAACAAGGAGGCAGCGAATGTCGCTTGCTACCGCTCCATTCACGGCGCTCACGACCGCGCCGTCCAAGACCGCACCGTCCAAGACCGCCCTGACCGCCCCATCCAAGACCGCACAGACCAGCACCCCGATCGACGAGGTGCTGGCCGAACGCTGGAGCCCGCGCTCCTACGATGCGTCGGCACCGCTGGACGAGAAGAAGCTGCTCGCCGCGCTCGAAGCTGCGCGCTGGGCGCCGTCCGCCGGCAACTCGCAGCCGTCTCGATTCATCGTCGCGCGTCGCGGCAGCAGCGCGTTCGACACCATCGTCGCGAACCTGATGGGCTTCAACCAGGTGTGGACGACCTCCGCCGGCGCTTTGATCGTCGGCGTTGCCGAGGTGACGGATGCCGATGGCAAGCCCCGCCCGTGGGCCAAGTACGACCTGGGCCAGGCTCTCGCCCACCTGTCGGTGCAGGCGCATCACGACGGCTTGCACGTGCACCAGATGGGCGGATTCGACGCGGAAGGCGTGCGCGCCGCCTTCGCGATCGACGAGCGCTTCGAACCCGTCTCGGTCGCTGCGATCGGCGTGCTCGCGTCCGCAGACGCGTTGCCCGAGCCGCTACGCGAGCGTGAGAATGCGCCGCGCACTCGCCTGCCGCTGTCGGAGTTGGTGCTCCTGAGCGTGTAGCGTGGTCTGTTGGTCGAGCGCCGTTGGTCGAGTAACGAGCGCCAGCGAGTGTATCGAGACCTCGCGGCGGGGGTCTCGATACGCTCGTTCCTCGCTACTCGACCAACGGGTCTCGATACGGCAGCTCCTTCGTCGCGGCCTACTCAACCACCGGTAGGTCGGGGTCTCGATACGCGTACTCGCTGCGCTCCTGCGCTACTCGACCAGCGATGGTCGCGCGCGCGGCCTGAGCCGAGCGCACGACCTCGACGAGCGGTGCGAACAGCGGATGCTCCGCCTCCAGCGCCGTGACTTCGCTCACGAAGTCTGCCGCCTGCTTCGTGCGTAGCAGTGTGCCGAGTTCCTGGCTCTGCGCGTCATCCGGCACGTCGAAGCGCAACACGGCCGCGATCGCCTCCAACAGCGCAACCGGCGTCGAGCCGTGCTCCGCGAGTTCGGCGGCGGGACCGATGAACCGGTCATAGCGCCCGAGTTTGCGCAACGGCTCGCGCCCGACGCGTTCGACGGCGTCGTGCAGATGCACGTTCTCGAACCGGGCGAGGATCTTTTCCCGGTATGCAGCCAGCTCCGCAGGATCGAGTCCGTGCTTGGTGACGAGCGCGAGTGAGGTTTCCTTCAGAACTCGGGATGCGACATCTCGCACGGTGTCGATCGCCATCGCGTCGGCGATCGTCGGCGCACCGGCCAGAAACCCGGTGTACGCCACCGTCGCGTGCCCGGTGTTCACGGTGTAGAGCTTGCGCTCGACGTACGGCACCAGATCATCCACGAAGGTCACGCCCTCGATGGCAGGCGGATGCCCGGCAAACGGCGTGCGATCCACGACCCATTCAAAGAATTCCTCGACCATCACGTCGATACCGCCACCCGCCGGTTGCGCAGGCACGATCCGGTCGACGGCCGTGTTCGCGAACACGGCGCGGGGGGCGATGGCCGCCCACTCGTCCGGTGTGCTCGCACTGCGCACGGCCGCCGCCAGGGTGTTGGTCGCGCCGACGGCGTTTTCGCACGCCATCACGGCCAGCGGCGCGGCGTCGGCAGGGCGCCGCACGAGCGCCGCCGCGATCGCAGGGGCGACGAATGGCAGGATGCGCACGCCGACCGCCGTCGTCACGATGTCAGCGGTCGCGATCTCAGCGACGAGCGCGTCGGCATCCGTTTGGCTGTTGATCGCCCGAAAATTCGTGACGACCTGCTCGCTGGTTCGTTCGCCGACTGAGCGCACGACGTAACTGTCAGCCGCCGCCAACGAGTCGATGAGTTCGGCGTTCACATCGGCGAAGACGATTTCGTACCCTGATTCGTGCAGCAACAAGCCGACGAACCCCCGGCCGATATTGCCTGCGCCGAAGTGAACGGCCTTCATTCTGCGTTGACCTCCGAGAGCTGCCGGTACAACGCTGCGGCATCGGGGGCATCGATCAGCCGAGCCACGTCGTCCTCGTCGGAGAAGACGATCGCGATCTTCGACAGGATGTCGAGGTGCTCGTTGTTGAGGCCTGCGATGCCGACCGCGAAGCGCACCTCTTCCCCGCCCCAATCGATCGGATTCTCGTAGCGCACAAGCGACAAGGCGGAGCGCACGATCGAGTCCTTTGCGTCGTTCGTGCCGTGCGGGATCGCGAGGAAGTTGCCCATGTACGTCGACACCGTGGCTTCGCGGGCCAGCATCGCGTCGAGGTAGTCGGGCCGCACAGCCCCCGCGTCGACGAGTAGCTGGCCCGCCTCGCGGATGGCGTCGTCCCGCGTGGTGGCGGACCCCGCCGCCACCACGCTCGATTCACTCAGAATCTCGGTCATTGTTACCCTGCTGTCTCTTCCTCTTTTGCCGAGACGAGGTCGACGACCTCGTCGTAGCGCGGACTGTTCATGAAGTTGTCGACAGACACATGTTGGGCCGACGGCGTCTTCGCGCGCGCCCGGTCGGTCAGCTCACGCTGCGTGATGACCAGGTCGACGTTGTCCTCCAGATTAGCGATCGCCTTGTTCGTGACGGTAACGCCTTCGATGCCTGCCTTCTTGATCTTGTTGCGAAGAACGGATGCGCCCATTGCGCTGGAACCCATTCCGGCATCGCAGGCGAACACGATGTTGCGCACCAGTCGCCTGGTCCCATCGCCTTGCGCGTCGCTTTCGCCGGAGAGTCCCTCATGCACGAGACCGCCGAGCACCGAGCTCTCCTTGCCCTTGTTCGCCTCGGTTTGCGCGACGGCGGCGGCCAGGTCGCCGGTCTCGCCCTTGGCCAGGTCGCGCCTGCGGCTGGCGCGCAGGATCACGGAGCCGATGAGGAATGAGACTGTCGCAGCGCCGAGCACCGAAAGGATCACCCCGACGTAACTGCCTGGAGCGGTCATGGCCAGAATCGCGAAGATACTTCCCGGCGACGCCGGTGCCCGCAGTCCGGTCGCGAACGCGACGTTGATCGCAACACCGGTCATGCCGCCGCCGATCGCGGCCAGCACCATGATCGGCTTCATCAGCACGAACGGGAAGTAGATTTCGTGGATGCCGCCGAGGAACTCGATGATGATCGCGCCGGGTGCGCTCGCCTTGGCGATGCCGATGCCGAACAGGGAGTATGCGACCAGGATGCCGAGGCCGGGGCCGGGGTTCGCTTCGAGCAGGAACAGGATCGACTTGCCCGTTTGCTGCGCCTGCTCAACGCCGAGCGGCGTCAAGACGCCGTGGTTGATGGCGTTATTGAGGAACAGCACCTTGCCGGGCTCGATCAGAATACTGGCCAGGGGCAGCAAGTGGTTGATGACGAGCCAGTTCACGGCGTTGCCGAGGCCTGCGCTGATCCATTCGACCAGCGGGGCGATTCCGAAGAACGCGCCGATCGAAAGCAGACCGCCCAGGATTCCTGCCGAGAAGTTGTCGACGAGCATCTCGAATCCGGGCTTGATCTTGCCGTCCCAGATGCTGTCGACCTTCTTCATCAGCCAGGCACTGAGCGGGCCGAGGATCATGGCGCCGATGAACATCGGGATGTCACTGCCGACGATCACACCCATGGTCGCGATCGTGGCGACGACGCCGCCTCGCACGCCGTAGATCATGCGGCCGCCGGTATTGGCGATGAGCAACGGCAACAGGTAGGTGATCATCGGGCCGACAAGACCGACGTACTGGGTGAACGTGTGACCGCTCGGGTCCTGCGCCAAGACCGTCGCCGCGCCGTGCCAGCCGATCTGGCTGACATCGCCGAAACCGCCGAGGATGCCGCTGGGCAACCATCCGGTGGCGATGAAGAACGCCGTGATCAACCCCCACGCAATGAATGCGGGGATGTTGGGCATGACCATGCCGCTGAGGAAGGTGCCGAAGCGTTGAACGCGAAGCCGGGCACTTCCCTGCTGTTTCACGGTAGACGTCGTCGTCATGAGACTGCTCCATTCTGTGCTGTGTGAGGGGTAGTTGCTGTGTTGGAGGTAGTTGCTGTGATTGATGAAGATGCTGTGATTGCGGTGGCTGTTGTAGTGGCTGCCGTTGTTGCGCTCGCCGTCGCGTGTTGATCGGCGAGGGTCTGGGCTGCCGCCCTCGCCTCAGCGCCACCGTCCGCGGCGAGGGCCGCCGACGCCAGCGCGCGGGCGTCGGCAATGGTGAACTTCTTCAGGATGGCGCGAACATCCGCCAACGCCGCGGGCGACATCGACAACGTCTGCACGCCAAGACCCACGAGCACGACAGCCAGGAGCGGATCTGCTGCCGCCTCGCCGCAGACACCCACGGGCTTGCCACTCGCGGCTCCGGCGGCGCCGACCTCCTGGATCAGTCGCAGGACCGCCGGATGCCACGGGTCCTGATAGTGCGCCACCGAGCCGAGCAATCGGTCAGCGGCAAGCGTGTACTGGGTCAGGTCGTTCGTGCCGATCGATGCAAAATCGGTCTGGGCGAGGATGCGATCTGCGATCAAAGCGGCGGAGGGCACCTCGATCATGACGCCGGCGGTCTTGATTCCATATTCGCGGGCGAGCGCGGTGAAGTACGAGGCTTCATCGACGGTCGCAACCATCGGGGCCATGACCCACAGGTCTGCGTCCGTCGCAGCGTCGGCTGCCGCGAGCGCAGTCAGTTGCTCGCGCAGAATGTCTTCACTGTCGCGCAACGCCCGCAACCCGCGAACACCGAGCGCGGGGTTCTCCTCGTGGGTGTCGTTCAAGAATTCGAGCGGCTTGTCCGCCCCGGCATCCAGCACCCGCACGACGACCTTCTTGCCGCCAAACGCGGCAAGAAGCCTGCGGTAGTGCTCTTGCTGTTCATCGACAGTCGGCGCGAGTCGCGCATCAAGGAAGAGGAACTCGGTGCGGAAGAGGCCTACGCCCTCGGCCCCAGCGGCGAGCGCTGCCTCGGCGCCCGTTGCCGATCCGAGGTTGGCGAGCAGAGGAACCCGCGTGCCATCGGCCAGCGCGCCCGGGTCGGCGGGCGCGGCGAGCAGTGCTGCACGCTCATCGATGCGACGCTGCGCGGTCGCGAGCTGCGCGGCATCCGGAGCAATCGTCACGGTGCCGGATGCGGCATCCACGATCAGTTGATCTCCAGTACGGATGCTGTCGGCCCCGATCGCTGCGACGATCGCGACGATGGACTTCTCGCGGGCGAGGATGGCCGTGTGGGACGTCGGCCCACCCTCGGTGGTGACGACGGCGAGCACCTTGCTGAGATCGAGGAGAACGGTTTCGGCCGGAGCGAGATCTCGGGCGACGAGAATGAACGGTGTTTCAGAGGCAGGAAGACCAGGCGCAGCCACTCCAGTGAGTTCAGCCACCACGCGTTGTGAGAGGTCGTCGAGGTCGCCTGCGCGTTCGGCCAGGTAACCACCAAAGCCGGTGAGTGTCTCGCGGAACGCCGCGAACGCCTCGAAGACCGCACGCTCGGCCGTTTTGCCGTCGTCAAGCCGAGTGTTGACCTCGCTCGCGAGCATCTCGTCTTCGACGATCATCGCCTGCGCTTCGAGCACATCGGCGGCGACTCCGGAAACTCGCTCGGCACGCTCGTTCAGCACTGCGGCGACGACCGCGGTCGCAGCGAGCACGCGTGCGCGCTCCTCATCGGCGGTGCGGGTCGAGCGTTCGTCGACGGGCTCGGGCAGCGGATCGGCGCCGCGCAACACCGGGCCGATAGCGATACCCTGCCCGACGCCGGAGCCGATCAGCGTGTGCGTGTCGAGGGGCAGTTCGGTTGTCACGTCAGACATTGTCATGATCCGTGACGAGCACTTCTGTGAGATCGTCGAGAACGGATGCCGCTCCCTCTGCATCCGAGGTGAGCGTGACGTAGTCGCCGTGATCGATTCCGAGCGAAATGACGCCGAGAATGCTCGACGCGCTCACCGGCTTGCCTGAACCCTTCGCGATGGTGACAGGGATGCCGGCAGCCGCGACGGCTTGCACGAACAGTTTGGCCGGCCGGGCGTGCAGCCCGTGGCTGGACCCGATTCGGATGGTGCGTTCGATCATTGTGTTCTCCTCGGTGCTGGGTGGTCAGGCTCTGCGTCTGGATGTCGGTCGTGTGGATGTCGGTCGAATGT
This sequence comes from Rathayibacter sp. SW19, assembly GCF_030866825.1. Lineage (NCBI taxonomy): Bacteria > Bacillati > Actinomycetota > Actinomycetes > Micrococcales > Microbacteriaceae > Rathayibacter > Rathayibacter soli. The sequence continues at coordinate 4,461,126 of NZ_CP133020.1, forward strand.
CGGTCGAATGTGGTCAGCTGGTGGGAGCGCCGGCCGCGGCCAGGGCGAGGTCGAGTGCCGTGTCACCGTCGCGCGAGGTGATGACCTGTTCGGGGAGTAGCACCGCGGCAGCACCCGCGCGGCGGACTCGGTCTGCGAGCGCGTCGAATTCAGTGGCCAGGTGTGGGCCGACCAGCACGACATCGGCATCGGCTGCCAGGGCGTCGAGTTCCGTTGTGCTAGAAGCCGCAGCTGACGCCGTGATTCCGCGTGCCGCCGCCGCCTTACGAAGCCACAAAGCGACGAATGAGCTTGATGCGCCAGCACCGCACACAACGAGCACTCGCATGGTCTTGCCCTCCGACTGGATCCCGTTCGAGGCCTTTCTCGAGCGTTACCCCATACTCGGCCACGACGCTTCGTGCCGCCAGCAGGGTTTCTTCCGGCCCCCAGGAAGACCAGCCGGAACCCCTGGCAGCTTTGCCGCGTCGATGCTTGACTACAAGCACGCTCCCGCCCGTGCGGTGGCGTGACCCGTCATGGCTGCAGGGAGGCGAAGTGATTCGGGGCAGGCAGGCCAAGATGCTCGACATGCTTTCGCACGCCCGCGACTGGACCACCGCCGCCGACTTGGCGGACCAGGTCGGGGTGACGCCGCGCAGCATCCGCAGCTATGTCGGTGAGTTGAAGGAGGCATCGGCTCCCCTCGATCTCATCGAATCCTCCAGCAGCGGCTACCGGCTCCACCCCGACGCGTACGCGCAGTTCCTCGAGCGCGAACGGGTGGGCGACGGCGTCGCCCTGACGCCCGCGGAACGCCTGTCACAGTTGCTGCGTCGGCTTCTGGATGAACCGACGCCGCTGGATATCTACGCGGAAGCAGACGCAGCGTTCCTCAGTGAATCGACGATCGAGTCCGACCTGACACGAGCGCGCACCCGGTTGACCGGCACTGGCCTGACGATCGTGCGACGTGGGAGCGAGATCTCGCTCGAGGGAAGCGAACTCGACCGGCGCCGGCTGCTGAGTCAGCTCTACCGGGAAGACGCGGAACGCGGCCTCATTGTGCTCACCCGGGTACAGAACGAATTCGGGCTCACCGGCTTGACCGAGTTCAAATCCGAGCTCCTGGCAGCACTGGATGCCCGCGGCTATTTCGTCAACGAGTACGGCATCAACGATGTTCTGCTGCACGTGGCGATCGCCCTCGACCGGGTCGGCAGAGGTCAACACCTGGCCGCACCGACTGCCCCAGTCATCGACGCTGTCGCCCGAACCGTCGCAACCTTGGATGCGCTGATCCCGCGGCACTTCGACGCGACCCTCGATGAAGCCGAACTGCAGTACCTCGCCATCCTGCTCGCGACGCGTGTCGTGACGCCAGGCAAGGAGGACGGCGGCGATCCAATCGAGAACTACCTTGCCCCCGAGGTCATGGCGACCGTTCGCGGGATCGTCGCGGACGCATCCGATGAATATTTGGTCGACCTGCGCGACACCGCCTTCACGGTTCGGCTTGCGCTGCACGTGCAGAACCTGCTCACCCGCGCGGGAGAGAACAACTATTCACGCAACCCGCTGACACGGTCGATCAAGACGTCGTATCCGCTGATCTACGAATTGGCGGTGTATATCGCTTCACGTTTGCAACGCGCTGCAGGGATTATCGTCACGGACGACGAGATCGCCTACATTGCCATGCACGTCGGAGCGTATCTCGAGCAGCAGTCCCGCCGCGCGGATGCCGCAACGTGCACTCTGGTCTGCCCCGGCTATTACGATATGCACCGGCTGCTGCGGGACCGCATCCTGAACGTGTTCGGCCAGGATCTCGAGGTGACAACCGTGATCACCGACCCGGACACCGACTGGGCCCGGTCGGACACAGATCTGGTTCTCACGACCATCCCGCCCGCTGCGCCACGGGAGAACATCCTGGTCATCCAGCCATTTCTGACGGATGGCGATGTCGAGCGGGTGCGAGCCGCGATCGCGCGCATCCGTCGCGGGCGTCGACGCGGAGCGATCAAGCGTGAACTTCTGCGCTTCTTCGATGCGTCGCGCTTTCTGCGCAACTTCTACGCAAGCGACGAGTTCGCGATGATCCGCACGCTCGGTGATCGCATGATCGACGCCGGGCTGATCGATTCGGTCTACGTCGATGGCGCTGTCGAACGCGAGCGGATGTCTTCCACGGCGTTCACGGACAGCCTGGCCGTTCCGCACGCGATGGCGATGACGGCTAACGAGACGGCGATTGCGATCGTGCTCAACGAGCGCGCCATGGACTGGGGCGAGTCCCGGGTGAATGTGATCGCTTTCGTGGCGTTCAACGCGGAGGAGCGCCACAGCTTTCAGGCGGTCTTCGAACAGTTCGTCGAGGTGTTCAGCGACCGGGATGCCGTTGGGCAGCTGATCACCCGCTCCGTGGACTTCCCGTCATTCATTGACGAACTCGTGCGGATGATCGACAGCTGACCCCACCCCCACCCCCGGTCCCTGCCCTTCGCGACCGCCGCCCTTCGGCAAGCTCAGGGACCGCGGAGTTTTCGGTCCCTGAGCGGAGCCGAAGGTCGAGCAGTCGTATTACTCGGTGCGACTGAAAACGGTGCGGTCGAAGACGGTGCGGCCGCCGACCTGCACGATCCCATCCGGCCCGAGCCGCGTGCTGATCCGCGACCCGCGACCCTGCGTGATCTCGAGGTTGCGACCGAGCCGCTCTGTGATGCGCACCGCAGCTGCGCCCGTTGCCTCGTCTTCGACGATGCCCATCCCGGGCGCGAACATGCGCGATCGAAGGTGGCCGGCATCCTCATTGACCCACGCGTACGCGTAATGATGGCCTTGAACATAGCGGGCCGGGTCGAGTGCGTTGACTTCGTCCACTGTCGCGCATTCGATCCATTCGAACTCCGGCGCCCAGGATGCTCGCCCCGAGATCCAGGTGAGGTCCCCGTCGTACTGCACGGCGACCTCGCCCGCCGCCTCGGCGAGCACGTTGACGGGTGTGCCCTGTTCGCGCAGCCACCACGCCGTGCCGACGCTCGGGTGGCCGGCGAACGGCAGCTCGGTGGCCGGAGTGAAGATGCGAATGCGAGCGACGCCGCGTTCCACGTCGTCGATGAAGACCGTCTCGCTGAATCCGAGCGCGGCCGCCACACTCTGCTCTCGGCCCTCGGTCTGCTCGCTCGCCGACACGATCCCGAGCTCGTTCCCGAGCTGGCCTTCTGCCGTCGTGAACACCCGAACAACCTCGACCTGCACGTCGTCTTTCATCCGCACATTCTGCCAGCATGCCCCACCTGGGTCGAGGGTCAGGTTGCCAGCCCACGCAGGCGCGGCAAAATCTCCTCACCGTATAGGCGCAGGAACCGCTCTTGGTCCGGCCCGGGCGCGTGGAAAACGAGGTGGGTGAAGCCGAGATCGATATACCGCGAAATGGCGGCGACGTGCTCATCGGGATCGCTGGAGACGATGAAGCGGCTCGCCGCGCGCTCGATCGGTAACGCGTCGGCGAGCCGCTGCAGCTGAACGGGATCCTCGATGCCGGTCTTCTCCTCGGGCGTGAGCGCCAACGCACCCCAGAAGTGCGTGTCGTGAAGCGCACGCTCAGCGTCGTGGTCGAAGGAGACCTTGACCTCCATGAGCATGTCGACGTCCGCACTGTCGCGGCCTGCCTTCTCAATGCCTTCGCGCACCGCGGGCAGCAGCGTGTCAGAGTACAGGCTGGGGGCCTTGCCACTGGTGGTGATGAAGCCATCGCCGCGCCGGCCCGCGAGCCGGGTCGCCGAAGGACCGGACCCGGCTATGTACAGCGGCACCGGCGATTCCGGGCGGTCGTAGATCGTAGCCCGCTGAGTGGAGTAATAGGCTCCGTCGAAGTCCACGCGATCCTCAGTCCACAGCTGTCTGATCAGTTCGATCGCTTCCTTCAGCCGGGCAAATCGTTCCTTGGGCTCGGGCCAAGCGATGTTCAGCGGCGACTCGTTCATCGACTCTCCGGAACCGATGCCGAGAATCACGCGCCCAGGAAAGAGGCACCCGAGGGTGGCGAATGCCTGCGCGATGACCGCGGGATGATATCGGAACGTCGGCGTCAGCACGCTGGTACCGATCACGATGTGCTCAGTCGACGCGCCGAGCACGCCGAGCCAGGGCAGCGCGGCAGGTGCATGCCCGCCGTCGTGCCGCCATGGTTGCAGATGGTCGCTGGTGAACACCGAATCGAAGCCGATCTTCTCCGCGAGCACCGAGTACTTCAGGAGTTCGGTCGGCCCGAACTGCTCCGCCGAAGCCTTGTAACCGAATCTGAGCATGTTCGTCCCGCCTTTCAATCGTTACCCGTCGCGGTGCTGCCGGTCGAGCTCCGGCTTGTCACCGACCACGAAGGCGGACGTCGATCCGCGAACGACGCCATCCCCTCGACCGCCTCCGCGCTGGTGAACAACGCTGCCGATTCCCGCGTCGACGCCCGGATTGCCGCCGCCATGTCGATCTCATGTGCGGCCCGGAACAGCTGTTTGGTGCGCGCCTGTGCTCGTGGCGCGGCCGCGGTCAACCGTGCCACCGCTTCCCGCATCCCTGTGCTCCTCGGTGCATCGTCGATCGCTGTGACGAGCCCGAGCCGATGCGCGACGTCGGTTCCGAAGGTGTCACCGGAAAGCAACAACGGCAGGATTCCCGGTTGCGCTATCACCGGCAGCGTGACCGCCATGACCAGGGCGGGCGCCACCCCGACCCTCACCTCCGAGTATGCGAAGGTCGAGTCGGCGGAGGCGATGACGACGTCGGCGCACGCCAGCATGCCCATGCCGCCTCCGCGAACGGCACCGTCGACCGCGATGACGAGCGGCTTCGGATAGTTCCAGAGCGCCAAGAATAGTTCGCCGAGAAGGCGCGAATGCGAATCGTCATCGGGGCCGAGTGCACGACGTTCCCGCAGGTCGACGCCTGAGCAGAACGTCGTTCCGGTGTGGCTGAGCACGATTCCTCGGGAATCCCCTGCAGCACTGACTTCGACACTCTGCGCAATTTGTGAGAGAAGCTGCAGCGACAGGGCGTTCCGATTCGCGTCGGACGCCAGCACGAGCGCGTCGAATCCACCGTAACGTTCCGACTGCAACACCTCGGTCATCGCCGGCTCTCCCCGGGGATGATCGCGCCGTCCGCACTGTAATCGTAGAAGCCGTGACCGGTCTTCTTGCCGAGACGGCCCTCCGCCACCAGTTTTTCGAGTATTTTCGGCGCAGCGTACTGCGGCAGGTCCGATCGTTCGCGCATGCTGCGTAGGTTGTTCAACCGTGCGTCCAGCCCAACCAGATCCGCCAGCTCAAGCGGACCCATCGGATGCCCATAGCCCAGCCGCATCGCTTTGTCGATGTCTGCAGCCGACGCGACGCCGTCTTCGACCATGTGCATTGCCTCCGTTCCGAGCAGCAAGCCCAGGCGAGACGTGATGAATCCGGGCACGTCGCGCACGACGACCGGGTCTTTGCCTAACGCCGCGGCGAACTCGACCGCGTCGTTCAGCGTCGTGGAACTGGAACTGTCTGCCACCACGATCTCGACAAGCGCCATCCGATGGGCCGGATTGAAGAAGTGCATGCCGATCACACGCTCGGACCCGCCGCAGGCCTGCGCCAACTGTGAGACGCTCATGGTCGACGTGTTGCTGAGGATCAGGGTGTTCGATCGCACCGCGGATGCCAGCCGCCGGTAGATGTCGAGCTTGAGTTCTGCGATCTCCGGTACAGCTTCTATCACCACGTCGGCGACGGCAACGGCGGATTCGAGGTCGGAGGTCAGCGTCAGGCCGCGCGGCATGGCTGCAGCGGTGCCACTGATTCGCTGCATCCGGCGGGCGATGGTGGCGCGTGCCCGCTCGAGCGCGCCCGCATCGACGTCGACGACGGTTGTCGCCCGGCCGGCTGTCAGCGTGGCCGTTGCGATCCCCTGGCCCATGGTGCCGCCGCCGATGACGACGACCGTACCCTCGACGAGGGTACCCGCTTCGTCTGTACCCGCTTCGTCTGGCGCGCTCACGAGTCGCGTTCCTGCGCATACTCCTGGGCATACTCCTGGGCATACTCCTGGCGTAGCGCGTTGCGGTTGACCTTGCCGGTGGACGTTCTGGGCAGTGCGGTGACGTAGGACACGGTGCGAGGGTATGCGTATGCGCCGACTTTCGCTCTCACCTGGCCCTGCAACTGCGCGGTGAGCGCATCCGAGCCGTCTTGACCTGCGGCGAGCGTGACGTAGACCTTGACGGCCTGGCCGCGGATGGGATCGGGCACCCCGATCGCCGCGCACTCGGTGACGGCCGGGTTCAACAGGACGGCCGCTTCGACCTCGGCCGGGCCGATCCGATAGCCTCCGCTCTTGATCAGGTCATCGCTTCGCCCGTCGAAATAGATCTGCTGACGCTCGTCGATGCGGCCCACGTCCCCGGTCAGAAGCCAGCCACGCTGGATCTTCTTCGCCGTCGCTTCCGGCGCGTTCCAGTAACGCAGCATGCACACGGGGTCATCGGCGCGCACTGCGATCTGCCCCGCCACCCCGGGTGGGCACTCGTTCAAGTCCGAATCGAGGATCGCAACCCGGTGACCCGGATACGCGCGGCCGAGGCATCCGCGTTCGAGAGCGCCCAGCACGGCCGAGTGCCCGATCAGGGAGTTCGCTTCGGTCTGGCCGAAAGCATTGTTGACGCTGATGCCCAGTTCCGCCGTCGCCCAATCCATCAGTTCCGGCTCCACCGCTTCCGCGCCCAGTACGAGGCTGCGCAGTCGAAGCGTTGTCGCGACTTGCCTGGTCAACAGCCCTGAGCGGCGCAGCATTCGCAACGCGGTCGGCGGGAAGAGTCCGACAGACACTCCGGCCTCGCGGAGAATGCCGATCAGTCGCTCCGGGTCGAAATGCGTGTCTCGGAATGCGACGACCGTGAGCCCGCGGGCTAAGGGCACCAGGAGTCCGAGCAGTAGACCACCGGCCCATGCCCAGTCGACCGGGCTGTACGCAACGTCTTCCGAACGCACATGGTCAAGCGCAAGATCGATGGCGTGGTGGCCGAGCAGAACGCGGTGACCGTGCAGAACACCCTTCGAGCTGCCGGTCGTGCCCGAGGTGTACAAGAGGAGGCCCGGCGTGTCGGGCCCGGTCGCCGCGAAGCCGCTCACTCCGCCCGACACGGATGCGATCAGCCCGTCCATGGACGGGATCTCAGCGGTTCCCTGTGCCGACATGACCTCTGTCGAGGTCATCTGGGTCGAGATCGCGACCGCGCCGGCTGCTTGGACCATCGTGAGCTCGACTGCGGTGCCCGCACAGACGACGACCCGCGGCGTGCTGTCTTCCAAGCGATGGCGCAACGCGTCTTCACCGAGTGCATTGGAGATCGGCACGACGATGGCCCCGATCCGCAACACCGCCAGCACGGCGATCGCCATCTGAGCACTTTGCGAGAGCTTGACCGCGACCCGGTCGCCGTCGCTAACCCCGAGACCCTGCAACGCGGCTCCAAACCGAGCCGAAAGTGCGTTCAGGTCGCCGAAGCTCAACTCACTTCGGCTCTCACCGTCGATCGTGATCAGCGCCGTCTTCGCCGGATCAGCCCGAAGGCAGTCTGCTGCGATGTTGTAGTCGGTGACGACGGGCAAGGCGAACGCACTCTGCGCCTGCTCCCACGACATCGTCTCCGGATGAGCCAACTCCGTCAACCCGATCATCGTGACCGCTGCCCTTCGTGAAGCCGAGCAATGAACTCGGCGGAGAAACCCAACTCTTCGAGCACTTGAGAGGTATGCTCGCCCAGCCCAGGCGGCGGCAGCCGCACCTCTCCTGGAGTGCCCGAAAGGTGCACGGGAACACCGGTGACCTTCAGCGGCCCCGTATGGTGCTCGACCTCGACGACCATCCGATTGTGAATCACCTGGGGGTCGGCGAAAACGTCGTCGTAGTCGTTCACCGGGCCGACGATCACATCGTGCGCCCACAGCCGCTCCAGCGCCTCGTCGCGCGGCAACGCGATCAGGAATGCGGCGATGATCGCATCCAGCTCGCCACGATGGGCAACGCGGTCATCATTCGTTACGAAGCGTGGATCGGCGACGAGATCGGGCCGGGCGAGCGCCGCGCAGAGGTTGCGGAAGAACTTGTCGTTGTAGCACGCGACATGCACCCAGCGCCCGTCGGAGCATTCGAACGCGTTGTACGGTGCGTACCAGCCGATGCTGTTGCCTGTGCGCGGTTGTTGCGTTCCGAGCAGGAAGTATTGACCCGTATATGGAGCCTGGATGTGGATGAGTCCGTCGATCAAAGAGACATCGACCTGCTGGCCGGCACCGGTACGCTCACGCGCCCACAGCGCAGACATCGCACCGAATGCCGCCAGGAGGGACGCCACGGCGTCGCCCACTGGTGGTCCCGCCTTCAATGGGCCACCGCCAGGCAACCCTGTGACAGCCATCAGGCCGCTGAGCGCCTGAGCAACGGGGTCAATGCCGGGCCGACCGGCGTATGGCCCGTCTGCACCGAACGACGAGAGCGACACAGAGACGATCCGTGGGTTCTGTGCGCTGAGCGTCTCGTGGTCGAGGCCGAGTTTCGCCCGCGCGGCCGGCCGCAGGTTGTCCACGACGACATCCGCCCACTGCACGAGCGCGGCCAGCACGTCTTTGCCCTGGTCGCTGCGCAGGTCGAGGGCAACACTGCGCTTGTTGCGGTTGACGCCGACGAAGACGCCGCTCTCTGTGCCTTTCCGCGGGCCGATTCGTCTCGTTTCGTCACCGTTCGGTGGTTCGAGCTTGATCACATCCGCCCCCATGTCGCCCAGGAGCGTCGCGCAATACGGGCCTGCCATCATCGACGCGGCGTCTAGCACATGGATGCCTTCGAGCGCTGTCATTCTGCCGCCTACACCCGGAGCCCGAGTTGCGCGGCCACGATATTGCGCTGCACCTGTGATGAGCCGCCCGCGACTGTGGCGATCACAGAGTCCGTGTAGTGCATGCTCAGCGGATGCTCCTCTATGTAGCCGTAGCTGCCGTGCAGTTGCATGCAATACCGGGCGGCATCTGCATACAGTTCGGACGAGGCCGTCTTGGCCATCGACGCCTCTTTCACGAACGGCACGTTCGCGTCGGCGAGTTCGCCGCCGTGCCGCACGAGTAGCCGAGTCGACTCGGCGCGCGTGAACAGGTCCACCAGAAGGTGGGCTACGGATTGGAACGTGCCGATCGGCCTGCCGAACTGTTCCCGCTCCTTCACGTAGCGCAGGGTGTCGTCAAGCACCTGCATTGTCGCGCCGACGAAGCCGGCGCTGATGATCAACCGCTCCAACGGCAACTCCGCGCCGAGCTCCCGCCAGCCCTCGTTTTCGACACCGACGCGATCGGCAACCGGCACTTTCACATCGTCGAGGAACACCTCGTACACCCCGGTGATGTTGCGCCCCATCATCGGCAGCCGCCGGAGTGTGACTCCCGCGGCCGTCGGATCCAGCAGCAGCATGCTGATGCCATGTTGCTTCTTCTTCGCCATGGGGTCCGTTCTGACGTACAGCTGGATCAGCGTGTCCGGCAGCCCTGCGGCCTCGCAGAATGTCTTCTGCCCGTTGACGACATAGTTCTCGCCATCACGTGTTGCGTTGGCCAGAAGTGCGGCGGCATCGGAACCGGATTCCGGCTCAGTCACTGCGATGGAGAGCCGTCTGCTGCCGTTCATCAGCGCGGGAACCAATTGCGACTTCTGCTCGGCGGATCCGTTGCGGATGATCGTGCGCAGTCCGGATGCTGTCAGGCTGAAACAGGCGACCAGGTCGGTGCTGCCTCGCCCGAGTTCTTCAGCGACGACCAGCAGGTCGCTTTGGCTTCCGCCTGAACCGCCGTCTTGCTCGGGTATTCCAATGCCGTACCAACCCAGCTGCGCGATGCGATCGAAGATCGGCTTGGGGTAGACCCGTTCCCGATCCCAGACCAGGCAACGCCATTCGTCGCACTCTTTCTGCACGAAGCCTCGAACGGCAGCGCGAATTGAATCCAACGTATCGTCCGTCTCCGTCGGTTTGGCCGTCCCTGTCGATGTGTGTGGCATTTACTACTCCTCTGGCCATCCATAGTCGGATGGCGGCGTCAATTCCGGGTTTGTGTCGTGTCGCAGTGGCGCTGTTGCGGTCGCCAGAGAGCGCCGAGGGCGTGCGGCGAGGTGGACGGCCAACTCCTCTGTCCGTGCACGCAGGGTTTCCTCGTCGTCGAAAACACGGGTGGCCCACCCCCATGCCAGAGCCTGTTGTGCATCGAACTTCTCTCCACCGAGGGCGATCTCGGCTGCCCTGACCGGGCCAACGACGTTGATCAGGCGATGGACGATCACGCCGGGCAGCCGGAAGCCGTTGCTGATCTCGGGTAGGCGGAACGTGGCATCCGCTGCGCAGAAGCACAGGTCGCACGCCAGAGAGAGGCCCCAGCCGGCGCCGATGGCCGGGCCCGTCACCGCGGCGATCGTCGGCTGCTCCAACGCACGGATCCGCGTGAGTACCTCCGATACCAGCCGCACACGCGCCAGGCTCAGCCGGGGCGGCGAACCCGGCGCGAATTCGGTGATGTCGGCTCCAGCGCAGAACGCAGCGCCCGTGCCGGAGATCACCAGCACCCGCGCCTCCGGGTCGTCTCCGATCAGCGTCAGCTGTTCCCGCAGCGACAGCAGGAGCGCGGTCGTCAGGGCGTTGCGGCTCTGCGGCCGAGAAAGCTCCAACCAGACCACTCCGTTTTGGTCGCTGCGCTCCAACCCGTCGCCGACGCTCTTGGGCCCTCCCGCGGGCCCGTCTGCGGGTGTCATCGCTGTCCACCGCGGTGGTCCGGCCACACTTCGGGGATCACGACACGCATCAGCAGCTCGGCGGCCTCCAGCGGGTCCGGACCGAGTGGAGCGCCGACGTAGAACTCGTTGTAGCCGTGTGCCAGCGCCCGATCGCGCAATTCGATCATGGGCCCGATGCATTCCTCGGGCGTGCCGGACACGATCAACGCGTCGGCGAGCGCCTCGGAGCATCGGGCGCTCGCGCCCTCAATGCCCAGGCCGTCGTCGAAAGCCTTCTTGACTTCCTCGGCCGAGCCGACGTCGAGACCGACCTCCTGCAACGCCGGCCACAGTCTCGGATTACCCGCGACGAGAGTGACTTGCCGCCGCGCATGCGCACGGGCTCGCTCGCGGTCGGCGGAGATCGACACGTTGATTCCATAGACCATGCGCATCGGCGCTGCGCCGGCGGGCCTGTTCTTCTTGACGATGTCGAGCCCGGAGATCTCGTCGTACCGACCTGTGTCGAATGCGGCGCGTGAAAGCGTGGGTAGGTTACTAGCCGAGATCAGACCGTCGGCATGCGTCGCCGCAACACCGAGGATCAGCGGACCGACGCCGGCCAGCAGGATGTCGGGGTGGCGTATCGCCTCGTAGGTCAGTTTCGCAACTGCTCCGGGCCGATAGCTCATTGCGGCGCCAAGCACCGGGAACTCGTCGAGCTCGACCGCGTCTCCGTCCCACAACCGCCGCATCAGCGTGATCGCTTCCCGGACGACGGTGACCGGTTTGTTCTTGCTGAACAGGCTGTTGACCAGTGCGCCGCCCGTGCCCATTCCGACCACGAGTTCGTTGTCATCCGAAACCAGTTCGGCGACGGTGGCGACCGCAGATGCCATTTCGATCGGATTACGTCCGATCGGATAGGTCACGTTCGTGCCGACTCCGCAATCGGCCTGTGCCAGTGCGCCGAGTAGAGCATACACATTGCGTGCCAGTACCTGGTCTTGCACCCAGATGATGTCGAACACGTCGCTCAGTCTGCGGCCGAACTTCACCAGTTCGCGCGAGTTGCTCCACGGAGTCAGTTGAACGCCGAGCTTGGTGTTCGTGGACGGTGCTGTGTTCGTGGACGGTGCTGTGTTCGTGGACGGTGCTGTGCTCGTGGAAGATTCTGTGTTCATGGAAGTCGTACCCATAGAAGCACCCTTTCTGCGCCGATTCGGCTGCCCGCCAGCAAGTCATCTGATAACTGAACGCGAGCTTCGCGCCGTGAGATTCGGAGGGCGTGCGACGTCATGCGGTATCGAAAAGCTTGCAATGACGGGGTAGTCAAACCTATTGGCCGAGTCTGCCAGCGGGAGCCGCTCGGCTTTGCGGAGATTCTGAACACAATGCGCTTCCTTGCTCACTACATCGATCTGACATCAGATAACTCCGCATTTTGATCAATGTCAAGGGTTGACTCATCAGACATCTAAAACTATTCTGATGCCGTTATGACAAATCCAACGGACGTGACACCACAGGCGACGCCGACCCCAACCGCCGCCGTGATCAGCACCGCCATGCCGGCCCGGACACGTGCCGCAGCGAACTTTCAAGCGGCGAGCCGTCGGAACACCGGCCGAGCTCCCCGGGTGACCGAGCGCGTGGTAGACGAACTGACGTCATACATTGAAACGAACGAACTGAAGCCCGGCGACAAGCTCCCGCCAGAACGGGTTTTCATCGAGCAGTTGAACGTCAGTCGATCTTCGCTGCGCGAGGCCCTGCGCATCCTGTCCACCATCGGGGTCGTGGACGTACGCCACGGCGACGGCATGTATGTGGCAGCCGCCAGCGCCGCGGCGCATCCGTCGCAGGCGGCGATCTTCGATGCCACTGAAGAGCACGCGCTTCGGAATCTGATCGAAACACGCACTGGAATCGAACTCGCTGCGGTGACCGCCGCCGTCCAGCGTGCCTCGGATGAGGACCTTGCCGGCTTGGAACGGTTCCTCGACGATCAGGAGCGCGAGCTGGCAGAAAACCCCGATTTCAGCTGGGAGCCATTGGGCTTTGAAATCACGATTGTCGAACTTACCGGGAACAGTTGGCTGTATGACGTGGAGTTGATGCTCCGTGATGCCTGGCGCGGATTGTCGAGTGGATTGCGCACGAGCGTCGGTCGGCACCACGAGTGGCAAAGCGAGCACCGCGCCATTCTCGCGTCGATGCGCTCTCGCAACGTCAGTCAAGCACAGCGACTGGTGATCGCCCATCTCAGCCTGGAGCGATTCGAAGAAGACATCGACCGGTTGAAGAAGCGACTGAAGAGCAAGACCGCTCGCCGATAGCGGCGCGCGCCCAGATCGAAGGAAGAAACAATGAAGTTTGGCTTGCGCCTACCCGGTGCCGGCCCCTACGCGGGGCCCGAGGCAATCAGTGCGTTTGCGAGAAAGGCCGAGGAACTCGGTTTCGACTCACTGTGGATGACAGACCACATTGCGCTGCCGGTCGACATCGAATCGAAATATCCATACCGGGAAGACGGCAAATTCTTCTGGCCGCCCGAGACCCCCTACTACGACACCATTCTGACGCTGACTTGGGCGGCGGCGGCGACCCAGCGGATTCGTGTGGGCACCTCGGTTCTGATCGCCAGTTGGCATCAACCGGTCAATACGGCCAAGGCTTTGGCCACGCTGGACAATCTGAACGGCGGCCGAACGATCTGCGCCATCGGCGCGGGCTGGATGAAGGAACAGTTCGAGATTCTCGGCGCACCGTTCAGCGAACGGGGTGCGCGCACCACCGAATATATGAGGCTTCTGCGCCACCTGTGGACCGAGGATGTGATCGACTTCCAGGGCGATTACTTCCAGTACTCGGGGTTCAAGTTCTACCCGAAACCGATCAGCAAGCCGTCGATACCGCTGTGGTGCGGAGGCAAGAGCACCGGCGTTCTCAAGCGCGTCGCCGCAGTGGCCGACGGATGGCATCCGCTGTACATCGGCCCCGACGAGTTGGAGACCAAACTCACGGAGCTCTCCGGCTATCTCGCGGAGAATGGACGCTCGCTGGCCGACATCAGCCTGTCGGCGCGCCCGGTCACCCAGGCCACTCTCGATCGGTCGACCATCGAGCGCTACCACGATCTCGGCGTGAGCCTTCTGATCGCGGACACCTCGTTCGAGCATGACACCCTGCAGGGCGTACTCGACGAAGTGTCGAGGCTCGCAGACCAACTCATGCCGTTCGCAGATTGACGAAGGAAAAGAACATGCTCAGCCGTATATTCCACGTTGCGATCAACGCCAAGAACCTCGACCGATCGATCGAGTTCTACACCAAGCTCGGCTTCACCTTGCTGGTGGACCGGCCCGTCAATAATGACGTGGTGAAGGATGCCTTCCTCGTTCCCACGGGCGACTTCCGCATGGCGCACCTGCGACTCGGCGATAACCCCGACGCGACCGTGCTCGACATTGTCGAATGGTACAACCCGGCCACTGCGGATGCCGGGGACGGTCCGCTCTCGCAGCATCAGCGCGGCCTGAGCCGGTTCGCGGTTCTCACAGATGACACCCAGAAGATGTATGACGAGTTGTCGGCAGCAGGCATGACATTCCTGACAACACCGACATCGGTCCTGACACCGCAGGGTGGCTGGAGGGTGTGTCTGATCGTGGATCCAGACAACGTGGTCGTTCAGATCACGCAACTGCTGCCCGCACCGGATGAGCACGGTACCGCATCGTGAGCACCACTGAATCGGCGGTCATCCGCTGGGCTTCGCTGACGCAAACAACTCTGCTGCCGGGCGTGAGCGCCGCAACGCGCATGGGTGCCCAGCTTTCCGCGACGCTGTTCCACCTCGAGCCGCACGCGGTGGTGCCGCGGCACAGCCACCCGAACGAGGAGTTCGGCCAGCTCATCACCGGTTCCCTCACGTTGGCCGCCGGCGCCGAGACCATGAACCTGGTGGCGGGCGAGGCCTTCCTGATCCCCGGCGATGTGCCCCATTCTGCGACGGCCGGGGCGCACGGGTGCACGCTGCTGGAGTGTTACGCGCCTCCGCGCAACCCCGATCCCGCAAGCCAGAAGGAAGCAACGCAATGACCTCCCTCGCGACCGAGGCGGATTTCGCCGAATACCAGCTGTTCATCGACGGCGCATGGCAGCCGTCATCGACAGGCCGCACAATCGAGCGCACGAGCCCGAGCGACGGGCGCCTCATCGGCCGTTTTGCGCGCGCTGCGGTTCCGGATGCCGACCGAGCCGTCGCCGCCGCACGCCGCGCCTTCGACGACACGCCGTGGTCGACCCTCGGCGCGCCGCAGCGCGCGGCGCTACTGCGCAGGATCGGCGAACTGCTGCTCGAGCGCGCTGATCGCATCGGCAGGCGGATCAGCCTGGAGCTCGGCAAGCCGATCTCCCTGGCGCGCAGCGAGGTCGTGCTCACGGCAGAGGTGTTCGAGTACTACGCCGCGCTCACCCTTGACCAGCGCAGCGACATGATCTCGCGACACACCCCCACCGCATTGGGGCTCGTGCTCAAGGAGCCAGTCGGCGTTGTCGGGATGATCACGCCCTGGAACTTCCCACTTTCGCTGCTGTGCTGGAAGGTCGCGCCCGCGCTCGCCGCCGGCTGCACCATGGTCGCGAAGCCGGCGAGCGCAACCCCCGGTGCTGCACTGGAGTTGGCCAGTGTGATTCAAGACGCCGGTGTGCCAGACGGGGTGTTCAACGTGATCACGGGCAGCGGCAGCGAGGTCGGGATGGCGCTGGTCGAGCATCCGGATGTCGACAAGGTCGCATTCACCGGCTCGACCGAGGTCGGCCGCACCGTCATGGCGGCGGCATCCGTCAACATGAAGAAAATCAGCCTCGAACTCGGCGGCAAGTCCCCGAACATCATCTTCGCGGACGCCAACCTCAAACAGGCGGTGCGCAGCGCGTACTGGGGAATCTTCCTGAATACCGGTCAGGCGTGCCAGGCCGGCAGCCGAGTGCTGGTCCAGCGTGAGATCCACGACGAGTTCCTCACGGCGTTGGTCGAGCTGACCAAGACGAGCAAGGTGGGCGACCCACTGGACGAGAAGACGATGATCGGGCCGTTGGTCGACCAGACCCAGTTCGACACGGTGATGGAGTACATCAAGCAGGGCACCGACGGCGGTGCCGTGCTTGCCGCAGGAGGCAAGCGCATGGGCGGCGATCTCGCACGCGGCATTTACGTCGAGCCGACGATCTTCGACGAAGTCGCCTCGCACGAGTCGATCTTTCGCGACGAGATCTTCGGCCCCGTGCTGTCGATCACGACCTTCGACACCGCTGAGGAAGCCGTGCGCTTGGCGAACGATTCGCCGTATGGCCTGGCCGCGGCCGTTTGGAGTTCGAACCTCGACACCGCGATCAAGACCGCGAAGAAGATCCACGCAGGAACGGTGTGGATCAACGCGTACTACGACGCCGGCATGCCGTTCGCCATGCCGATGGGCGGCTACAAGACCAGCGGCATCGGCCGGGAGCTGGGCCGCGAAGGGCTCGAGCAGTATTACGAGACGAAAGCGGTGCACATCCGGCTTTCGAAAGACTGACCCACACCCACGTACACACCCACCGGTCACGGCGTCGCGCGGCTATTGCGCCGATCGCCCGACCACAATTCCCCTGATGGAGACAGTAATGCAGACAACAGAAGTAAGCGAAAGCGGCACAGAGGTCACGGCCCGCACGATGACAATCGAGAGAATCGAGGTCATCCCGATGCGTGTTCCGCTCGCCCGGCGCTTCCAGGGGAGCCACTATTCGATGACGAGCCGGTGCACCATCGTGACGCGCGTGCACACCTCCGACGGCCTGGTCAGCGAGGTCTACAACGGCGACACCGACGCGGAGCAGGATGTGATCGTCGGCATCATCCGTAACGAGATCGCCCCGCAACTGATCGGCCGCAACGCATTCAACATCGAGGGTTGCTGGGAGGCGATGCTGCCGCCGACCTATGACATCCTGCGCGACCGATCGCTCGCGCTGCAAGCGATCGCCTGCGTCGACTCTGCCCTGTGGGATCTGGTGGGAAAGGCTACGGCGACGCCGCTTTACCAGCTCTGGGGCGGATATCGTGACACACTGCCCGCGATCGCCATCGGCGGCTACTACAGTGACGACCTCGCGGATGTCGGCCGCCAGATCGAGGACTACAAGCGACTCGGCTTCGCCGGCTGCAAATTCAAGGTCGGCCGTCTGTCACCAGAGGAAGATGCGCACCGCACGGAATTGGCCCGGCAGGCAGGAGGCGACGACTTCGTGCTGATGGTCGATGCGAATCAGGGCTTCACCCGCCGTGAAGCCATCACCTTCGCACGCCTGACCGAGAATCTCAACCTACGCTGGTTCGAAGAGCCCGTCCGGTGGCTCAACGACCACCTCTCCATGCGGGACGTACGTCTGACCACTGGTCTCTCGGTAGCCGCCGGTCAGAGCGAAGACTCCCGCGCCGGGCTGCGCGATCTCATCGCATCTGGGGCAGTGGACGTCTGCAACGCCGATGCCAGCTGGATCGGCGGCCCGAGCGAGTGGCGGCGCACCGCTGCTCTGGCCTCCATGTACGAAGTGGAAATGGCCCACCACGAAGAGCCGCAGATCTCGGCGCACCTGCTAGCCGCAATCGCACACGGCACCTACCTGGAGACCTTCTCACCGGACCGCGACCCCGTCTTCTGGAATCTCATCGCCAACCGCAACGAATTCGTGAACGGCCAGTACACGGTGCCGCAAGGCCCCGGCTTCGGCCTCGAACTCGACTGGGATTACGTGAACCGGTACCGCAGCGAGCCGGTCGCATGACCACAGGCGTCGCCATCGTCGGCACAGGCGAGTCGGAGGAAATCGGTGTCGTGCCGCACAAGTCGGCCATGCAGATGCATGCGGAAGCCGCGGCGAATGCGCTGGAGAATGCGAACCTGAGCCTCACCGATGTCGACGCGCTGTTCACCTGCGGCGTCGACTTCATGCCGTCGCTCATGGTCGCAGAATACCTGGGGCTGAAGCCGAAGTACTCGAGCAGCAACTCCATAGGAGGCTCGTCGTTCGTCGCGCATCTACACGAGGCGACTCTCGCCATCCAATCCGGCCAGTGTGACGTTGCACTGATCACGCACGGTGAAACACGGCGTTCGAACCGAAAACGCGGCGTTTCCGCCCGGCCGACCCACGACGATCCGTGGCTTCCTGACTGGCAGTGGGAACGCATCTACGGCGTGCAGTATCCCCCGGCCGCGTACGCCCTCGCGGCCACACGCCACATGTACGAGTACGGTACGACGAGCGAACAGCTCGCGGAGATCGCCGTCGCCACCCGAGCCTGGGCTGCCCTCAACCCGATGGCATACAAACGCGACCCGATCACCATCGACGACGTGATGTCCTCGCCCTGGCTCGTCTACCCGTTCCACCCGTTGGACTGCTGTCTCGTCACAGACGCCGGCGGTGCGGTCGTGCTGACCTCGACCGCGCGAGCGCGCACACTGGGGGTCCCCGTCGTCGAGATCCTGGGCTCCTCCGTTGCGCACACGCACTACGGCATCTCGCAAATGCCGGACCTCTGCGTGACACCGGCGACGCAGACCGGTGCGGATGCGTTCGCTCAGGCCGGGCTGACCCCCGCCGACATCGATGTGGCCGAGCTCTACGACTCGTTCACCTACACCGTGCTGGTCACGCTCGAGGACCTCGGCTTCTGCGCCAAGGGCGAAGGCGGCGACTTCGTCAGCGGCCAGCGCACCGCGCCCGGCGGCGAGTTCCCGCTCAACACGAGCGGTGGCGGGCTCTCCTACAACCATCCCGGCATGTTCGGAATGTTCCTGATGGTCGAGGCTGTGCGGCAGTTACGCGGAGAGTGCGGCATCCGTCAGGTACCGAACGCGGAGGTCGCGCTCGTCAACGGCATGGGCGGATATCTCTCCAGTGCCGCGACGGCGATCCTCGGACGGATATGAGCATGGTCGAACCCGACAACCAGTTGATTGCGCCGACGATCTCACCGAGCCCCGACGCCGAACCGTTCTGGGAGGCGGCCAGGCGGCATGAGCTGCAATTGCCGTTCTGCGAGGCGTGCTCGCGCTACTTCTTCTACCCACGCACGCTCTGCCCGATGTGCGGGTCACGCGAAATCGGATGGCGGTCGGCTTCCGGGCACGGACGCATCTATACGTTCTGCATCCAATTCACGAATCCGGTGCCGGGATTGAGCGGAGCGGTACCCTTCGTCACCGCGCTTGTGCAACTGGACGAGGGGCCACGGCTCATGAGCATTCTCATCGGGGTCGACCCGAGCCCGAACGCAATCTCGTGCGAAATGCCGGTGCAGGTCGACTTTCTCGACCTCAACGATGGACAGACGCTTCCGATATTCCGGCCGGCGGATGATTAGGCTAGCGCGTTGTGCACACCGCCAAATCGCTTGTGCGCTACGGACGCAGCAGCACCTTGATCGCGCGGCGCTCGTCCATCGCGGCATAGGCATCCGCAACCTGCGCCAACGGTAAGGTCAGATCGAACACACGCCCGGGGTCGATCGCGCCGGAGAGCACATCTGGCAGCAATTGGTCAATGTAGTTACGAACAGGGGCGACGCCGCCGGTCACGCCGACATTCGCGTCGAAGAGGGCCCGCACCGGCAATTCCGGTCCGCCGTTCGGGGCGCCGACATAGCCGACCATGCCGCCGGGGCGGGCGGAACGAATCGCCTGATCCATCGACTCTTTGGTGCCAACACACTCGAGCACGCAGTCCGCGCCGATGTCGCCGAACATTGCCGTCACTCGGGCGACACCCTCGTCACCGCGCTCCTCGATGACGTCGGTGGCGCCGAACGCCTGAGCCAAAGCCTGCCGGTCAGCGTGGCGCGACATCGCCACGATCCGCGCAGCACCGAGCCGATGCGAAGCGAGCACCGCGCACAGCCCGACGGCACCGTCGCCGACCACAACCACAGTGCTGCCGCGGGTCACTCCGGCGGAGACTGCAGCATGATGGCCGGTGCCCATCACATCCGCGAGCGTCAACAGGCTCGGAATCATGGCGTCCGCAGGATACGACGGGGTCGCGACCAACGACCCGTCGGCGTGCGGCACGCGCACGCGTTCACCCTGCCCACCGTCTGCAAACGCACCGTCCTCGTCATCCGAACCCCACCAACCGCCGTGCAAGCACGAGGTGCTGACACCGTTGCGGCAATTCACACAGGTCATGTCGCAGTCGTAGAATGGGGCGATCACGAAGTCGCCCGGTTTGATGCGTTCAACACGCGCGCCGACCTCTTCGACCACGCCGACGAACTCGTGGCCGATCCGGTGCGGCTCGCTGGTCGGCGTGATGCCGCGATACGGCCATAGGTCCGATCCGCAGACACACGCTGCGACCACCCGCACGATCGCATCCTGTCCGGTCGACAATACGGGATCGGGCACCTCCTCGAGCCGGATATCCCGCTCACCATGAATCACTGTTGCGCGCATGAGTCGAGGGTACGCGCTGCGTGCGGGTGCCGCAGCACCGCCTCCACGGTCAGGCGCGGGGTCAGGCGCCGTGCCTGCGCCGGCGCACGCGTAGCGCAATGCCCGCCGCGATGACCACGAGGCCGAAGATCAGGAACAACGGCACATCCTCCGGTAGGCCGGTGTTGGCCATTCCTGACGCGGCGCCGGAGCCCGTCGATGATGCCGTGCCCGCGTTCGGCACGTCGACCGTCGTCGGCGCCGTCAGGTAACGCGCCGCACCGTTCGGGGCCACGCCCGCTGCGAGGATTGTGTGTGCGCCGCTCGCGTTGGCTGGGATCGTGATCGTTGCGGTGAACGCGCCGGACGCATCCGCCGCCGCGGTCAGCAGCACGGTCGCCGTCGAGTAGAACCCAACGGTCACCGGCGCGAACGCTGCGAACCCGCCACCCGAAACATGCAGTACCTGCCCGGGCACCACGTGGGCGGGCACCCCGCTCAAGGCCTGACCGATCGGTAGGATCGGCGGCAGCGGCACCACCGCCGCATCGGCGACGCTCACTACGAGTGTCTGCGTCGCATCCGGAGCGGTGCCGTTCGCCGCGGTGACCTGCACGCTGACCGACGACGCCGGAACCGCGCTTGTGCCGGATATTGTGGCCGTCCCGTCGGCATTCGGCGTGAAGGTCAATCCGGTCGGCAGCGTGCCACTGATCGACACAGTCGGCGTCGGGTACGCCGGGCCTGTGGTGATCGTGAAGGTGCCTGCGACGCCGCGGGTGAATCTGGCCGTGGCCGCACTCGTGATCGTCGGCGCAGCGTTGACCGTCACGGTCAGTTGCTGCTGCACTGTGGACACGCCGCCGACCGTAGTCAACGTCAGGTGATAGACCCCGCCGGATGCCGCGCTCGGCGTTCCAGTCAGGGTCGCCGTTCCGTTCAGCCCGTCCACGTACGACACCCCGGCCGGGAGTCCACCGGCGAGCGTGATACCGGTGAGCGCCGGGTAGGCGTGGGATGTCGTGATCTGCACGTTCGCGGCCGCGCCCGCTGTCAGCGTCGCGGTCGGCGCGCTGGTGAAGGTCGGCGCCTCGGTGACGGTCAGCGCGAAGGTCTGCGCGGCATCGATTCCGAACCCGTTGGTCGCGGTGAGACCGATCGAGTACAGGCCGCCGTCACCCGCGGCTGGCGCGCCGTGCAGCGCAGCCGTTCCGGCGCCCACGGGCGTCAGCTGCAGCCATCCCGGCAGCCCTGCCGCCGCGATCGTCGCGTCGGGGACTCCGCTTGTGGTGACGGATGCGTTCTGCGCGCCGCCGCCGACCGTGAACGTCGCCGAACCGGTGCTGGTGAACGCCGGCGGCGTGCCGACCGTCAGGAGTGCGGCCGCCGACGTCGCGTCACCGGCGGAATTGTGGAAGACCGCCCGATACTGGTTGCCGTTCATCGACTGGGTCGTCGTGACACTCAATACGGCTGCTGTCTCGTTCGGCACGGTCGTAAAGCTTGCGCCGCCATCCGTCGACACCTGCCAAATCAGGCTCGGCGCCGGGAATCCGGATGCTGCGGCACTGAACGTGGCGGTGCTGCCAGCCACGACGGTCGCCGGCTGCGGCTGCACTGTCACGACCGGCACCTCGTCGACGGTGAGCGTGAAGTTCTGTGTGCTTGATACTGCGCCGTTCGTCGCCGTCACCACCAGCGGGAACACGCCGTGCGTTCCGAGCGGCGGCGTGCCAGACAGCACGTAGCCTGGCGCGGCGGCGACCGCGCTCACCCCGGAGGGCAGTGTGCCGGCCACGGCCGAGATGTGTGGACCGGCGGGGAACCCGCCTGCCGCAGCGAAGGTGAACGGTGTCGCTGCTTGCCCGGAGACGAAAGTGACATGGTCGGGGCTCGACACGGTCGGAGCCTCGTTCACAGTGAGCACGAGGTCTTGCGAAGCCTGCCCGACGGTGTTCGACGCTGTCAGGTGCAGCGTGTACGCGCCGCCCGACCCGACCGTGGGCGTGCCCGAAATGCCCAGTGTGCCGGGCACCGCCGTGTCGAACTGCAGCCCGCCCGGCAGAGTGCCGGTCTCGGTGATCATCGGAGTCGGCGATCCGGTTGCGATGGCGCTGAAGCTGCCGGCGACACCCGCGGTGAAGGTGGCCATTGCCGAACTGGTGAATGCCGGAGCAACCCCGATCGTGATCGTCAGCTGTTGTTGCACCGATTGCACCGGGCTGGCGGTCGATGCGACGAGCGTCACGACGTGAGCGCCGATGTCGGCTGCCTGCGCAGTGCCGTCGATGGTCGCGTGGCCACTGCCGTGGTCGGTCAGGGTCAGCCCCGTCGGCAG
Source organism: Rathayibacter sp. SW19 (assembly GCF_030866825.1). Taxonomy (NCBI): domain Bacteria; kingdom Bacillati; phylum Actinomycetota; class Actinomycetes; order Micrococcales; family Microbacteriaceae; genus Rathayibacter; species Rathayibacter soli. The sequence continues at coordinate 4,483,722 of NZ_CP133020.1, forward strand.
GCTCGAGCCGCCCGCCAGCGTGATCGCTGGCGCTGGAAAGCCCGTGGCGGTGACTGCGAACGTGCCGAGCGTGCCGACGAGGAAGGTTGCGGCATCCGCGCTGGTGAATTGCGGCGCAGCTGCGACGCCGAGTTGCAGTGGCAGACTCGCGGAATCCAGCGTCGCGGTGACGGTTGCAGCGCCACTGCCACTGCTCGTGAACGTTGCCGCGGCGCTGCCCGCTGTGAAGCCCGCGGATGCCGGTGCAACCGTGCCCGCACCGGTCGCTGTCCACGCCACGTGGGCACCGCCGAGAGCGCTGACCTTCGCCGGGTCGACAGCGCCACCCGACGAGTCGGTCAGCAGATCCGCGGTCAGAGCCGAGGTCGTGGCCGGTGCGATGATCGTTGTCGGCGTGGCTGCCGCGTGCAGGGCGAGCCACGGGGTGAACGCGGGCGCCGCAATGCCGGCGACGGCGTCGCATCCGCTGGTGCTGGGGCCGGTGTTGCAGCCCCACCAGTTGAGCGTCGCCTGCGCCGCACCTGACTGATCACCGATCGCTGCGGCGCCGGTGTTGCCGACGATTCGGTTGTATTGCGCTGTCAGATGCGAACCGCTGGCTGCCGCGATCGCAGAGCCGCTTGCGCCAGAGCCGCCCGTGACGCTGTTGCCGGTGAACGTCGAACCCGTGATCGTGAGCGAGCCCGAGCCGAGGTAGACGGCACCGCCCACGCCACCGTTCGCGGAGACGCCGTTCGCCGCATTACCCGAGAACGTGCTGTTGGTGATCGACATGGGCACATTGGTGCCGGTGATGTCGTCGACGATGATCGCACCACCGCCGACTGCGGCTGCACTGTTTGACGGGCCGGAGCTGTTGCCAGAGAACGTGGAGCCGGCGATGGTGAGCCCCTGGGTTCCTGTGCCTTGGGCCTGGTACTGAATCGCGCCGCCGTTGCTTGGCCCTGAACTGTTGCCTGAAAACGTGGAGCCGGTCACCGTGAGCGAGCCGCCGGTGAATTGGATGCCGCCGCCCGGGCCGTTGTCGATCGATGCCGAGTTGTTCGAGATGGTGCTGTTCTTCACTGTGAGCGCATCTGCGGCGCCGCCCGCGGCTCCGCCGATGATCGCACCGCCGCCATAGAGGTTGTCGACCCCGCCGGTCAGGGTGACGGTGTCGATCGTGACGGCGACGCCACCGACGAGATTTGGGTCGAGGGTCATCACCTGATGGCTGCCGTCGCCCGTTATGATCGTTCCAGCAGCGCCAGTCACGGTAATATCCGCACCCGTATTCGTACCGATCACCAACGCCCCGGCGGCTAAGTGATAGCCGCCCGACGGCACATTCACCTGCACGGCGCCGCTGGTGTTGTTCGCAACGCACAGTGCGGCACGGAGAGTCAGTGGAGTCGGCGCAACGGTGGTGGTGCTGCAATTGGCCACAGCGGCATCCGCTGTAGAGGTGACCGTCAGGGTGCCTGCAGCGTGCGCGGGCGGGGCCACGACGAGCACCGCAGCAAGCAACAGCGCGGCGGCCGCACCCAATGCGGTGGCCCTTGCCTTCCGGCTGGGGAACGGCGATGCGATCCGACTCGTGTGCACGCGTTCTCGTCTCGTCTTGTTGTCGACCGGCCGGAGCACGCACAAGTCGGTTGCGTGACGGATCGACTGCAAAGCTCATGGTGACAGACGCTGAGCCCGCTGTCAGCAGGCAATTTTGCCCCCACTTAGGGGGGTGGCGGCCACCGCGAGCCGGGCTCACAATTGCCTCCAGTATCAGCGCATCCACCCCGACCGAGGTGAGAACAATGCAGCCAGTTTCACGTCGCCTCGTGGTGTTCGGCGCCACAGGCGTCGCGCTCCTAGGCGTGATCGCACGCACCGCACCGGCGGATGCGTCTGGTGCGGTTGCGCGCAGAACCGCCGGCAACTCGGCATCACCGGTCGGCAGGCAGGCCGGTCGCTTGACAGGCGGCGCGGCCGACGACTCCGCAGCCATGCCGGTGCTGCGCTCCGATTTCGCAGCCGCGGTCGGTCAACAATTCACGGCACGCGCGGAATCCACGCCAGGGTCGCCGATGCAGTTCGCGTCGCGGACACACGCTCTGACGCTGGTCGCGATAGCGGATCTGCAGCCAGCAGTCGCTGCCGGCGACGAGAACCGGTTCGCGCTGAGGTTCACGGCATCCGGAACGCGGCCGGCCGAGGGCATCTACAGACTTACTTGCGCTGGTGTGCGGGACGCCACACTGTTCATCGCTCCGGTGGGTCCTGCGAACAACCGCACGACTGAGGCCGTCGTGAATCGCGTTGCGTGAGGCGATCGTGACACGCTCGCCCACCACCCGCCCGCGCACCGCCCGCCCGCAGCCGACCCACTCGCGACTGACCCGTCGGCTCGCGAACGCGGCGGACGAGCCGTTCATCCGCTCGACTATAATGACGGATCGCGCGGCGCAATTCATGGATACAGGGCTTGACCCGAGCGCGCTCGACAGTCTGCTCGAGCTGCAGTACCTGGCGCAATGTCGTGAATATGCCACGCGCTACCCGGGCGCAGCGCAGGAATTGGTCGAGTCTGGAGGTGTAGCGGTCGGGCGCATCATCACCGCGATTGACGGCGGATGCCTCCATCTGGTGGACATTCTCATCGCCGATGCTTACCGGCGCCTCGGCATCGGCTCGCAAGTGCTAACCGACCTCTGCGAGTGCGCTGATGCTGCAGGAGCGCCGATCACGCTAACCGTGTGGGCGCAGAACACCGGCGCGCTACGCCTGTACGAGCGCCACGGCTTCCATCGCGTTGATGACGGTGCGCAAGGCGGGTATCTCGGCATGCGGCGCGAGGCGCGCGGCAACATTTTCCAGGCCGCGCATTCTGTTCACGAAGTCCCTGTTCCCGAAGTCTCTGTTCCCGAAGTCCCAGTTCAGGAGGGTTGAGCGATGTCCCAACCGTTCATCGGCGAGGTGCGCATCTTCGCCGGCAACTTCGCGCCGCTGGGCTGGTCGTTCTGTGATGGCAGTATCCTGTCGATCGCGCAGAATGTGGCGTTGTTCAGCTTGATCGGCACCACCTACGGCGGCGATGGCCAGAACACGTTTGCGCTGCCCGATCTGCGCGGCCGATTCGCCGTTCATGCCGGAACAGGCGGCGGAGGCACGACCTCGGTCATCGGCCAGGCCAGCGGTGCCGAGTCCGTCACGCTGGCGACAAGCCAGTTGCCGTCACACACCCACGTGCCCCAATCAAGCTCGGCGGCTGCGACCACGGCCACTGCGGCCGGCGGGGCCTGGGCCGCATGGTCAGACAGCCCATACGCCGCGGCTGCGGCCCCGACGGTCGCTATGAGCCCGGCCGCGGTCGCATCGGCAGGCGGCGGCCAACCACACGACAACATGCCTCCGTTCACGGCGGTGAACTTCATCATCGCGTTGTTCGGCGTTTTCCCGACACAGAACTGAACTCGTCGACCGTCTTCGTCAAGAAAGGAACTCGCCATGGCCACTCCGTACCTCGGCGAAATCCGCATGGTCTCCTTCGCCTTCCCGCCAAAGGGCTGGGCACTCTGCAACGGCCAGCTTTTGCCCATCAACCAGAATCAAGCGTTGTTCGCCATCCTGGGCACAACGTACGGCGGCAACGGTGTGAACACGTTCGCGCTGCCGAACCTGCAGTCAGAGAGCGCGATGCACGTCGGCGGCAGCTACGCGCTCGGCCAAACCGGTGGCGAGGCCGGCCACGTCTTAACCGGCGCCGAAATGCCCTCGCACACGCACGCAACTCAGGCCGCAAGCCAGGCGACCGTGGCGTCTCCGAGCGGAGCGGTCTGGGCCGCACCCGGCAAGGTCGCGTTCGGAACGAGCGTCAACACATCCATGTCGCCGACTGCACTCGACACGGCTGGCCACTCACAGCCGCACCAGAACATGCCGCCCTACCTGGTATTGAACTTCATCATCGCCCTGCAGGGCATCTTTCCGAGCCGAAACTGAGGCGTCGACCATGGCCGATCAATTCCTTGCAGAAATCCGGATGTTCGCAGGCAACTTCGCCCCCGTGGGCTGGGCACTGTGCAATGGACAACTTCTGCCGATCTCACAGAACACTGCCCTGTTCTCGCTCATCGGCACCAGCTACGGCGGCGACGGAAAGACGAATTTCGCCCTGCCGAACCTGCAGGCGGCGATGCCGCTCGGCAGTGGCAGCGGCCCTGGTCTCACACCACGGGATGTCGGCGAGCGAGGCGGCTCTGCCGCCGTCACTCTGCTGACAACCCAGCTGCCCTCACACAATCATCTGGCTCACGCGGTTGCCGCTCCCGGAACGACAAGTTCTCCGTCAACGGCAAGCTGGGCAGAACCCCGCGTCGGGCGAGCCCCGGAAGCCGCATACGCTCCGCTGCCCAACACAGCACTCCATCCGCAAGCCCTCTCGGTCGCCGGCGCGAACCAACCACACAACAACCTGCCGCCCTACACCGTCGTGACCTTCATCATCGCCCTTCAGGGCATTTTCCCGTCGCGCCCCTGACATGGTTGCAGCGGCTCGGCCGGCTGCAGCCGGACGACCGGCTACAGCGCAGCTACTGTCAGGCCGTCACCGTCCGGTGCCAAGTCGACCCGCACCGTGTCCCCGTCTCTGATGCGTCCATCCAGCAGAGCGGTCGCCAGCCGGTCGTCGATTTCGTGCTGCATCAGGCGGCGCAGCGGGCGAGCCCCGTAAATCGGGTCGTAGCCGCGCTCGGCGAGCCAGGCACGGGCATCCGGTGTCACGCCGAGAACGAGGCGGCGCTCGTGCAGGCGCGTCTGCAGCCGGTCGATGTAGAGCGAGACGATTTCGCCGAGCTCCTCCTGCGTGAGCGCGGAGAACACGACGATGTCGTCGAGCCGATTGACGAACTCGGGCTTGAAGGCCTGCCGCACCATGGCCTGAACGGCCTCTTCCTTCTCGGGCCAGCTCAGCGTCGGGTCAATCAGGAACTGCGAACCGAGATTCGAGGTGAGGATCAGGATCGTGTTGCGGAAATCGACGGTGCGGCCCTGACCATCGGTCAGCCGCCCGTCGTCGAGCACCTGGAGCAGCACGTCGAAGACCTCCGGATGCGCCTTCTCGACCTCATCGAGCAGGATCACCGAATACGGGCGCCGACGCACCGCCTCTGTCAGCTGGCCGCCCTGCTCGAAGCCGATGTAGCCGGGAGGGGCGCCGACCAGGCGAGACACCGTGTGCTTCTCGCCGTACTCGCTCATGTCAATGCGCACCATCGCGTGCTCGTCGTCGAACAGGAACTCCGCCAGCGCCTTGGCCAACTCGGTCTTGCCGACGCCGGTCGGCCCGAGGAACAGGAACGAACCGGTGGGTCTGTTCGGGTCGGAGATGCCCGCACGAGCGCGCCGAACGGCATCCGCCACTGCCCGCACGGCGGGCTTTTGCCCGATCAGCCGCTTGCCGAGTTCGGCCTCCAAGTGCAGCAGCTTCTCGGTCTCGCCCTCGAGGAGGCGGCCGACAGGGATGCCGGTCCAGGCCGCGATAACGGCGGCGATGTCTTCTTCGGTGACCTGTTCGTTGACCATCCGCGGCTGACCATCCGGCGTACTGCCCGACGCGTCCGCCTGCTCCGCGGCGGCCAGTTGCTCCTGCAGCTGCTTGATGGTGGTGTATTCGAGCTTGGACGCCTCGGCATAGTTCGCCTCGCGCATGGCACGATCGCGCGCGCGCGTTGCGTCATCGAGCTGTTTCTTGAGATCGCCCACAGCGTTGAGCGATGCCTTCTCCCGTGCCCACCGTGCTTCGAGCACAGCGAGCTGCTCGCTCTTTTCCGCGAGCTCTTCACGCAGTTTCGCGAGCCGTTCCTTGGAAGAGTCGTCCTTCTCCTTTTTTAGCGCGAGTTCCTCGACCTTCATGCGGGCGACCTGCCGATCGAGTTCGTCGATCTCAACAGGAGACGAATCGATCTCCATCTTCAACCGGCTCATCGCTTCGTCGATGAGGTCGATCGCCTTGTCCGGCAGTTGACGCGAGCTGATGTAGCGATTGCTCAGTGCCGCCGCAGCGACCAGGGCGCCGTCCGAGATCGTCACCCCGTGGTGCGCCTCATAGGCGCCCTTGAGTCCGCGCAGAATCGCGACGGTGTCTTCGACGGATGGCTCGCCCACGTAGACCTGCTGGAAGCGGCGCTCGAGCGCGGCATCCTTCTCGATGAATTCGCGGTACTCGTTAAGCGTGGTGGCTCCGATCAGGCGCAGCTCACCGCGGGCGAGCATCGGCTTGAGCATGTTGGATGCCGCCACCGATCCTTCGCCGCCACCGGCGCCCATCAACGTGTGCAGTTCGTCGACGAACGTGATGATCTCACCGTTCGCCTCATTGATCTCCTTGAGCACACTCTTCAGTCGCTCTTCGAACTGACCGCGGTACATCGCGCCGGCCACGAGCGCGCTGAGGTCGAGTGAGACGAGTCGCTTGCCTTTGAGCGAGTCAGCGACGTCGCCCGCAACGATGCGCTGGGCGAGCCCTTCGACCACCGCCGTCTTACCGACGCCGGGCTCCCCAATCAGCACCGGGTTGTTCTTCGTGCGCCGAGTCAGCACCTGGCTGACGCGGCGGATCTCGGCGTCGCGGCCGATCACGGGGTCGAGCTTGCCGGCTTTCGCCAACGCCGTGAGGTCGATTCCGTACTGTTCGAGAGCACTCTTCTGCTCCTCCTGGCTGGAGGGCGCGCCCTGCATGTTTGCCATCTAACGTCCTTCCTATGGTGTCGCCGCATCTGTTGAAGCGCCTTGCTTTGCGAACTTGAGCCAAGTCGACTCAAGTTTACAACACGTACGGATATGGTGCCAATGGGCGTATCTGTTGTTTCCACGGTGACTGTCGGGTTGTGACTGGTACTCGTCATCTTTTAGGTGGCGTGCCCGTCCCCCTGCGTTGAAGGTGCCTCTTGCTGTCAGAGTCGTCATCGCGGCACCGTGACCGGGAAGCGGGTGGCGAGGTTGCCAAGGAAGGGGCCGAGGCCGGCGGCAACGTCCTAGCTGCGTTCCTCCGGGCAGCAAAGGAACCAAAACCCGGACCAGATGCTGACCTGACGAGTCAGCTTGCCGCAATGTGTGCTGCCTTGTGACGAGCCCCGATCAGAACGCTCGGCCGCGCAGCATCAGTCAGGTAACCACGACGGCGCTTGCGTCAACGAGGATCATATTCCTCGCAGACCTCGTCGGGCAGTGCAACGACGTCGACATCGACATGCGGCGCTTCGGCGCGATTGCGCGCGATCCATTCGTCCATGCGCACGCGCGGGATCGCGTTGGATCATGTCCATCACCAGACGGCTCATCGTCGTGTGCTCGGCACGTGCTTTGCGGCGGAGCGCTTCATGCATCTCAGCTGGAAGCCCCTCGATCTGCAGATTCGCCATAGCATGACTTTTGCATGCTACTGGGATGCTAGGTTGGCGATGGGCCTGAGGATTCCTGCCAGGTCGTGGGCGAAGCGGACGGCATCGTCGGCGCTCATGGTCGCCGTGGTGACACGGATCGCTCGTGCGGCACGGTCGGTGAGGGCAAAGGCGGAGCCGGGCTGCACGCACCAACCGAGCCTGCTCAGCTCAGTGACAACGCGGGCTTCCGGAACGTCTACCGGGATCCACACGTTCAGACCGTCCGTGTCGGGGTTGACGGAGATGTTGCGCGCGCCCAGTGCTGCGGTGAGGCCGGAGCTGCGGGTGGTGTACGCAGCGCGAGCCTGGTCCAACAGTGCGAGCACCACGGGGTGGTCGAGCATGGTGGCGACGATGTGTTGCAGGATGTGGCTGACCCAGGTTGTCGCGGAGCTCAGTCGGCTGCCGAGCCGGGAGCATGTCTCGGGATCGGCGAGCACCAGGGCGACGCGCAGATCCGGTCCGAGGAACTTGGATACAGAGCGCACGAGCGCCCAGTGCGATGTCGAGGCCGGGGTGATCCGGTTGTATGGTTTGGCGGAGATCGCCGAGAAGTGATCGTCCTCGATCACCACGACGTTCGGATATCGTTCGAGTACCGCGGCGAGCTCGAGTGCCCGCTGGGGTGTCACGCTCGCCCCCGTCGGGTTGTGCGCTCGTGGCGTGCAGATCACCGCTCGGGCTCCGGTCGCCAGTGCTGCCTCAAGCGCGTCCGGGCGTATTCCGTGACGGTCGACGGTGATCGGGGCCGACCGGTAGCCATTTAATCGCAGCGTTCCGATGCTCGACAGGAAGCACGGATCCTCCACGGCGACCAGGTCGCCGCGTGTCAGATACGCGTCGAGCAGGCGTTCCACAGCGTCCACGGCCCCGTGGGTGACGATGAGGTCATGCGTCGAGTCGACGACATCCGGGGACATGTGGGTAGCCGCCCAATTTCTCAGTGCCGGTGAGACGGGCACGGCACCGTAGAGGAGGGGCGTGTAGCCGCGCAAGAAGTCGCTCGTGATCGGCGGCAGCAGCGACGCATCCGGGTTGCCGGCAGCCAAGTTGATCGTGGTGGTCGGCGACGTTGCACCCTCCCCGCGTACGCGAGGCAGCCCGCGCACGATCGTTCCCGCGCGCCGCCGCGACTCCACGACACCGGCCGCACCCAGCTGCGCATACGCGGCGGCGACCGTGTTGCGGTTCAAACCGAGGGCGCTCGCAAGCTCTCTGATCGGAGGCAGCGGCACCCCCGGAGCAAGCAGTCCGCTATCCACTCGTTCTCGAACGGACAATGCGATTTCCGCCGCAGTGGAGCCGGCGATTCCACCAAGCGACATCATTTTATAATTGTGTCATATGTCCTAGGACAATAGAATGCGATCATGAGCACGGAACACCCGACGTACACGTCGACATTCATCTTCGCCACGAAGCCCCTCGACGACGACTTTCACCGCCTCAACGACGAGATAGCGGAACGGGCTCGCATCATTCCGGGATTTCTTGGCGAGGAGGCGTGGGAGAACTCGGAAACCGGGCTGTACTCGGAGGTGTATTACTGGGAAAGCCTCGACGCCCTCCAAAAGCTCGTCGGGATGGACACGCACCGCCAAGCCAAAAGGCAGCACGAGCGTTGGATCGGACCCTATCGGGTGGTAATCGGCCAAGTGCTCAACACCTATGGGGAACCCGGTCTCGGCCTCGAACATACACCGGCCCAAGCGGCCCAGCTGAAGCGGCTCAGCTGAAGCGGTGCTGCCCATGACGCCAGCGTCGGTTCCTGAAAGAGGCCGATGACATTGCCCGCCGGGTCTCGGAAACGCGCGGTCACCTCAGGTGCGTCGGCCCCGACGTCTAGCACGATCTCGCCTCCGTGCTCGATGACAGCCGCGATCGACGCGTGCATGGCCTCGACCATGATGTAGATCAGTATTCCCGGGTCGCCGGAGGGCGCCCGCCCGGTGACCCACACCCCGCTGACGCCGCCGACCGTGTCATCGAAGGCGGTTGCTCCGTCATCGGGTCGCCGATTGAGCAAACTATCGGCGGCTGCGCCGGCAGACCGTTGATCCAGCGCATCCCGACCACCTGCCCCCTCATGGGCTCAGAAGCTGCTGCTGCAGCAGGTCTGCGAGCCAATCCTCGTATTCGTCGTCAGACCAGCCGCATCCGTTGGTCGCATCGAGGTAGAGCATGACGTCGGTGAGCATCCACGCGCGGTCCAGCGCACGCACTTCGGTGAGCCCGGCGCAGAGCGCATCCGCTTGCACGAGGGTGGCGATGAGGCCGCGCAACCCTTCGCGACAGTAACGATCGGCCCGCGCTCGCAACTCGAGCACGGCAGGGTCGAGCGCCGCGCCGGAGACCGTTGTCCCTGCGAATCCGTGCACGGCGAACAGCTCGCTCGCGGCTCGCGTAATGCGTTGCCGAGTCAGTCGGGCCCCATCGCTGCGGGCCTGAGAGCGATAGGCCCGGGGCGCCGCGCCGACGTTCGAAACAGGGTCCTGCACGAGTGCCTCCAATTGATCAGAGTCCACTCTGATGAATTGTCAGGCGGTGTGCTGGTCGTGCGGCACAGAACAAGAACTGAGGGTCGAAATGGCAGGCCAACGAATTGGATCGACGGTCTCGGCAGTCTTCGGACTGATCTACGTGTTCGTGAACACGGCGGCGCTGCCGCCAGAGTGGGCATGGGCGCTGCGCGGCTGAACAGCGTCTGACCGAACAGCGTCTGACCGAACAGTGTCTGACCGAACAGTAACGCTCGTCTAGCCGAACCGTCAGCTGAGGGGCACTTCGGGCTTCTGGGCGGGGGCTCGCTCTTCCAGCCACCCGATCAGCGGCCCGAGTTTGGCCAGCAGTTCGTTGCCGACGCCGGATTCGGTGCTGATGGTTCGGTGCCGGCGTCCGCGTGCTGCCGTGATCACGAACGTGAAGGCGTCGGTGATGGGCGTGCCGAGATGGTCAGTGGTGACGTTGAAGAAGTCGACCTCCTCAAGCAGCTTCCCAAGCTGCGTGATGTCCGTGCCGCTGAGCGTACCGTCGTGCTCGCTGAGCGTGAGTTCCGTGTGGATTCCCCGAATACCGCCGGTCTTCCTGAACGCGACGAATAGCTCGGCATCCGTAGCCTTCGCGAGTGCCGTGGACAGCTCTTGGTCGGCATCCTGCTCTGATGATGACATGGCTAACCCCCCAAAATGAGACTCAGATCCGTGTCTGAGTGTCCCCGATTCTAGCCATCACCTGTGATGTTCGTAAGAGTTCGTCTGAGGCGATCGCCTGAACGGAGGATGCTGTGGCGGGCGATTTCGCGCCAGCGGTACGCACTATTCGCGGGACCCGCTGCTCGTTTTGCGTCGAAACCCGATGACGGCGAGGAGCGCGGCGAGTAGAAGGCATATGGCACCGACCCCGACCGCGAGCTGGTAGCCGTGGAGGAACGAATCTGCGGCTGGGTGCCGGTAGGCCGAACCGAGCTGCCCGATGACCGCATTGATGCGTGCGCCGGTCACGTTTTGAGACTGTCTGGCTGCCGCGGCGCGGATCGACGCAGGGAACCCGGCGATGTTCGTGTTCCAAGCGGAGACGGCCGCGTTGACTCCGATCGTGCCGAGCACTGCGAGTCCGACCGAGGTGCCGATCTGACGGGATGCGTTGAGCATCCCTGATGCAGTACCAGAAATGCCCGCGGGAACATCGCGCATCGCCACGTGTGCGGTCCCCGGGGTGAGGATTCCGAAGCCGGCGCCGGAAATCGCGTACCCGACGGCGGTGAGAACGAACGGCGTCGTGGTGCTCGCTGCGCTCAAGGTGAGCATCCCGGCGGCGGCCGCCAGGCATCCGATGGTGACCACGGTGGCGGCGCCGAAGCGGCGGTCGAACCGGCCGGCGAGCTGGGCCGCGAGCAAGAATGGGACATTCATGAACAGCCACGACAGTCCGGTTCGTAGCACCGACCAGTCTTCGACGTTCTGGTAGAGCAGGGTCACATAGAACAGCGCTCCGCTGAAGGCCGCGTAGCCGATCAGGTAGATGCCGGACGCGCTGACGAAGCTGCGGGCGTGCAGCAAGGCCGACGGGAGCATCGCGTGCGACGTGCGACGCTCCCACAGCGCGAAAACGACGAGAAGCACAGTGCCGCCGACCAGTGGGGCGGCGACCGGCCAGGAGTCCCATGGGTGCGAAGCAGACTGGATGAGACCGAACGTGACTGCGATCAAGCCGATCGCGCTGGTCGTCACCCCGAGTACATCCAGGCGCGGCGACTCCGTGTTGCGCGATTCGCGGACCGCAATCACGGTGATTCCGAGCCCGATGGCGGCAAACGGAACGTTCACCCAGAATACGGATGCCCAGCCGAAGAAGGTCAGCAAGATCCCGCCGGCGATCGGCCCGGCACCGAAGCCGGTTCCGCCGATAGCCGCCCACGCGCCGATGGCACCGGCACGGGTTTTGGCGGGGAAAGCCTCGGTGATGAGCGACAGGGTCAGCGCCAACATGGCCGCCCCACCGACACCCTGGGCGGCGCGGGAGGCAATAAGCGCTGCAGCGCTCGAGGACAGCGCGCAAGCGATTGATCCGCAGGCGAAGATCGCCATTCCGATCAGGAACACCTGTTTGCGTCCGAATCGGTCGCCCAGCGCTCCGCACAGCGGGATAAGACCGGCCAGGCTGAGGGCATAGGCGCTGATCACCCATTCCAGGTCACCCGGGCTCAGGTGCAGACCATGCTGGATCGAGGGCAGCGCGACGTTTACGATCGTGACGTCGAGTTGGATGATGAACGTGGAGACGCACATCGCCAGCAACGTCAATTGGCGGTGCGGGAGTTGCGTGAGCGACAGCTGGCCACTGTGGTCAACCGACTCACGGCTCACACTATCCTCGGGTGGCCTCCAGGAGTGCTCATGATCGGTTTGCTGCCGTGCGTTCATCGTGTCTCCTCGTCACATCACCGCCCTTTGCCGGGTCACTACTTATGACCCCTCTTGACGAACGGATGTGACCGAATGACCGAGCACGACTGGCTGGCAGAGCAGTTCGAGCAGCACCGGCCGCGCCTGACGGCCGTCTCCTACCGGATACTCGGCTCGCGCGTCGAAGCCGAGGACGCCGTCCAAGACACCTGGCTCCGCCTCAACCGTGCAGGAGCCGATGACGTGGAGAACCTGGGCGGATGGCTGACCACCGTCGTGTCCCGCGTCTGCCTGAACATGCTGCGTGCACGACGCGCACGCCCAGAGCTACTCGCGGACTTCCACATTCCCGAACCGGTCATCAGCCGCGCGGACGCATGCGACCCCGAAGACGAGGCACTGCTGGCCGATTCGGTTAGCCGGGCTCTCCAGATCGTGCTCGACACGCTCGCCCCAGCAGAGCGGCTCGCGTTCGTCATGCACGATATCTTCGATGTCCCCTTCGAGGGCATTGCGCCGCTGGTCGCACGAACACCCGCGGCAACACGGCAGCTCGCCAGCAGAGCCAGACGCCGAGTCAAGGGCGCAGATGTTCAGACGCCCGATGTCGATCGGTCTGCGCAACGGAAAGTGGTGGCTGCCTTCTTTACCGCGGCACGGGCTGGCGACTTCGAGGGGTTGATCGCAGTACTCCATCCCGACGTCGTGCTGCGTTCCGACGGAGGCAACCTGCGCCCGGACGCCTCCCAGGTACTGCGTGGCATCGCCGCCGTCACCAGCCGGGCGACCATGTTCTCCCGGACCGACGCTGTCGTTCATCCAGCGTTGGTGAACGGTTCCACCGGTGTCGTCGTTACCGTCGACGGACGGCCCGTCTCAGTCATGTGCTTCCTCGTCATCAACGGCAAAATCCTCGAAATTCAATCCTTGATCGATCCCGAACGCCTGAAGCGACTGGACCTTGCAGTCCTCGAGTGATCGTGCCTTGGCGAAAGCAATCGCCAAACAGGGCTAGCTGAAAGCAGCGAGGAAGGTATCGACGCCGTCGCGAACCGTGACGTCAAACTCTTCGGGAGCGAGGACACGACTGCCGAATCCGCTGCGGACGAGTGCGTCCTCGGTGACCAAAGCAATGAATTGACGTGCCGCACGCTGGGGGTCGTTGAGGCGCAGGTATCCGGTTGCTGAGAGCTGAGCGAGTTTTCCGGCAAGGGCATCGATGGCGCGGTTGCGGTTGATATCGCCGTCGATGATGTCTGGAAACCGCGGTCGCTCTACAAGTTGCAGGCGGATCACGGCGGCGCCTTCATCGTGTGCAATACAGTCCACCAGGTCATTGCCGAGACGCTCGAGCTCGGCCCGGATGTCACCTGGCTGCAAATTGATGGAGTCGATTGCCTCTATGGTGTGCTCGCCCGAGCGCACGACACCGTAATTGACGGCTTGAGTAAACAGGTTGCGCTTGTCGCCAAATCGGTTGTAGATAGTCGGCTTCGCCGCGCCAGCGAGCTTGGCGATCTCTTCGACCTTTCCGTCGCCGAACCCGTCACGTCCGAATACCTCAAGGGCAGCAGCGAGGATTGCCTCTCCCTTATCTGCGCGAACAACGACTCCTCGAGCCATTCGATCACTATACTCCACGGTTGCGGAAATTGAACTTTTGAGTAAAGTTGAACTTCGGAGTTCAGAATACACTACTTGCCAGTTCTCAGAAGGAGATCCCTTGACAATTCGAGCGGAGCAATCACGCGCACGGGTGCGCTGGATCGCACTGATCGTGCTCTGCGCCGGCCAACTCATGATCGTGATCGACCAGAACATTGTCACCGTGGCTTTACCAACACTGCAGCACAGCCTCGGCTTCTCAGAGGCGAGTCTCGTCTGGGTTGTCAACGCGTATGCGATTCCGTTCGGCGGCCTGCTCCTGCTATCGGGCCGGCTGGGAGACGTGGTCGGGCACCGCGCGATCTTTCTCCTGGGGATCGCTCTCTTCGGTGTGGCGTCGTTTCTGTGCGGGTTCGCAACGACCAAGGCAATGCTGATCGTCTTTCGCTTCATCCAGGGCGTAGGTGGGGCCGCCGCGTCGGCATGCATCCTCGGCATGGTCGCGACAATGTTCACAGCCCGCCGGCAGCGAGCCAAGGCTATTGGCGTGTACAGTTTCGCCTCCGCGGGAGGTGGCGCAGTCGGCCCCCTCTTGGGCGGGGTACTCACTGGTCTGGTCAGCTGGAACTGGATCTTCTGGATCAACGTGCCTATTGGGGCAACCGTCATTATCCTTGCTCTCCGCGTCGTTCCAAAGGGAACAGAGCGCGGATCGATCAGAAGAGCCGATTTCCTCGGCGCCCTGTTGGTCACGACGGGGATCATGCTCACGGTCTTCACGATCAGCGACGGAGGAAATATCGGCTGGGGTTCGGCGCAGACTCTCGCCCTTGCCTTGGTTTGCGCCCTGTTGCTCACCGGATTCCTCGTTCGCGAGGCCAATACGCGCGACCCGCTTCTGCCGCTGAGCATGTTCCGGTCGCGAACGCTGTCGGCGGCCAATCTCGTGCAGTTCCTCGTGATCGCAAGCATGTTCGGCCTGCTCTACTTCGGAACGCTCTATCTCCAACAAGTCCTCGGATTCAACCCGCTGCAGGCCGGGCTCGCATTCGTCCCAATCGCAATCGTCATTGCCGCCGTATCGCTCGGGCTCTCCTCCCGATTCATCGGCCGCGTCGGACAGCGACCAACCCTCATCATCGGGCTGGCACTGATCTCGATCGCATTCATTCTTCTCTGCTTCACACGACCCGACGGCGCCTACCTCGTTGAGTTCCTTCTAGCCAGCCTCGCGATCGGCCTCGGCTTCGGCCTCGCAGCACCTGCCATCTCGGGCCTCGGAATGGCATCAGTCGATCCGAGCCGCTCCGGCGTCGCTTCCGGCCTGCTCAACACCACCCAGCAAATGGGCGGAGCGGTCGGACTCGCAGTCCTCAGTGCCGTCGTCACCGCGCGTACCGCCAGCCTCGAAGTCGCCGGCAACAGCCACGCCGAATCGCTCGACGGCGCCTACCATGCCGCCTTCTTCATTGCTGCCGCACTCGTTGTTTGCGCACTCGTCGTAGCCTTAGGACTCCCACGAAACACCACAACCGCCCATGTGGCAGACCGGTCAACCGCCTGGCTCTAACTCGATCGATCAGCGGCAGCCGCATCCCGCTGCAGGGTTCCGGTGACCACCGGCTGCCAGGCCTCATCGGCGGCAGGACGGAATTGTTTGCTCCATCGCAGCCCGGTCGCGGTGCGCGTGAAAGTGGTGCGGCTGTGACCGCGTGGTGTGGAGCGGAGCAAATCGATCTGGGCGTTGGCGTATCGGCCGCGCGCTGGTGGTTCGGGTGGGTATCCGAGGTCGTCGAAGCCGTAGAGCAGCACCTCGCCGGTGTCGCGGTCGGTCATAAAGACGTTGAGGGCGTCGAAGCTGCCCGCTGGGCGGGTTTCTGTGACCCGCATGACGATCAGCGCGTCGCCCAGCTCCGCGGTGCAGCTCATTTCGACCCTCGCTGTTTGGGCTTCGGACCACGGGCTGGCATGCAGTTCGTCGACACCGGTGAAGTGGCCGAGCAGCAGGCTCCGCAAGCCTTCCATAAGATGACTCCTTGGTGCATACCAATAATTGGTCATATCGTACCATTGTGGTGTGTTGCACTTTACTAGCCGTCCGCCACGGCTAACCGCGTTGACCACCTACTTGCTCTCACAGGCGGCGAAGATCGCCAAGCGCGACTTGGACGAGGCGCTCGCCGCACGCGGTATGCGTATGCGGCACATGGCGGTGCTGGCTGTGCTGGACGAGACCCCAGCCACCCAGCTCGACCTCGGTCATCGCCTCGACCTCGATCCAAGCGACGTCACCGCAACGGTCGACGATCTGGAGGCTCATAGCCTGGTCATCCGCGCCGTCGACCCCGCGGACCGGCGCCGCAAGGTGGTGAGCCTGACGGTGAGCGGGCGGCGGGAGATCGCCCGGCTGGACCGGATGGCGCGCCAGCTGGCCGACGCGTTGCTGCAACCGGTGCCGGAGGAGCGGCGGCGGCAACTGCATGCGGACTTGCTTACGGTGCTGCTCGCGCAGGACGCGCGATTGACCGGTCCGACGACCGCGAGATGACCCGATGGGGCAACACTTCGCGAATCCGTAAGCGCGCCCTCATCGATCGCGCAGGTCTGTGAACCCATGGGGTCGAGCGGCCCGAGGTCATGGAAGCGACACGAGCTCGAGATTGTTCGTCGGTTCGTCGAGGAGGAGCACGTTGGCTCCGCTGTATGCGAGCCCGGCGAGCAGTTTCAGCGGCGTCGTCTTGCCTGCGCCGTTGGCGCCGAGCACCGCAATGCGGGCGCCCCGGTCGACGGCACGGTTCAGATCCTTGAGAACCGTCCGGTCTCCGTACGCTTTCGCCAATCCGACGGTGCTGAGAGGCAGCCGCCCACTCGGAGCCGGATCGGGCAAGCGGATACGCGCCACGCTCTCAGGGTGCCGGGCGGGCTCTAGTTCCTAGAGTATCCGGCCTGCCCTGCGCTTCATGTTCTTGGCCGCGACAGCTGTCGACACGCGTGCGTGCATCTTCTCGGCATAAGCGCGTAACGCTGACGGATCAGCGCGCCACGATAGTTCGTGAGAAAGCTCTGGAGCCACCCACGCGATTCCACATCAAGATGATTGGTCGGCTCGTCGAGCAACAGCATCTCATGTCCGGAAAAGAGAATCCGAGCAAGCTCGACTCTTCTCCGCTGCCCTTCCGAAAGCGTTCCGACAGGCTGCCCCATCAGCGACGCCGCCAAGCCGAGACCGCGCGCCGCCAAGTTGCGATCCGAAACCGTCATGCCGGCATCGGCGACTGCCGAATCCTGGCTCAGATAGCCGACCGAACTCGTGATACTGACATCGCCGACGGCCGGTTCAAGCCACCCCGCGACGACGTTCAGCAGTGTGGTCTTGCCTGCACCGTTACGGCCGATCAGTGCGACACGGTCGCCGGGGAAACGGTGAAAGAGACGTTGGAAAGCAAAAGCAATGGGCCAACACGGACGTCAACCCCTCGAAGGGTAATCATGAAAACTCACTGACGGAAAAAGTTCGGGGACAAACTGGTCGCGTGAAAGCGGGGTCCGAGCTAAGAAATCCGTGAAGAATTCACGAACGGATCGGTGCACCAAACTGGATTGTTTCGGTATCCACCAGTGCATTTCAATGTCGTCGGCGATGTTGGCGGCAGTCACGGCGGGCGATGCGGTGTCGCGGCAGTATGCGCAACGGCTAGTCAGTGTTACTATCTACTGGTAGCTAGCCGTACTGAGTAGCAGGGACATGTTCGATGGGAAGGCAGACAACGGAGATGCTCAAGGGCATCCTGGAGGGCATCGTGCTCGGCGTATTAGCTGAGCGACGGGCGTATGGCTACGAGATCACGGCGTGGCTGCGCGAGCAGGGCTTCACCGACATCGTCGAGGGCACTGTGTACGCGCTACTGGTGCGCATCGAGCAGCGCGGCTTCGTCGACGTGGAGAAGGTCGCGTCTGAGAAGGGGCCGCCGCGCAAGGTGTACTCGCTGAACGCACAGGGCAGCAAGTACCTCGACGAGTTCTGGCGCACATGGAGCTTTCTCGCAGAGCGGATCGAACAGCTCCGCCATCTCGTCGAACACTCCAATGAACAACAGAACAACAAGCAAGAGCAGGAAGAAGGTGAGTAATCATGAGCGCTACAGGATGCATCGAGCAGGTCACCGGCGCACTCGTGGGTGAGCGCCCGGTGGAGCTCGCGGAGAGCTTCGTGCGGCACTACGGGCGCCATCGCGGCTCGCAGTGGCTGCACAAGGAGCGTCGTCGCCTGGCGAACGCTGTCTATCGGGCTTCGAAGGCCGGATAGCACCGCGAAACGAGTTGAGGCAGTCTGGAGACATGCTCACCATCAGCCAGTTGGCAACATACGCCGGAGTGACGGTACGGGCTGTACGCCACTACCACCAGGTCGGACTACTGCCGGAGCCCGAACGTGACCGCTCCGGGTACCGCGCATACGACGCCGCCGCGGTGGTGCGACTGATCCGCATCCGCACCCTGGCGGATGCCGGCGTGCCGCTGGCCCGGGTGCAGGAGCTCCTCGACGCCGGGCCGGAGGCGTTCGCCGGTTCAGTACGAGAGATCGACAAGAAGCTGCGCGCCGAGATCCGGCGACTTCAGGGCAATCGCAAGCGAATCGCCAGACTCGCCGCGGGCGAGCATCTGGCGCTCCCGCAGGGCGTCGTCGATTACCTCGACCGGTTGCGCGGTCTCGGTGTCGGGGAGCGGTACATCGAGTTGGAGCGGGACAGCTGGATCATGCTCGCAGCCCAGGTGCCGCAGCAGATCGACTCCATCATCGCCAAGAAGCACGAAGAGCTGGCCGATCCCGATATGATGCGGCTTTACAGCCTGCTGAGCGGTGCCCTCGACTGGCCGGCCGACGACCCACGAGTGACAGAAGTCGCCGACATCTTGGAGCGGCTGATGGTTCGCGCCGTCGAGGCAGGTGATATGGGTAACAACGATCTCGACGACCCCTTCGTTGACCTGCTGGACACCACCACCGTCGAATCCTCACCGGTCGCCGAGCGGCTTCTAGCGATCCTCGAGGAGCGGGGCTGGAAAGGTTGGACCCGCGTCGAGCGCGTGCCCGCCGACAGGCGCGACATCTAAGCCGTGCGACAAGCAATTGGATGCGTTCGCGTGTCCAACCTTCGTAACGTCGGCAACTAAGCCCTCGACGGCTCGGCGTCACACATACTCGTGCGGCCAGCCGCGGCGAAACGTGGTTGTCAAATTCAGCTTGACCTTGACGCAGGGTTAACCCTTCATGCTGATTGCAGGAGCTTCGCAAGACGACGATAACGGCTCCGAGTTGAACACAGAAGGAAAGAACTGAGATGGCTGCAAATTGGATTGAAACCGTCACGGGCTCGCTGGAGCAGAAGAAACAGTACAAGCGGGATAAGGCGAGGATTGATGCTTTGCCCGGACCGTATGGCACGGCCGCGAAAGCCATGCACCGGTACTTCATCTACTACGGGGGCGTCACCGACGGCGACAAACTCGTAACGATGTTCGGCGACTTGGCCGACCTGTGGGAACGGGCCGCGATTGACGGCACCCCGGTGCGCGAGATTGTCGGGGAGGACCCGGTGGAGTTCGCGGAATCATTCGCGCAGGCCTACGACGGCACGCAGTGGATCGATAAGGAGCGCAAGCGCCTGACGAACGCCATTGACCAAGCCGCAACTCGTCAAGTCGGGGGCGCTCGGGCCGCCGACGGTCGGGCGTGAACGCACCCGAGAACCGAGAAGGAGAACTGGATATGATCACCAATCAGACTCGTGACCCGGTGATTCGGGTGCGGGGTGTGCAGAAGTCATTTAAGAAGTTGGAGGTGTTGCGCGGGGTCGATTTTGACGTGACGCGGGGAACCATTTTCGCGTTGCTCGGGTCGAACGGTGCGGGTAAGACGACACTGGTGCGAATTCTGTCGACCTTGCTCAAGGCCGATGCGGGCAGCGCTAGCGTGTTCGGCTTCGATGTCGCCGTGAATCCGGGTGAAGTGCGGGAGTCGATCAGCCTGACGGGGCAGTTCGCCGCGGTCGATGAGGTGTTGACGGGTCGAGAGAATCTGATCCTGGTGGCCCGCTTGCGGCATCTGGTCGATCCCGGGGGGATCGCGGATGAACTGCTGGCTCGGTTCGATCTGGTCGACGCGGGAGACCGGCGGGTGGCGACGTATTCGGGTGGGATGCGGCGCCGGCTGGATATTTCGATGAGCCTGATCGGGAACCCGCCGGTCATTTTCCTTGATGAGCCCACCACAGGGCTGGACCCGCAGTCGCGGATCGAGGTGTGGCAGACCGTGAAGAAATTGGCCGTTCAGGGTACGACGGTGTTGCTGACGACGCAGACACTGGACGAGGCGGAGGAACTCGCGGACCGGATCGCGATCCTGCATCAGGGTCGGATCATCCAGAGCGGGACCTTGGCCGAGCTGAGGACGTTGCTGCCGCCGGCCACAGTCGAGTATGTCGAGAAGCAGCCGACCTTGGAGGATGTCTTCCTCACCCTCGTCGGCGACACCACCAGCGGCGATCCTGCCGTCTCGGCTAGGAAGGAGTCCCGATGAGTACTCAGATTCTGAGTGATACCACGGTGTTGACCGGTCGTTCGATGCGGCATATCCTGCGCAGCCCGGACACGATCATCACGACAGCGATCACCCCGGTCGCGATGATGCTGTTGTTCGTGTACGTGCTGGGTGGGGCGATCCACACCGGGTCGGACCAGTCCTACATCAATTACATGCTGCCGGGGATTCTGTTGATCACAATTGCGTCCGGGGTGGCGTATACCGCCTATCGGCTGTTCATGGATTTGCAGGGCGGTATCTTCGAACGGTTCCGGTCGATGCCGATAGCCCGATCCAGTGTGCTGTGGGGGCACGTGTTCACCTCCGTGATCGCGAATCTGGTCTCGATGGCGATCGTCATCGGGGTCGGGTTACTGCTCGGCTTCCGTACCGGGGCGTCGGTTGGAGCGTGGTTGGCGGTGGCCGGGATCCTGGTCCTGTACACGCTGGCATTGACCTGGCTTGCCGTGATCGCGGGTCTCTCCGCGAAGACCGTTGACGGGGCCAGCGCGTTCAGTTACCCGCTGATCTTCCTCCCGTTCATCAGCTCCGCGTTTGTGCCGACAGCCTCGATGCCCGGCCCGGTCGCCTGGTTCGCACAGAACCAACCTGTGACCTCGATCGTGGACAGTGTGCGTGCGCTGTTCGCCGGGCAGCCCGTCGGCGGTGACATTTGGATCGCCCTCGCGTGGCTGATCGGCATCCTGGTCATCGTCTATGCCTGGGCCATCAGCATCTATCGCCACAAATTCAGCTGACCAAACGCCGCGATCGCGCGACCACGCGCGAGTGCACACGCAACGCCGCCCGCTCCGCACGACAGGGAGCGGGCGGCGTCGCCGTAAGCGTCACCATCCGATGATTGTTCGGTGTGGAGACCGCCCAGGCACCCACCCCGTTGAGCAGCATGATCGGCACGACCACGGTGCGGCCGGGTGCGATGCGATCGATGAGCCAGCCGCCGGGAGGCCTCCGAGCAGCCCCCAAACGTCAACAGTTCCTCACCAGTCAGCCGTCGGGCAGAAAGTCGGATTCCGGCAATACGCCAAGTGCGGTTTTGGCTTCTACCGTGCGGAGCCGGCACTCGTGCGATCATCACCCCGTTCGTTGGTGCGATCAGCTGACTTCAGCTGAAGCTCGGTCAGGAACTCCGCCCAGCCCCGCTCGCCCCGTTTCACGAACTCCCCGGCGAGATTGTCTCCGGCACGGTAAGCGCGGCCGACCGCACCGGGGATGCGAACCGGCAGGCCAGGTCGACGGCGTCGGCCCATCGCACCGACATACGCGGATGCCAGCTGCCGGATATCGAGAACGTCCGGGCCGGCGGCATCCGCGACTCGGCCGGCAGGTGAACCGAGCGCTAACTCGGTGAGTCGAGCGGCCACCTCATCGACATTTACCGGCTCGAACCGCAGACCACCGGGCAGCAGCAGCAGTGGGAGCTTTGTCAGACCCCGCACAATCGGCAACATGAACTCGTGCAATTGGGCCGCCCGCAACACGCTCCACGGCACACCCGACTCCGCGAGCGCGCGCTCGGCCCCCGCTTTCGCGCGGAAGTAGCCAATCGGCATCCGGTCGGCACCGATCACGGAAATGAGGATCAGGTGCCGCACATTCGCGGTCTTCGACGCAGCAGCGACGTTCTTAGTTGCAACATCGTCGCCCTTCGGGGCTCCTGCGAGATGCACCACGACCTCGATGCCACCCAATGCCTCCGTGAGCCCACGCCCCGCGAGCGTATCGCCCTCGACATGCTGGATTCCGGGCTCATTCGCGCGAGGATGGCGAGACAGAACCCGCACATCACTGCCCGCTTGACGTAGCATCGACACCACTCGACTGCCGATGGTCCCAGTGCCACCGGTCACAAGCACAGGTGAATTCATGATTTTCGTCCTTTCATGTCACAACCGAGGCCGTTCCCTCGTCAACATCCCGACGATCGACATCGAGGAGATGTGACATGACTGATCGAAGAATTCTTGCCAGACGGTTCGAGACCGAGCGACCCCGGCTCCTCGCCATCGCAACGAGATTGCTCGGCTCCACAGCCGATGCGGATGATGCGGTGCAGGAGACCTGGCTGCGACTGGATCGTGCGGATGCCGATAGCATCGAAAACTTCCCGGCATGGCTCACCACCGTCGTGTCCCGCGTGAGTCTCGACCTGTTGCGTGCGCCGCGCCGAACGCGTGAACGTTCCTGGCAGGTCGCACCCTGGTGGGATGAGCCTGTCTCGGTCGCCGCAGATCCTGCGGAGCTGATTGCCCAAAGCGACCAAGTCAGCATCGCCATGCTCGTCCTTCTCGAGACACTGAGCCCGGCGGAGCGGATCGCGTTCGTTCTTCATGACGTCTTCGATCAGCCCTTCGACGAGATTGCGGCCGTGCTTGAGCGTTCGACGGATGCTGCCCGCCAGCTCGCCTCGCGCGCACGTCGGCGGGTGCGGGGCGCCGAGGAGCCGACGCGTCCGAACCGTCAGCGGGGTCGGCGCATTGTCGAGGCGTGGTTGGCCGCAGCGCGAGACGGCAACATCGGCGCACTTCTCGCGTTGCTCGATGATGGTGCCGTGCTCCATGCCCGCTACGCCGGCACCACCCAGCTCCTCGAAGGTGCACGGGCCATTGCGGAACAGGCCGTGCTGGCGGCTCGGCTCGCAGCCCACTCAACGCCGATCCTCATCGATGGCCTTCCCGGCGTCGCGGCGATCATGCACGATCGCGTTGTATCGATCATGGCCTTCGATATCGAGGACGACCGGATCATCGCGCTCGAGGTACTCGCCGATCCGCAACTCCTTGAGACGCTCGGGGTGGAAGCGACGGTCGCTGCGACGCTAATCCGATGACGCGGAACTCGAAACGGCCATTCGACTGCTCAAGACCGCAACGCGACACGTCAACGATCACATGTCCGGCGTCACGACGCCCTGACGAAATCGAATCAGCACGCGTCAGCGGCTATTCGCATTGACACCGCCGAACGGCAGCGTACGGTATGCGTCGAACATCGCGTCGCGCCGATCTTCGGCACGCCTGCGCTTGGCCGCGCGGAGTTCTGCTCGTAGCCATTGAACGGCCTCTGCATTATCCGCGGGAAGCTCAATGACTGTCACATCGGCATCGGTCATGGTCGACTCCTCTCAACTTCGGGCCCGGTCGTTTGTGCGTCTGGGGCAACGCACCGCACCGTCATCAAGTGGTCGAAGCCAAGACGACTAACCCGACACGACGACCCCGAGACGACGACCCTGACACGACGAACCCGACGCTGCGAACCGGACACTGTGATGCCACTTGTCGCTGACCGACCCCGTTCCGTCGCCGTCAGGCGAGGTGCTGCATGAGAAACAGCGCGGCGCGGTCCAGGGCTTGATCGGCTTCGTCGAGCACCCCGACGAATGACTGGAATACGTGGGGAGCATCGGCAGTGACGTCCAGAATGACGTCAACTCCTGCTTCCAGTGCGCCCTCCGCCAAGCGAGTGGAGTCATCGAGCAGGAGCTCGTTGGCTCCGACTTGCAGCAACAGAGGCGGAAATCCGGTCAAATCAGCTAGCGTGGCCGGCGTCAGGAGTTCTTGATTCGGGTCCTGACCGGCGACGTACATTGCGAAGGTGCGGCCAAGACTGTCCCGCGTGAAGATCGGATCAACGCCGGCCTTGGTCGCCATGCTTGCCCCAGAACGCGTGTAGTCCAGGGCTGGCGAGAACGCCACAAGCGCGGCCGGCATCGGCAAGCCGGCCGCTCGGGCCGCGAGGCAGGTCGTGACTCAAAGCCCACCGCCCGCGGAGTCTCCGGCAAACGCAATCTTGCCCGCGTCGGTGCCGCTCTCCAACAACGCGCGGAAGGCGGCGACTCCGTCGTCAATGGCGGCGGGAAACGGGTGCTCCGGCGCAAGGCGATAGTCGAGCGACAGAGACCGGATGCCCGTACGAGCAACAAGTGCGGAGGTCAGCGACATCGCCGTGTCAGGGGACCCGAACACGTTGCCACCGCCGTGGAAGTACAGGATCGTGCTCGGCGCGCTGTGAGACGCGGCTCTACAACGCGCTCAACGATCGGCTCAGGCAGCGGCACGGCATCGTCACCTCGCAGTTCGAGTTTCTTCGCTATCTCCGGGACAATCCGCAGTCGCGTGTAGCCGACGTGGCGGCATCCTTCGCCATCGGTGTCGGCGCCACCAGCAAGGCGGCCGATCGGCTGGAACACCAGGGGTGGTCCCGACGGGTTCCGCATCCCTCAGATCGGCGCTCGTCGCTGCTGGCCCTGACCCCGCTCGGGTTTGAGCTCGTCGCGGCCGCGGAACGCACCTTCACCGACTACGCGAGCGAACTCATCGACGGCGCCGTCAGCTCAGCCCAACTGGTCGCCGCCATCGATGCACTGTCAGCACGCCGCACCGCGCTCGAGCGCGACCACCTCGGCGTTCCCGCTGGCTGAACGCGGAGCTAGCGCATTCGAGATGTCACCGTCAGTCGCTCTCGCCTCGGCGGTGGCCGCGAATGAATGCGCTGATCACGCTGGCGACGTGCCGTTCAACTTCGGGCGCGGCGATCTCCGCGCGCGGGAGAAGGAGCGCCCGATCTTGCATCGGGCCAACCAGAGCGTATGCCAATCCGGTTGCGGCAGCCTCCGGGTCGTCCACGGTAAGCTCCCCGCGGTACGCGGACTGGCGAAGCGCATCCGTGAGGATCTCGATCGTCCGAAGCGGGCCGACCTCCCAATAGCGGGCGATGAGCTCGGGAAATCGGAGTGCTTCAGAGATGGCGAGCCGTCGCAATTGAACAACGGATGGCTGCAGCACCCCTGCGAGGACGGCCGCACCGAATCGATGCAGTCGCGTTTCGATCGGCTCTGACGAGTTCAGCATTCCCGCCACCGTGGCTGTGATTTCCGCCGAACGATCGTTGATCGAATCGATCACGGCAGAAAAGAGTTTTTGCTTGTCGCTGAAGTTGTTGTAAACGGTCGTCTTCGCGACCCCGCTCGCAGCCGCGACGTCATCCAGGGTTGTCCCGTCGTATCCGCGCTCGAGGAACAGAACGCGGGCGTGGACCAGAATGATGTCGCTCTTCCGTTGCACGAAATCCCCCCTTGACCCGAACGCTACTGCCCAGTAGTGTTCAAGTCAATTCTGAACTGGTCGGTACAGTTCAAACGGTCGCGAGAAGGAACGGTGGCAGGTAGCATAAACGCGCTTGCGAGCCCTGTTGCTCCACCGGCTGACGGCGCAAGACACTCAATGGCGCAAGATACACAACAGGAGCAGGTTGCAAGATGAGCATTGAATTCAAGGCCACGCTGCAGCGTGACGGCAAGACCGCGACAGGCATCACCGTTCCGGACGATGTCGTGGCGAAGCTCGGCGGTCAGCGCCGTATCCCCGTTGCCGTCACGATCGCATCCGTCAGATACCCGAGCACAATCGCGTACATGGGTGGAATTGCCAAGATACCCGTCAGCGCGGAGATCAGGGCGGCAGCGGGCCTTACGGCGGGCGACCTGCTCACGGTTGCCGTCGAACGCGACGCTGCACCACGGACGGTCGAGATCCCGCCGGATCTCGCGATAGCGCTGGCCGGCGCAGGGCAGGCCGAGCGCTTCGCTGCCCTCTCATACAGCAATCAGCGCCGGCACGTTCTCGCGGTGTCCGGCGCCCGAACCGAGCAGACCCGTGCGCGACGGATCGAACGCATTGTGGCCGAACTGGCCGGCACCTGAGCTCCGCGACCAGAGCACCGGACCAGGACGCAGCAGATCAGGCCGTAGCGGATCAGGCCGCAGCGGACGCACAACAAACGGTTGCCTCCTCAGGCTCGAGTCGTCAGGATGAAACAGGCGAGCGAGGAGAAACCTGATGAATGAGCTCCAAACCAGTGATACTGCCCGCGAGACGAGTGAGCAGCCGACCTATTTCGTCGTCACGATGACAACGCGGTTCTACTCAATGGCTGAGGTCGCCGAGCTGGCGCCGGCGCAACTCCGCGAGCACGTGGCACGATCGAAAGAGTTGCATCGAAGCGGCGCTCTGCTCATGGCTGGGGCGTTTCTCGATCACCCCGACCAACCGGTCACCACGATGGGAATCCTGACCTCCCGCGAACAAGCCGAAGACTTCGCACATCGCGATCCCTTCGTCGTCAGCGGCCAGGTCGAATCGTGGGAGATCCGGCCGTGGGCGAACATCTTCGCAACCTGAGCCCGTCAGCCGACCTGCCGTACCGGGGCTACAGGGGCTTTTCCAACTCGTCGCTTTGCGCGATTGCGGTGGTCGAGTAGCGAGGAACGAGCGTATCGAGACCCCGGCAGCCAGGTCTCGATACACTCGCCCTTCGGCAAGCTCAGGGACAGGCGCTCGTTACTCGACCACCGAACGATACACTCCCCGTTGGTCGAGTAGCGAGGAACGAGCGTATCGAGACCCCGGCAGCGAGGTCTCGATACACTCGCCCTTCGGCAAGCTCAGGGACAGGCGCTTGCGGCGGCCTAGCGTCGGCCGATGACGAGTTCGACCATGCTCGTAACGAGATCGGGGTCGTTCATCTGCACATAGTGGTCGCTACCGGTGACGAAGACGTGCGGCGTCTGCGGCTCCAGCTCGACCAGCGCTGTCTGAACCGCGGGCCAGACCTTCTCGAGGGTCTGCGTCAAGTCAGAGGGAACACCCTCCGCCGTCGCAAACGGCTCCGTCTTGCTCAGCACGACCAGAGGCACGGCCGGCAACGGCGGCCCCTGCACGATGGCGCGGATCGCACCATTGACGTCGACCGTTTCGAAGTCGGCTTTCTTGTCCAGCGCCGTGCCGGGCTGGTTGAGAAGCTCGGTGTAACGCGCCCACTGACTGCCGAACAGCTGCTCGATGTTGGTGCCGAAAGCATCCACCAAGACGAGCCCGGCAACGTCATTCGGATGCGTCTGCGCGAACAGCCGCACGATCATTCCGCCGTAGGAATGACCGACCAGCACGTACGGGCCGGGAATTTTCGCACTCGTCAGCAGCGCGTGTAGATCAGACACCATGCTCGGCAGCGTTCGCGGCATCGCCACAGGTGTGCTCCGGGTGGTCAGCGCCGCGGGGCTCGCGTAGCGGATTGTGCCGGGCCGGTCATACATGCACACGTGAGTGCGCTTCGCGAGAGCCGGAAAGACAGCCTCTTCTTTGGGCAACGGCGGTTGCGTTTCGGCAATTGTCCAAGGATCAGACGAATCGTGGATGCCGGATTCCAGCACGACGGTCGGGCTCCCTGTTCCTGCGCAGCGCAGGTACAGTTCACGGCCGTTGCCGATGGAGACCTTGCCGGCGAAATTGCCTGAGACCGGGCTCTGTGCCGTCGTCGTCGCGGAAGCCGACGGATCGGCGGATGCGTTCGCCTCGCATCCGGACAGCAGCACGACGGCGAGCCCAACGCACGCCAGCGTCGCGACTGAGCGCAGCCCCACCTTTTTCATTGCAACACCCCCACTTCCTGCTGAAGCGTACACCTCGCGATGCTGCGCCTCTGGGCGCACGACAGTGCACTCAGGCGCCGGAATAAACTGACACCAGTCGACCCCGCCCGGCCGAAAACCGGTCATCCTCGCCGGCATCAGCCTGTTCCTGCTCGGCTCGATCCTGAGCGGCTTCGCCTGGAGCATGGGGGCACTGATCGCGTTCCGCGCCGTACAGGGCATAGGCGCAGGCGCGATCCAGCCC
Organism: Rathayibacter sp. SW19; assembly: GCF_030866825.1. Classification (NCBI taxonomy): domain Bacteria; kingdom Bacillati; phylum Actinomycetota; class Actinomycetes; order Micrococcales; family Microbacteriaceae; genus Rathayibacter; species Rathayibacter soli. Next base: position 4,511,926 of record NZ_CP133020.1, read on the forward strand.
ATCACGGCCACGATCGCCGGTGACATCTACACGGTCGCAGAACGCGCGAAGGTGCAAGGCTATCTGTCGAGCGTGTGGGCGATCGCGGCCGTTCTCGGCCCGGCAATCGGCGGCCTCTTCTCCCAATTCCTCACCTGGCGGTGGGTGTTCTTCATCAACATCCCGGTCTGCCTGGTCGCCGGAATCATGCTGATCCGCACCTACCATGAGCATGTCGAACGTCACCGGGTGAAGATCGATTACGCCGGCTCCATTCTGCTGACCGCAGGCATGACGTTACTGATCCTCGCTGTGCTCGAAGGCGGCCAAGCCTGGGCATGGGACTCGGTGTACAGCATCGGCGGGTTCGCTCTCGGCGCTGCGTGCGTCATCGCGTTCGTCGTCGTTGAACGCCGCACCGCCGAAGCCGTGTTGCCACTGTGGGTGTTCAAGCATCGGCTCCTGCTGACCACCACGCTCGTCTCACTCGGAGTCGGCGCCGTTCTGATCGGCCTCACCTCTTACGTCCCCACCTACCTCGAGGGCTCCATCGGCACGGTGCCGCTGTTGGCGGGGCTCGCGGTCGCTGCGCAGTCGATCGGGTGGCCGATCGCATCCGGATTCTCAGGCCGGGTGTACATGCGCTTCGGCTTTCGCGCGACAACGGTGCTCGGAATCCTGATTGTCATCCTCGGTTCGGGCGCACTGTTGGCGAGCGTCGAGGTGCCGAACGTGTGGGTCGTCGCCGGATGCTGCTTCACCGTCGGCGCCGGGCTCGGCTTCGCCTCCACCCCGGCTATCGTCTCCGCACAATCCGCTGTCGACTGGGGGCGGCGCGGCGTCGTCACGGGCACGAACATGCTCGCGCGTGCCATCGGCAGTTCCGTCGGCGTCGCCGTCTTCGGTGCCATTGCCAATGCGATCATCAGCGGTTCGCACGCGAATTCGCACAGCAGCGCGGCCATCGTGGCATCGGCATCCGGGGTGTTCTTGGCTGTGTTGGTGTGCGGCATCCTCAGCCTGATCGCGGCCGCTGCGATCCCGCGCGTAGTCGCGCCGATCCCCGTCCGGTAAGACGGCCGAGCGACACCGGGCGGGGCAGCCGTGCACCGCGTCGACGCTACTTCCAGCGGAAGTGCACGAACACGCGGCCGAAGTTGTCCGAGTCCTTTTCGACCCGGTGATACAGCGCCTTGATCTCTTTCTGATCGAGGAACCGCAGCACGCGCTTCTTCAGCGCGCCGGATCCTTTGCCCGGGATGATCTCAACAAGGGGGGCCTTCTTCTGGATGGCCTCGTCGATGATCGCCCGAAGTGCCCGGTCGATCTCGGCGCCGTTGTTGTAGATCTCATGCAGGTCGAGCTTCAGCTTCATGACTCCGCCCCCGCCGCTGATGGCGACCCTCTCCAGGTGCCGGCGGCCAGCTCACCGACCAGTCGGTCAATGCGCGCCTGACGGCCCGACGGAGTTCGCGCCTTCAGCACCGGCAGCATTGCAAGGTATCTATCCGTCTTGCTGAGCCGTTCGAACCGTTCTCGCGCTCGCGTGTTTGCCGCGAGCGCAGCAGTCACGTCTCCGGGAACGATGGCGGCGCTCTGGGACGCATACGCGGCATCCCATCGTCCGTCGGCCTGGGCAGCGGCGACTTCTGCGAGACCGGGCTCGCGCATGCGGCCTTCGGCGCTCAGCTGTTCGACGCGCTCCACATTCACGCGCGACCACGCGCCGCGTGGCCGTCGAGGCGAGTACCTCTGCAGGAAGTAATCATTATCTAACCCTCGGCGGATGCTGTCGATCCAGCCGTAGCACAATGCCAGATCGGCTGCTTCACGGATCGTGATCGCGACCTTTTTCGACCCCTTTTTGCCGATTTTCAGCCACACGCCGTCGGAGTCCGCGTGGTGTGCAACCAACCACGCTTCCCACTGGTCAGCGCGCTCGAAGCTCTGGGCGTCGATCGCGACGACTGCGCTCACCGCGCTCCCCGCATCCGCCGCACTGCGCACATCCTCAACCATGAACGCCATCGTGACAGATCCGCGCAAACCGCGCGACCCCTGCTTCCGCGCCCGTCGGCCCGGTCTCTCGAAGTATTCCGGCTCGGGTCCGGTGCGACAGGCTCAGGGCACGCGCGCCGCGCGTTCTTGCAGCGCCGCATTGACGGGCGCGAACGCGACCTTGTCGAAGACCAACTCGATTCTGCGGATGCGCCCTTCGGCGTCGATTTCGAGATCCTCGACGCACACGACGGCGCCGGCTGGCGTATTGGTCACGAAGTCATAAACGACGCAGGCATTGTCGCCGTCGGCATAGGCATGCCGGATGTCGTTGCGCACGAGCGCAGGCAGCAAGCGCCCCAGCGCCGCGATCCACTCCTGTTTGGTCGACACGTTGCCGCCGACCGACGCCACGAGATCGTCTGCCAGCAACTCATCGAGGGGCGCAAGGTCTCCTCTGCCGACGGTGTCGATGTACGCCGTTGCAATAGCTTTTGCGCGTATTGAATCCATGGCCGCACTGCCTTTCTGTTCTTTTCTGCTGCTCTGCACTGAGGACTTGTTCGCCGCCCTGCACTGCGGGTTGTCTGTCGACTGCTCGACGATAGAATAAAACACAAGCATTCTCTTGTACAAGTGAATGTTTGTATTTGCCCGAACCGCAGACCAACTCACCGAAAAGGCACCGCCCGATGACTCCGAGCCACCCGAAGGAACGAGAACTCGACCACGACGCTGCGGTCGACGCGGCCGTCGACGCGGCACTGCGAGCGTTGGCGGACACCAACCGGCGCGCGATCTTGCGCGCCGTGCGTCAGCATCCGCGGGCCGTCGGCGAGATCGCGACCCAGGTCGCCCAGTCGCAACAAACCGTTTCGCACCACCTGCGTGTCTTGCGCAGCGCCGGGCTGGTCAGCGAGGAACGCGCCGGCACGCGCCACTTGTTCGTTGTTCGCAGTGACGGCCTTGCTGCCGTGCGACACTACCTCGACGACTTCTGGCCGACGCAACTCGTGGCCTTGAAGTCGGCGGTCGAAGCGCACGCGTTGGAATCGGTGCGCGACCAACTTCAGGAGCCGCCGGAGGAGAAACACCGTGGCTGAATTCCGAACGTCGATCGACATCGATGCGACTCCGGAGACCGTCTTCGCGTACCTCGTCACGCCAGACGGCATGCTGACCTGGATGGGCGAACGCGCCGTTCTCGACGCGCAGCCGGACGGCCGGTTCGAAGTCGACATCGCCGGCTACCCGATCCGCGGCCGGTATCTCGAGGTCGAGCCGCCGCACCGGGTGACCGTCAGCTGGGGCATCGCCGGCAGCGACGACTTGCCCCCCGGATGCTCGCGGGTCACCTTCGCGCTCACCGCGATCGCTTCGGGAACGCGAGTAGATCTGCTGCACACCGACCTGCCCGAGCAGCGCGCCGCCGGCCATGCCGTCGGCTGGCACCACTTTCTCGACCGGCTCGCGCTGGCGGCCTCCGGCCAGCCGGTAGGAGTGGATAGCTGGACGCCGCAGCACTCGGAGACGTAGCCTCGAAGTATGGGCAAGACAATCGACATGGAATCGCTGGCCGACACGGCTGCAGGCTACGGATTCGCCTATCTGATCACGGTCGGTGACAACGCTCAGATTCATACGTCCGCGGTGAACCCGGTCATCGGCGACTCCGCCGTCATGATCCCCGGCACCAGCGCGCATTCACGAACCAACGCAGGCCAGAATCCGAACATCTCACTGGTTTGGCCGCCAGCCGTGGACGGCGGATACTCGCTGATCGTCGATGGCGAAGCCCACGCCTCCGGTGACGCAAGCGACGGTGCCCTGCAGATCACGCCGTCTCGCGCGGTGTTGCACCGCCCGGCGCCGAGGCCAGGGCCGGCATCCGCCGACAGCACATGCCGGTCGGACTGCGTCGAACTCTGAGTGGCAGGGCCGCTGCGGCGGCTCGACTGCACCTCGCCCTGCGTTTCTGGTGCGGCCCGGCGGCCCTGTGCGCCACTTCCGGTGACGTGCGCCGGTTGAACTGGCGCACGGCGGACGAAGTGGCGCGACGCACACGCGTTTACAGAGCACAAGCGCTCACAGCTCCGGCGGCGCACCCTTGAGTTCTATGCTGATCTGATCGGCATCGAGATTGACCAATGCCCCGTTCAGAGTCTCCGCCGTGAACGCGCCGTCGTCGCGGGCGTCAAGCAGCGCGGTACGCTGCGCTGCGATCACGGCCAGGTCCAGTTTCTTTGCTGCCGCGTGAGCCTCGTCCTCCGACATGTCGCCAGCCTCGGCCCTCACATCGTGGTCGATTTCGGCCAGCAGCGTGAGAATGCGCCGCCGCTCCTCATTGTTCAGGTCGTCCCTCACCGGTACTGGTCTGATCCAGGCGACGAACGCACGGAGCGTGCCGCCCTGCAGCAGGAGCGACCCCGCTGCAACGATGAACGCGATCAAGACTAGAAGGGACCGGTTCGGCGTCTCGGCGGGCAGCGTTTGCGCCGCAGCAACCGTGACCGCACCGCGCATCCCCGCCCAGACCAGGATGCCGCCGTCTCGCCACCCGAGCGGAGCCGCCAACAGAAACTCGATGTCGGCAATCGTGCGGCGCGTGCGGCTCTTGACCCGCTCGATGCGTTCAGGATTGGGCGTCGGGCGGCCAGGTAGCGGCGCGGTGAAAGCCGATTTGCCGCCCTCGAGCCTCTGCTGCATGACATCCAGCCTGGGTTTGACCCGTTCGGCTCTACGTGCGCGACGGCGAAGTCCGACAAGGAGCGGGCTCACGTACGCGGCTCGCACGAGCAGAATCAGCAAGAGGGCGGCTGCTGCGACAGCAAGGGCGAGCCCGAGGCCGCTGTGTGCCTCCTGCACATCGACGACGATGCCGAACAGTTCGAGCCCCATGATCAGAAAGACAGCACCCTCGAGTACCAACTCGATGACGTGCCAGTTCTGGCTGTCCGACAACCGGTGTTGAGGCGACAGTCGGCGCGCCGCGCCGTGCCCGGTGATGAGACCGGCGACCACTGCGGCAACCAGACCGGATGCGCCGAGCAACTCGGCAGGGATCGAGGCCAGGAACGGCACCGTGAAGGAGATCACCGTATTGACCGTCGAATCGGTGACCTTCGAACGCACCCACAGATTGACGTGGCCGACGATGAAGCCGAACACCACCGCAACGGCCACCGCGTACGCGAAGGTGCCGAGCACGCCCCAGAACGACACCGCGGCGGCCGTGCCTGCGATCGCCGTGCGCAATAGAACGAGAGCGGTTGCGTCATTGAGCAGGCTCTCGCCCTCAAGCACAGAGACGACGCGGCCGGAAACGCCGACCTTCTTCACGATCGAAGTGGCGACGGCATCCGTCGGGCTGACGATCGCGCCGAGCGCAATTCCCCACCAGAAACCGAGCCCAGGGATCATCCAGGCGAAAAACACGCCGATCACGAGCGAGGAGAGCACGACGAGCGCGACAGAAAGGCCGCCGATCGCTGTGAACTCACGACGGAAATTCATCGTCGGCATCGACACCGATGCGGAGTACAAGAGCGGCGGAAGCACACCCGCGAGGATCCATTCCGGATCGACCTCGACCGCCGGAATGAAGGGCAGAAAGCTGACCCCGATACCGACGACCACCAAGATCAGTGGCGCCGCGATGCGCATGCGCGGAGCGAAGGCTGCGGCAGCGGCGACGGCCAGCAGCCCGACCACTGCCACGATCAGGAAGCTCATTTTCGGTTTCCTCCTCTGCGCGTAGCCGGAGTCATTCAGCGCTCCTGCGCACCGCCGACGAAGCCAGAGAGCGGCAGACTTCCAATGTAGTGTGTCGCCCCGCGCAGCACCGGTCGCCCCGCACGCACGCGTGTGGGCATAGCCTGGGGGCATGAACAAGACGGTCGCAACCCAGACCATCGCGGCTCTGCCACGATAGGGCGGGCCGGCAGCAGGCTGCCACTCAACTATTTCGCTATTCCGTTCGGCCTGAGCGGCATCGCGGGCACCTGGACGCTTGCAACTCCTGCTCTCGGCGTGCCATCCGGCATCGGCCTCGCGCTTTGGGCAATCGCCGCGTTCGCGTGGCTCAGTGTTCTGGGCACATATGCCTGGTGCGGTATGCGCGCCGGCGGTTCCCTATTGGCCGACCTGCGGCATCCGTTTCTCGGTCCGTTCGGCTCGCTCGCGCCCGTCGTCGCCATCTTGCTCGGCGGCGCCATGGCGCAGCTCTGGCCGCTCGGTGCCGGCATCCTCGTCGGTGTCGGCGTCATCGCAATCGGGGTTCTCAGCGCCTGGTTGCTGGCCGAGTGGATGACCGGCTCCGTGGACGCACACGTGTTTCACCCGGGAAACTTTCTGACGATTCTCGCTGGCGGGCTCATCGGCGCCATCGGGCTGGCCCAGGTCGGCGCGCGCACCTTCGCCCTCATCGCCTTCTGCATCGGGATCTTCTTCTGGGCGGTGCTGGCCGCAGTCGTTCTCGCCCGGCTGGTCGCGATGGCTAGGCTGCCCGCCGGATTGATCCCCACACTCGCCATCTTCTCGGTGCCGCCGAGCGTGGCGGGCATTGCGTGGTTCGCCATCAACGGCGAGCACATCGACTGGATTCAGCAGACCCTGCTCGGACTGATGCTGTTCCTGCTGCTCAGTCAAGTCTTCCTGGTGCGCAGCTATGCTCGGGTGCCGTTCGGAATCGGCTACTGGTCGTTCACGTTCACCGCGGCGGCACCCGCGACCTACGGAATCCACTGGCTGTGGCTGACGCAGCCGACCGGATCGGCCGCGTGGAGCTGGCTGATCCTCGGCGCCGTGACACTGTGGATCGGCTGGATCGCGATCCGCTCCGGCGCCCGCGCAGCGCGAAGTCTTACACATCGCTAATTAGCGTTGTTAACGACTTGACTGAAATGGGTTTAAACTGGACCCATGCCGACTCCCCAACTCACCACTGCGGACGCGCGGGCGACAGGTCACACGCCCGGCGGCTTATCCGTCGACCTGCGCACAGCCGTGCTGCAACTGGCCCGGCGCATCCGTCAAGAGCGAGGCGATCAGGCGATCACGATCGCCGAAAACTCTGCACTCGCTGCCCTCGCTCGCCACGGCTCGATGACGCCGCGCCGATTGGCCGATCATGAGCAGATCAGCCCTCCCGCGATGACTCGCACCCTGACGAACCTCGCAGCGAAGGGGTATGTCACCAAGACCGATGATCCGTCCGACGGCCGCCAGGTCCTGATCGAACTGAGCCAATCCGGGGCTGCCCTGGTGAACGAGACCCGCCACCGTCGAAGTGCGTGGCTCTCCCGTCGGTTGGCGAAGTTGACGCCTGAGGAACGAGCCGTTCTCGCGGAGGCGGCTCGCATCATGGCGAAGGTGAATTCCGCACAATGATCCGAGTTACACCGATCCGAGCAAAACAGTGAAGTACACGTTCCGATCGCTTCGCTTCTTCAACTACCGGGTCTGGGCGATGGGCGCGATCGTCTCCAACACCGGCACCTGGATGCAGCGCGTCGCCCAGGACTGGCTTGTGCTCACCGTGCTCACCGCCAACTCGTCGATCGCGCTCGGCATCACAACCGGGCTGCAATTCGGCCCGATCCTCGTGCTCGCGCCGTTGGCGGGGGTGATCTCCGACCGCTACAACAAGCGGATCGTGCTGATGATCACCCAGACTTCCGCCGGGGCCATCGGCCTCGCCATGGGAGTGCTCGTGCTCAGCGGCCACGCGCAATTGTGGCAGATCTACCTGCTCGCCCTGCTCTCCGGCGTGGTAGCAGCGATCGATTCGCCCGCACGGCAAACGTTCGTCACCGAGATGGTTCCGCTGAAAGATCTGCCGAACGCGGTCGGACTCAACAGCGCATCGTTCAACACGGCGCGTTTGATCGGTCCCGCCTTGGCCGGCCTGCTCATCGCCGGCGTTGGCATCGGCTGGGTTTTCGTGATCAACGCAGCAACGTTCGCGGCCGTCGTCTTCTCTCTGACCCGGATGCGTGAGGCCGACCTCGCAACCACCCCAGCCCCCAAGCGGGGCAAGGGCGCGATGCGCGCCGGCATGCGCTACGTGCGCAAGCGGTCGGACATCATCCTGCTGTTGGTCGTGGTTGGGCTGGTCGGGGCGTTCGGCATGAATTTCCAGATGACGACAGCAATCATCGCGCGTCTGGTCTTCCACAAGGACGCCGCAGAATACGGCCTGCTCGGCTCGATCATGGCCGTGGGGTCGCTTGCGGGGGCGCTGCTGGCGGCGCGCCGCGAGCATCCGGGAACCAGGTTGGTGCTCGGGTCGACGCTCGTCTTCGGGGTCGTCGCTTCAGTCGCCGCCCTGATGCCGACCTACTGGGCGTTCGCGATCGCCTTGATACCGGTAGGGCTCAGCGCGCTGACGTTGTTGACCGCCGCGAACGCGACCGTGCAGATGACCGTCGAACCGGCCATGCGCGGGCGGGTGATGGCCCTTTACATGGCGATCTTCATGGGCACGACCCCGATCGGCGCCCCGATCATCGGCTGGATCGGTGAGGCGTGGGGGCCGCGCTGGACGATCTTGTTCGGTGGCCTTGTCGCACTGGCGACAGGGATCGGCGCGATCCTGTTCATCATGTGGGCGCGCAAGCTGCGGGTCGGTTACAGCGCAGAGTCACCCTTGCGGTTCGGGTTGGTTCCCACCCGCGCCGGGTTGCGTCAGCACGCCGTCGAGACGCTCACCGCGCAGCAGGCGCAAGACGACGCGGCCGGCGCATAGTCGACCCGCATCATGAAATTCGCGGACGATTTCGGCCCGGCTCGCGCGCCTAGCCGCCGAACCAGCCCGGATTGTGGGCGTAAACAATGACGAGGAAGACGACGAGGTCGAAGAGCAGGTGCACGGTCACCACGTAGCTGAGCGAACGGGTCATGCGAAAAATCGCGCCCTGCACGAGGGCGAACGGGATCGTCAGCAGCGGGCCCCAGCTCTGGTAACCGAGCTCCCAGAGAAACGACACGAAGATGGTTGCCTGCAACAGGTTCGCCAGCCACACTGGGAAGTGACGACACAGCAGCGTGAAGACGATGCAGACGAAGAACAGTTCGTCCCAGATACCCACCGCATTCACGCCGACGAAGAGCCGCGCGATGGCGTCGGGTTCATGCACAACTGGCCAGTTCTGATAGGCACCGGAGCTGATGAAGTAGAACGGCAGCAACACGATCGCGGCCACTACGATGACGCCGATGTAGATCCACTGGGCGCGCTTCCACGGCCACGTTCCCCGCCACGGAAAGCGAATCACGCGTTCGCGGTAAATGCGTCGGTGAATCACGAATGGCACCGCGACGGCGGCGGAGAGCACCGCTCCGAAGAGCACCATGTTGGGGTAGTCGATGTTGGCTTTGAGTGAGATTGTGCTGATGATCCCGAGGCCCACGGCGATCAGCAGCAGATCGCGAAAGAGCGACCGATCGATAAACCAGGCCAGCAGCAGCGCCAGCACGAGCACCGCGTAGCCGGCCACCGCAATCTGCACCCCAAAGAGGAGAACCGCAGATGCGGAGACCAGCACGGCAGGCAACAGGCGCCGGCTGAGGGCGGCGGGGGCCGCGGTGTTGGCACCAGCGGCGATCGGGGTGCGCACAGAATCAGCATTCCACAGACTGAGCAATCCACAGATTGGGCATTCCACAGATTGGGCATTCCACAGATTGGGCATTGAGCAGCTTCGGCGTGTAGGCGCTTTGCGCCGACGGGGGGTGAGCATCCGGTCGGCTCCACTCCTCTTATGGGGGGCAAGCCCGGCGCCGATTCTCGTGCCCGCATAGACCTAGGTCCATTGTGGCCAGGAATCGGCCGGCGAATAGTGGGAAATACGAGGAGGCAACCGGCCTTCTCGACCACCAGGCAGGAGCTAGATATGCCAGGACAAGACACACAGAACAAGGCGTTCGCCGCGATCGTCGCGCGCAGTTGGGAAGACCCGGATTTCCGCTCGAAGCTGCTCGCCGATCCGACCGCGACATTGAACGCCAACGGATTCCACGTGCCGGCGGGCAAGAGCGTCGTGATGGTAGAAGAAGACAGCGACACGGTTGTCCACATGTCGCTGCCGCAACGGCCGACGGAGCTGTCGGACGAGCAATTGGACGCGGTTTCCGGCGGGATATTTGTCTTCACGTGCAGCTGCTTCGCCTGGTCGGACGAGGAATGACACGCGACGCTCACGTGACGCGTTCGCGCTAGAGCAGCGCGTTACGTGATCGACACGCCCCGATTTGCCCCGCGATTTCGGGGTTTAGACGGAGCGAACTCCGTGGGCGTGTGTGGACCTAGGTCTATTGTGACGGCGCATTGACTCATAGATAGTGGTATCAATGAGACGGCATCCGGCCTTCTCGCCCATTCAAGTAGGAGTGCAACATGGCAGAGCAAAACGCACAGAACAAGGCCTTCGCCGCAATCGTGGCACGCAGCTGGGGCGACGCGGCCTTCCACGCGGAGCTGCTCGCAAATCCGACCGCTACCTTGGCCGCCAACGGCTTCCATGTACCGGACGGCAAGCAGGTCGAGGTCGTCGAGGACAGCGACACCGTCATGCACGTTCTGCTGCCAGCGCGCCCGTCGGAACTTTCCGACGAGGAACTCGACTCTGTCGCGGGCGGCTTTCCGTGCGTGAGCTACGGGTGCGACAGCGCGGGTGAGGGCGCATTCAAGCCGTAACCCGTCGGTCGTCGGATTCAAGGATCATATTCATCGGACAGGGGGTGAGTTGTGGCAGCACCGCAGTTCCGCGCGAACGCCATGGCTCACCTCTCAAGCCCGGAGCAGCTGGACACGCTGGTCAGAGTCACTCGACCCCGCAGCTGGATCGCGCTCGGCGCGGTCGGACTCGTCCTCGTCGTTTTCGTGGCGTGGACACTGCTCGGCACGGTGCAAACCACCTTTCCGGGACCTGGGGTGCTCCTCACCCAGTACGGCACCTTCAATAGTGTGACACCCAAGACCGGGCAGGTCACCGCTGTCTTCGTCTCCTCGGGCGATGAGGTGACGAAGGGTCAACGGCTGGCGACCCTGAACACGGACGCGGGAAAAGAAATCACAATCCCCGCTGTGAACAGCGGCCGAATCGAGGAGATGCTCGCCTATCCAAGCGATCAGTTGAAGGCCGGCGCGCCGATCGCAACGATCCAACCGGATGACCAGAAATTGCATGCCTTCGTCTACGTCCCGGTCGATGGCCGCCAACCCATCAAGAAGGGCATGCCAGTCCAGCTCTCCGTGACAACCGTTCCATCCGAGCAATACGGTCTGCTTCTCGGCACGGTCGAGAAGGTCGGCAGCTTCCCGGTCACTCGAACCGGAGTCAACGCTTTGCTGAACAATCCCGACATCACTTCGATCGTGATCGCAGCTGGCCCCGTCGTCCAGGTGGAGGTGAAGCTGACGGGTTCGTCATCGACACCGTCCGGCTTCGCTTGGACCTCGGGAATGGGCCCACCCGATCCGCTGGCTGCCGGCACTCTGGTCAATGCGTCAGTGATCACCGCCGTGCAGCATCCGATCACGCTTCTGTTCCCGTCCCAACGGGCACCCCAATGAGTGCGGGTGGCACGACTCCTGCGAACACAGCAGCACCCATGGCGCCGAAGAAGCGGCGAGTACGTACGCCGACGGTCCTCCAGATGGAAGCGGCAGAGTGCGGCGCCGCCTCGTTGCGGATGGTCCTTGCCTACTACGGTCGCTGGGTGCCTCTGGATGAACTTCGTCGGGCAAGCGGAGTGTCCCGCGATGGCGTGAAGGCGAGCAACATTCTCAAAGCGGCTCGCACCTACGGCATGAACGCAAAGGGCTTCCGTCAGGACATCGAGGAGCTTCGGTCCGGCCCACTGCCTGTGATCGTGTTCTGGAACTTCAACCATTTTCTGGTGGTGGAGGGCTATGCAGCCGGGCGATGGTTCCTTAACGATCCGGGCCACGGTTCACGGACCGTGACGGATGAGGAGTTCGATCGGTCGTTCACGGGTGTCGTCCTGCACATCGAGCCGGGAGACGACTTCCGCCGCGAAGGATCGCCTCCCGCCGTGCTGACAGACCTCGCGCGTCGGTTGAGGCATTCGCTCGGCGGACTGTTCTTCGCCGTTTTGGCGGGCCTCGGCCTCGTGATTCCGGGACTCGCGGCAGCTGTCCTGACCAAGGCGTTCGTCGACCAGGTGCTGGTCGCAGACCAGCCAGGCGCGATCTGGTCGATACTGGGGCTTCTGATCGGCGCAGCAGCCGCGATCGTCGCGCTCACCGCACTTCGGGCACGTTATCTGCTCCGTCTCGAGACGAAGCTCTCCCTGCACAGTTCTGGCGTCTTCCTCTGGCATATTCTGCGGCTGCCGATCAGCTTCTATTCACAGCGCTCGGGCGGCGAACTCGCCGGGAGGGTTCCACGCAACGACCGTCTGGCCGTGCTGCTGTCCAGCGAGGTCGCAGCGGCACTGATCGACTCCGTTGTCGTGATCTTCTACTTCATCGTCATGTTCGGCTACAACAGTGCACTAACCTTTGTCGGGCTCGCAGCGGCCGTCATCAACGTCCTCGTCCTCCGGTCGGTCGGGCGCCGGCGTCGAGAGGGCAACCTGCGAGTGCTCCAGGATCGCGGAGCGCTTCTGGGTAGCGCGATGAGCGGCATGAAGACGATCGAATCGGTCAAAGCGGCCGGTCGCGAGTCGGACCTCTTCACCCGCATCGCCGGACTGCATGCCAAGACGGTGCGCGGCACGCAGCAGCTCGGTGCGGCATCGCTGCCGCTCTTCGTGATCCCGCCACTGCTCGCCGCGCTCACGACGGTTGCCATCCTCGGCTGGGGCGGGTTGAGTGTCGTCAACGGCGCGATGAGTCTCGGCACGCTCATCGCCTTCCAGATGCTGATGTCGCGGTCGTCTGAGCCGATCGGTCGATTCGTGCAACTGGGTGGATCTCTCCAAGAGATCAGTGGCGATCTTGAGCGGCTCAACGACGTGCTGGCAAACCCGGTGGATGATCTGGCGGACCCTGTCCACGAAGCTCACAGCGCATCCGGTCCTGCACGCTTGGTCGGTCAGCTGGAGCTCCGCGATGTCACGTTCGGATACAGCCTGCTGGAACCGCCGTTGCTCACCAACGTGAGTCTGAGGGTGCGGCCGGGCAGCCGCGTTGCCATCGTCGGCGGATCGGGCAGCGGAAAGTCCACAATCGCCCGACTGGTCGCAGGTCTCTACCGACCGTGGTCAGGCGACATCCACTTCGACGGGAAGCCGCGCGACGAGTGGCCGCGCGACACCGTCACTGCCTCCGTGGCACTCGTCGACCAGAACATCACCCTCTTCAGCGGAACCGTGCGCGACAACCTCACCCTCTGGGACGACACCGTCGCGGAGCAGCGGATGGTCCAAGCCGCGCACGATGCAGGCATCCACGACCAGATCGCCCAGCGCCCGGACGGCTACCTCACCGGAGTCCGCGAGAGCGGATCAAACTTCAGCGGCGGTGAAGCGCAGCGCCTCGAGATCGCCCGCGCGCTGGTCGCAGACCCGAGAATACTCATCCTCGACGAGGCGACCAGCGCACTGGACCCCCGCACCGAGGAACTCATCGACCGCAACATCAGGCGGCGGGGCTGCACCACACTGATCATTGCGCACCGGCTGAGCACCATCCGGGATTGCGACGAGATCGTAGTCATGGACCGCGGCCACATCGTCGAACGCGGCACGCACGAGCAGATGATCGACGGAGGCGGACCATACAGCCGACTGTTCGCCGCAGACAGCAGCGTGCGCACATGACCGGACACGAATCCCGCGAGCTTCTGCGCCTCGGCGCGGACCGGCCGCTCCCCCTGGTCGGTGCCGCAACCGCATGGCGCGTGGCCAGCGGCGTCGTCGAAGTCTTCGCGGTCGCGGCACCCGGAGCACCGGATGTGGCCCGGCTGCATCTGCTGACGGCGAGCGAAGGCGCCCTCCTGTTCGGTTTCGGCGAGTCGGCGATCGGGGGTGTCCGACTGCTCGCTGTCGGAGGACCGGGTTCTGCCGTTCAGATCGCGCCGATCGACTCCGACGATGCCGAGCACACACGACGCCTCTGGTTTGAGAAGCTGGCCGAGTCCGTCGGCGAGTCCGCGGCGGCCGAATCCGACACAGTCGCGCCGAATGAGAAGCCCCGGAGCGCAGAGTCACTGCTGGCCGGGGCCATCACGGCTCAGCGGGAGCGGATCGACCTCGACGATCTCGCGCGGGTTCGAGCGCAACGAAACAGCCACCGGGGCGCACTCGCCGAGAGCCTTTCGACCCTCGGCTCGCTTCTTGAATCGGACGACGACGCTCCAGAACGAGCCAAGGAAGGCGAATCAGCCTTGACAGGGGCGTTCCGCGTCGTCGCACGCGCCCAAGGGGTGTCGGCCGTGACGCCGGCGCGGGGCACCGGCAATGAGGACCCGTTGATGAACCTCGCTCGTGCGGCCGGATTGCGTACCCGCGGCCTGACCCTCGACGGCGACTGGTGGCGGCAGGACTGCGGACCTATGCTCGGCTTCCTCGTCGATGGGCATCACCCGATTGCGCTCATCCCCGTCGGCACGAACCGCTATCAACTTATCGACACGGCGTCGGCCACACGTCGGCCCATCGATGCCGTGCTTGCTGCACGCATCGAACCCGGAGCCGTCGCGGTCTATCGGCCACTGCCGGACGGGCCGTTGAGCATCAGGTCCCTGCTGGCAGCGGGGCTCACGGAGGCCCGCGCCGACCTGGTCAGGCTGATCGCCCTCAGCTGCGCATCCGCACTGCTCGCGCTGGCGGTCCCGCTCGTGACCGGCCAGATCGTCGGCAGCGTCATACCCGAGGCCAATCGACCGGAACTCGCGCAACTCACCGTCGCTCTGCTTGTCGCCGCTGTAGCCGGCGCGCTTTTCCAGCTGACGACCTCAATCGCCGTTCTCCGCGTGCAAGGTCGCCTCGATCGTTATCTGGGTCCGGCGATCTGGGGGCGCTTGTTGTCTCTTCCGACGTCGTTCTTCCGGCGTTACAGCGCCGGCGAACTCGCCCATCGCGTGTTGTCGAGCGAATCGATGGTGCAACTGATCAGTGGGTCGGCCGTCACGTCGGTGCTCGGTGGCGTGTTCTCCATCTTCAGCTTCGCGCTGATCTGGTTCTACAGCGTGCAACTCGGTATTGCGGCGAGCATCCTGCTCGTGGCTATGGTCGGAACGATCCTGCTGGCTGGACGTGTCCAACTACGCCGCATGCAGGCGGTCGAGGAGTACTCCGGCCAGATGAACGGCATGCTTCTCGAATTTGTCAGCGGCATCAGCAAGCTGCGGGTGGCTGGAGTTCAGGAGAAGGCGTTCCAGCGGTGGGCCGAGCTCTTCACGGGCAAACGCAGCCGCTGGAATTCCGTGCGCAGCATGGAGAATTTCGTCGCCGTCGTCACCGCCGCCTTCCCGGTCGTCTCTGCGATCGTGCTATTCGCCGTGGTCGGGCTGAACCAGCAGCCGACCCTGTCGTCCGCCGCGTTCCTGGCTGCCAACGCCGCGTATGCACAGGTCGCCGTGGCTGTGGTCGTCATGGCGAATTCGCTCAACCTCGTGGTGCGGGCAGTTCCGGGCCTGCAGCGGTTGAGCCCGATCCTGACGGAAACCCCCGAAGAGGACGTGGCGAAGGCCGATCCGGGCGCCCTCACGGGCGCCGTCGAATTCAGCGGCGTGTCGTTCCGGTATCAGTCGGACGGCCCGCTGGTCTTGGACGACATCTCAATCCGCATTCCGGCTGGCGGTTCGATCGCCCTCGTCGGGCCGTCCGGCTCAGGCAAGTCGACGCTCGGCCGGTTGCTTCTCGGCTTCGAGGAGCCGGAGAGCGGCGCTGTCTTCTTCGACGACCAGGATCTCTCCGGTCTCGACGTTCGTTCCGTTCGACGGCAATTGGGTGTCGTGCTTCAATCAGTTGAACTGCTGCCGGGCAGCATCCTCACAAATATCGTCGGCTCGGCGGTCGATCTCACCATCGACGACGCCTGGCGCGCGGCTGCGAGCGCTGGCCTGGCCGACGACATCCGCGACATGCCGATGGGGATGCACACCGCGATCAGCGAGGGCGGATCGACGCTCTCCGGCGGTCAGCGTCAGCGCCTGCTGATTGCCCGTGCCATGGCCGGCAACCCACGGATTCTCCTGTTCGACGAGGCGACGAGCGCACTCGACAACGCGACGCAGGCGATCGTGGCGCAGAGTCTTGCAGCGGTCTCGGCGACTCGCATTCTCATCGCCCACCGGTTGAGCACGGTGATCGACGCCGACCGGATCTACTACCTCGAACAGGGCCGGGTCGTCGAAGCCGGCACATACGAGGAACTGATGGCGCTGGACGGTGCGTTCGCGTCGCAAGCGCGCCGCCAGCTGACCTGACCTGCCCACCACAAGACCTCCTGGAAAGAAACGAGCACGGATGAGCATCACCAGCGAAGCAGGTCCGACGGAAGGCCGGCGATTCGTATCCGCAGGCAGAAGCACCGACACGAGTACCGACGCGAGCACCGACGAAGCATGGATCCTCGATCCGCGCGCCGTGCTTCGAGTCGTCCCCGGCGAGGGGGTCTACGCACTTCGAGGTGAGACTGCGGCACTGTTGCGGGGCGCCGCATACGAGTACGTCGCCCCGCTGATTGACGGACGACGCACGTCCGACGACCTGGTGGATGCTCTGAGCGACGCGCTCCCGGCAGCCCAGGTCTACTTCGTGATCGAGGGGATGCGTCGCCGCGGGTACATCGTGCACACAGCCTCCGACGACGAACTGTCCGAGCAAGCCTGGTGGCTCGAACTCGGCGCTGACCCGGCCACGGCCGCCCGAGGAGTGCGGCGGACGGTGCAGCTCTTCGCCACGACGGGGGTGGACCCGGCGATCGTCGACGCCGCGCGCGCGGGTCTGCTGACGGCCGGGGCCGCGGTCGGGGCCGCGGGTGGAGTCTCGACGATCGCGTCCGGGCAGCCGGACCTTCTTCTGGTGTTCGCCGACGATTACATGGACACAGAGCTCGCCGACGTGAATCGCGCTGCCCTGGCGGCGGGTGTTCCGTGGCTGCTGGTCTGGCCCGGCGCTCGGCGGCTGTGGCTCGGACCGCTGTTCCGGCCAGGCGATGGGCCGTGCTGGGAGTGTCTGATGGCGCGCCGGCGCTCGCACCGACGCGTCCAGACGTTCCTCGCAGCCCTTCCGGATGCCGATCCGATCGTGATGCCGATCGTCACGACCCCCGCAGCAGCCCAACTGGTCGGGCGGGTTGCGGCACTCGAGATCGTGAAGATTCTCGGCGGGCTGTCCACGCCCGCGGTGGATGGTGCTCCGCCTGACTCGGCCGTACTGACCGAGCTCGATATCGTCGACTGGCACATGCAGAAGCACGTCGTGGTCCGTCGACCGCAGTGCCCAGCCTGCGGCGATCCGACGCCAATCCGCGCCGTTCCGATCCGGCCAGCAGCGGATCTACCGCACGACAGTGACACGGGCGGCTTCCGAACTGTTCAGGCGATCGAGACGTTCCGTCGATATCGACACCACGTCAGCCCGATCACGGGCGCCGCCAGCACCCTCGAACCGCTGCCGACGCCGGATCCAGACATGCACGTCTGGTATTCGGGTACGAATCTCGGCCTGCCGGCGAAGAACTTGATGCAACTGAAGCGGAGTCTGCGGGCGGCCACCGCCGGCAAGGGTACGACCGCTGAGCAGGCGAGGGTCGGTGCGCTGAGCGAGGCCCTCGAGCGCTACTCCGGGATGAGTACGGGAGAAGAATTGCGGATCAGGGGATCGCTCAGGAGTCTCGGCGATTCGGCCATTCACCCGAACGCGTGCATGCTCTTCAGCGACGCCCAATTGGACGATGCTGAACGACTGAACGCTCAGGACTCCTGGTTCAATTTCATTCCGGCGCACTTCGACGAGAACACTGTGACCGATTGGACGCCGCTCTGGTCGCTGACCGAGGAGCGAGAGGTCCTGCTGCCGACGGGGTACCTCTATTTCCGTGGCGCCCGTGAGCCGCATTCAGGTGTATTCGCCGATTCGAACGGCTGCGCGGCCGGCAACACGCTGACCGAAGCGATTTTGCAAGGGACTCTCGAGTTGATCGAGCGCGACTCGGTAGCGCTGTGGTGGTACAACCGACTACGGAGACCCGGAGTGGACCTCCAGGGAATGCACGACCCGTGGGTTGATGAACTGATCGCGAACTACACCGCGCGCGGACGTGAGGTGTGGGCTCTGGATCTGACCTCGGATCTGGGGATACCGACGATCGCGGCGATCTCACGCCGGATCGACCATCCCACCGAGCGGATACTCATGGCATTCGGGGCGCATCTCGACCCTCGTCTCGCGGTGCTGCGTGCGCTCACCGAACTCAATCAGATGGCGACGACCGGCGACGATCCGGCCGGCGCCGATGCCGGCTTGGACAGGGACATGGAAACCTGGATGACCACGGCGACCGTGGCGAACCAGCCCTACCTGCTTCCCGATCCGCTCGCGCCGCTCTGGCGCCTGGATGATCACTCGAGTATGGCTGGCGACGATCTCGCTGCAAGCGTGCTCACCTGCCGTGAGCGACTCGAGCGAGCCGGTCTGGCGATGCACGTGCTCGACCAGACCCGCCCCGACATCGGTCTGCCGGTCGTTCGGGTCGTCGTGCCCGGGATCCGGCCATTCTGGTCACGTCTGGCCCCTGGGCGCCTGTACGACGTGCCGGTGAAGCTCGGCTGGCTCGACGCCCCCATCGCCGAAGCCGATCTGAACCCGATCCCGATGTTCCTATGAGCGCCCTCCTGCTGATCGCCGTGCGCACCGAAGTCATTCGCACGACGGCGCAGCGCGCGGACGGGAGGGAATCGGAGATGTTGGCCGCCCGCTGGGGCGCACTTCCGCTGCCTCACGTCGGCACACCGGAGCGGGCACCTGTCGATCGTCTGCTCGCCGGCCCGGCGTCACCCGACGAGCTCGACGAGCTGGCCGCTGCAGGGGGGCCGTCGGGATTGGCGCGATGGATGCTGTGGGCAACGTACGCCCGCGACCGTAGCCTCATTTGCTATCGCCTTCAGACGGCTGATGGCGCACTGCTTGCGGATCTCATACCGACATCACCCGAGGCGCCGAATTTCATGCTCGCGCCTCCCGCCTCGCCCCCGGCCGGTCGCGTGCAGCTATCCCGCTTTGCGGTGCTGCACCGTGGGGGCAGCAGGATGATCCTGGAGTCACCGCGCGCAACGATGCGGGCGGAGCTGTCCACGTGCTCTGCCGCGACGCTCGCTGCGTTCACAGTGCCGGTCAGCGTCAGCGTCAGTGGCGAGGTCGACCTTGTGCTCTCCGCCCTACTGCAGGCCGGACTCCTTGCCGGAGTGGGCGACGACGGGCTACTCGATGAAGACCGCGATGCCACCCTGTCGCAATGGGAGTTTCAGGACCTGCTCCTGCACGCCCGAACGCGGACGAACAGGCCGGACGAGCCACGCGGAGGTACGTATCCGTTTGCCGAGCTGCGGTCTGCGCCTCCTGCCGTGGCGCACCCTCTTCCGGCGAACGTCGACCCAGACGAACCTGCCCTCATCACACTCGAACGCCCCGACCTGTCTGTTCTGATGAGCACGGATCCTCCGTTCGCCCGGGTGATGGAGGAACGCGCGTCCAGACGAGACCTGGGACCACTCACCCTCGGCAGTCTGAGCGAATTCCTCTATCGGACGATGCGGGTGCGCGGCCAGCGAGGTACCACCGACGATCCTCACGCGTATCCGACGACATCCCGGCCACATCCGTCGGCCGGCGGCATGTACGAATTCACTGCCTACCTCGCGATCGACAACTGCCACGGACTTGACGCAGGGCTCTACCGGTACGACCCCGTCGAACACGGGCTGAGCCGCGTCGCCTCACGCACGCCGGACGTGGATCGGCTACTCGCGGAGGGCGGTTGGGCGGCGGCGCTGACGGCTCCCCCGCCCGTGCTGGTGATCCTGGCAGCGGACTTTCGCCGACTCAGCTGGAAATACGAGGGCATCGCCTATGCCCTCACGCTGAAGAACGCCGGTGTACTCTTCGCGACAATGCAACTCGCCGCCACCGCGATGGGCCTCGGAAGCTGCCCCGTCGGCGCCGGAGACTCCGATCTGTTCGCCCGAGCGGCGGATACTCGCTCATTCGAAGAGTCCTCGGTCGGGGAGCTTCTGCTCGGTTCGTGACTTTCGCAGTCTCACCCGGATTGGCCAGCACGCCCTCCCATGGTGGCAGCCCCGGACCCAGGTCTCTTGCAGTGACCAATAGCAGCCGCCGCGTCAGCCTTCCGTATCGGGATCGGGAGCCTCCGCAGCCTGCTTCTGCCCGGCGGGCGGGATGATCGCGGCCGGGTAATCATGCCCGGCAACCTTCGCAAGCGCCGAGGCCAACTCGTCATCCACCACAAGGCGCGGCGGGGTCGCCGTCGCGGAGTCTCCGGTCGCCTCAACGACGATGGTGCTGTCGATAGCCGGGTTATAGCGCAGCATCGAGTTGTAGCCCATGATGTTGCCGCCGTGGCCGATCCAGCCGTTCTTGCACATCAGTCCATCGCTGTAATACTCGTCTGCGCCGAGGTTCGAACTGCCGAACGAGTCGAGGCGTTGCACCTGAGCGGAGACCGGCAGCACCCCTTGTCCGGTGGCCAGCGCGCGACCCCAGGTGAACAGGTCGGTGATATTGCTGGTCATCGCTCCCGCAGCCCAGCCCCACGACGGATTCCAATTCGTTGCATCGCCCCACGCGTTCGATGGACTGCTACCGAGGATCTCATTCAGCGCGTGCGTGTAACCGTTCGGGTGCGGGCTCGGGAATGCGGCATCCAGCGGGAACGCCGTCGACTTCATCTTCAGCGGCTTCAGAATCTGGCCTTTGATCACCTCCGGCAGCGACTTGCCCGTGACCCTTTCGATCACCAGGCCCAGCAGAATGTAGTTGGTGTTCGAATACTGCATGGCCGTTCCCGGTGGGAAAGCGGTGGACTCGCCATATGCCACGGCCAGCAACTGCTGCGGAGTCCACGGAGCTGTGGGGTCGCTCAACTGGTCGCTGTTCCATTGCGGGTCAGCTGAATAGTTGGCCAGCCCGCTGGTCATCGTGACCAGTTCGCGCAGGGTGATGTGGGTTCCGTTGGGTACGCCTGTCACGTAGTTGTCGATCGGATCATCCAGAGACAACTTCTTCTGCTCGGCCAACTGCAGCACGGCGGTGGCGACGAACGTCTTGGTGATCGACCCGATCCGCTGATACATGTCGGTGGTCGTCGGCGTCTTCGTAGCGAGGTCGGCCACCCCGTACGCGTGCGTCCAGGTGCCCTTCGGCCCGCGCACGCCGACGATGACCGACGGTGCCGACTTCTTCACCTTCGCGAACACCGCGGACAACGCGGCGTCGTATTGCGCGGCCAGCGCCGCAGAGACCGGTTTGGTCGACTGCGTGTTCTTCGCGGTCGCGACCTTTTTCGCGTCCGGCACACATGCTGCAGCCGACCCGGCCACGGGTATGGTCGTCGACGCCTGCGCAAACGCGGAAGACGTGCCGGATGCCGCATCCGCTGTGCCAGCCGTGCATCCGGCGACCGCGAGTAGCACTGCCGTGCCCAGCCCCAGAATGCCCCAGCGCGCGCGATGCCGACCGAACCTGCCGCGCGCTGTGGCGTCGTGTCGTGTGGATGGAGCAATCGTGTCCATGCCCTGCCCTCTCTTCGCTGTCACTGTGCGCGCTGTTGCTGTGCGCGCTGTCGCCGTGTGGGGGTGCCGGCGAAGCGGCGGGGGAGGCGCCCGTCGCGCATCCGCTGACTGCAAGCAGCACGGCGGTTCCCCAACCGAGCGCACCCAATAGCCTGTGTCTCCGGGCGGACTTCTCGTGCATGTCTACTTCCTGGCTGACTCGGGCACCGAGTTCAGCCCGCACGCCGCAACGGGCGCCTACCGTGACCGAGTCTGCGCCGCAGGCGCAGCGCATGCCATAGACCCAGGTCCCCTTTTGGGTTCGCCCGGGCCGGCTCATCCATCTTGCGGATCGTTCAGCTCGACGTACGCCGCGGCCCAGCACAGCCGGATACTGCTCGGCAAGTGGACCTAGGTCTATTGCGCACAGCGGCTCGCATCGCGGAAGGTGGACAGCAGCAGAGCACGCGGCGTGCGGCGACCCGGAAGCCAAGCGCAGCCATCCGCATTGTCAGCACAGCCAGTAAGCAGGTATTCAGCAAATCACCTGATGATGGATGATTTCTGCCGGGCAAAGAGGCGATTGGGGGAAACGGTGACCTTAGGCTGTGCATATGATGCATCGCGAGCGCACGCGATCGCCGCTGGCGCGGTCGTTGGACCGCGGGCTCGTGCTGATCGCCGCGTCCGGCGTGCTGCTTGCCGGTATCTTCCTCGCCTTAGTGCTCCCGATCACTCCGATCGCGTGGCTGATTCTGCTGTTCACCCTTGCATTCTTTGTGTATCTGGCAGGCGGATTGCTTGCCTGGCGGCTACGTCCGAGCAATGGTATGGGGCCGCTGATCATCCTGTGTGGTTACGCACTGTTCCTCGGCGGCTTGGGCAACACGGAGACCGCGGGGCTCGACGTCGTCGGCGAGGCGTGCACGACCCTGGTGTTCGCGGTGACCCTGCATCTGCTGATCGCCTTTCCGTCGGGTCGGTTACATGGCTGGTTCGAGCGGGCAACGGTGATCGCCGGGTACGTGGTCGCGCTGGTCTTACAGGCGCCCTTGTACCTTTTCGACGGCACCGGGGATGTCGGAGCCATGACGATCGCTGGCAGGCCAGACCTCGTCACGCTTGGGACCTGGGTGCAGCGCGGGGCTGGCGCCATCGTCACCATGGCAACCGCCGTGATTCTGATCGAACGCCTGCGGCGCAGCGACCGAACGCATCGACGGGTCTTGATCCCACTATTCGGCTACGCGATCTTCGCCGTGCTGTTCGTCTCGTTCGGCTCGAATGTGCTCGACGCACTTTTCGGCCCGGTGCCCTATCTGCGGCCGGCCGCACAGGTGGTCGTGTTGGGCGGGATACCGATCGCGTTTGCGCTCTGTGTGCTGCGGGGCGGTTTCGCGCGCACCGGTGAACTCCAGGAGCTCGGCGCCTGGCTTGGCACGGCCAGCGATGCACGGCCGCAGCTGACCAGTGCCGTGGCCCGAACGCTCGGCGACGACACATTGCGAGTCGTGTTCTGGGTCGCAGAGCGCGGAGCGTTCGTCGACGCAGACGGCCACGCCGCAACGCTGCCCGCGGATAGCCCCGATCGTGAATTGGTCGAAATCGAACTAGATGGGCGATTGGTCGGCGCGATCGAATACGATTCCATGCTGATCGGCGACCCGGCTTTGGTGCGCACGGCGGGTCGGGTCGTCGCGATCGCCGTCGACCGGGAAAGACTTACGGTTGAACTCCTCGCGAGCCAGCAGGCACTGCTGAAATCGCGTTCACGGCTGGTCGAAGCAGCCGATCGGGAACGTCGCCGGATCGCACAAGACCTTCACGACGGGCTGCAGGTGCAACTGGTACTGCTCGCTTTGCAGGCCGGGCAACTCGCTCGCGCAGCTGAAGCTTCACGCCTGGTGCGTGAGGGTGCAACGACGTTGCGCGTGGGCATCGACGGCGCCGCCGCAGACCTGCGCCGTATCGTGCACGCCGTCATGCCTGCTGCGCTGATCGAGCAGGGACTGTCGGCCGCGGCAGAAGATCTCGTCGACCAGATGCCCGTGCCGACGAAACTCGACATCGAACTGGATGACGGGGCGCTGTCGGCCTCCGTTGAGAGCACCGCATACTTCGTCATCGCGGAAGGCCTCACGAACGCACTCAAACACTCCGAAGCGACGGCCTTCGCCGTTCACCTCGAGCGCGTGAACGACCTGTTGCTCATCGAGATCCGGGACGATGGCGTCGGCGGAGCGACCCCCACTCGAGGAACGGGCCTGCGCGGGTTGAGCGACCGCGTTGACGTGGTCGGCGGTCGCCTGCAGATCGAAAGCGAACCGGGCAGGGGAACCCACCTTCGTGTGGAGTTGCCATGCACGTCGTGATCGCAGAAGAAGAGACGCTACTGAGGCAGGGGCTGCAGCAGATCATGCAGCAATTCGGCTTCGACGTCGATGCGGCGGTCACCGATACCGAACAGGTCGAGAGGGCAGTGAATCGGCACCATCCGAATATCGTCATCTCGGACATCCGGATGCCGCCGACGCACACCGACGAAGGGCTGAGGGAGGCGTTGCACATTCGCGCCGCGTATCCGCAGACGGCCGTCATGGTGCTCTCCCAGGACGTGCAACGGCGTGACGCGCGGGAGTTGCTCGACGGCCACCCCGGCGGAGTTGGCTATCTGTTGCAACAGCGCATCGCAGACGTTGACACGTTCTGTGCCGACGTGAGCCGGGTCGCGGCAGGCGGAACGGCTCTGGACCCGGTGGTCGTTGCCGTCATGGTCGCGCGGTCCCGCCTGACGGATGGCGGGGTCGGCCGCCTCGCCCCCCGTCAGCGCGAGGTTCTCAGCCTGATGGCTGAGGGCAGAGGCATCGCGTGGATCGCCTCTCAACTGCGGTTGGGCGAGCACGCCGTCGAACAGCACACGGCGGACATCTGCGAGGCGCTCGGCCTGCCGGCTGGGGACGATCACCAGCAACGCGTGTTCGCCGTAATCCGCTACCTCGCCGGCTGACGCTGAACTTTCCTCACACATAGACCTAGGTCTATTGCAGCGGGGATGCCGGGTGACGACAGTGAACAAGGAGCGCTGTGGGTGTCACCCGAGACGCTGTGGGCGCAAGAGGACTGCGAAATGAAAATGAAGAAAGCATTCGGTGCTGTCACGATGGCGGCGTCCCTGAGCCTGTTGGGGGCCTTGTTGATGCCGCTGGCCGCGCAGGCGGACACTCCCGCCGCCAGCTCGCCACCATCGACGTCGACCGCAAGCACGACCGCAGGGCCCACCACACCGTCGATACCGGGCACGACGCACCCCTCGTCAACCGCAGCACCTGAGGCACCGGCGACACCGACGTCCACACCCACGCCGAGTACTCCACCAGCGCCACATGTCGACGGCGCCGCTCCCCAGACCGGCGCTCCGACGCCCGGCGACACCAATTCCGCGCCGATCGACTCGCCAGCACCGCCAGCAGTGAGTAGTCTGCTCGCCACGGCACCGAATGCGGTGTCTTCGTCGCCGATCGACTTCACCGCAGACGGGATATTCACGGTGACCGCCAGCGTCAACAAGGTAGGCCTGACCGACGGTCACTATGTCAAGAAATCATCGATCGGAACGTTCAGCAAGAGCGTTCCCATCGAGATCGCCGGATCGACAACCGTCTATGATGCACGCAGCCGCTTCAGCTCCAACAATCCGCTTTTCGGCGATTTCACCTACCAGATCGTCATGATGGGTGTTCGGACCGGCTACTGGATTAGGGCGCACACCACCACGACCGACCTGCTCGGACTCGGTGGCAGCTGTTACGTCTACGCCGGGGACCCCGGCGACGCGGATGTGCCCGCGGCCGACCCCGCACCCTTCACGTGCGACAGCACGGTGGTGCAAGACTTTTCACCGTATTTCGAGTACTACCACGGCAGCGTCAATTTCTCAGTCGCTCTCAACAATCAAGCGGAAGTGCAAGGTTCCGTCCAGACCAAAGGCGGGGTCTCGCTCGAATCCGGTTACTGGGAGATCAGCACACCGTACGCCGACTTGGGCGCGCCCTCCGTTGCGGCGAACGGCTCGACGTCTTTCGACTCGGTATATCGCGACGGAGACGTTCTCCCAGTCCATCCGCACATGGCCAAGGGGACATTCATCTACCAGATCAGCACCAACGGCCTGAAGCAGAACTACTGGGTATTGGGCTGGGCATCAAACGACCGCCAGTCCACATTCCGGCACGATGCCGAATGTTACATCTTCGCTCAGAACCCGCTCGGCTACCTCGACAACCCCTCGTCGATGAAGCCACTCACCGTTGCGCCGTTCACCTGCACGGCGCAAGGCTTCAACCGTCCCGATCGCGGGCATTGGGTGGTCGACTTCGTCATCGCTCCGACGGTTGTCCGTGTTCTCCCCGACAACGGGCAGAACCGGTCGCTGAGAAACAGCCTGGTTCAAGCGCACTGTACGACAGAAGACCTGAGTGACTGCGGGCTGGTGCTCGCCAAAGTGACACGGGCGCAAAGCGACCCGGTCATGGCCAGCGCCCTCTATCAAAACGCCAGTGCCGATGTGACGCTGCACGAGCACACGGCAATATCGAAGACGATCGGCACAACCAACACAGTCGGTGTCAAGGTCGGCGTGTCGGCGAAGTTCATGGGCCTCTTCGAGGCCAGCATCGAGGCGAGTTATTCGTACACGCTCACCGATTCCACAACGGTCACCGACGACAAGAACTTCGATGTTCCGCCGCTCACAACGGCCTGGTTCGAGGCGTCGACCGAGGTGGCAACCGCCGTCGGAGATCTCTACATTCGAGACAACGGTGTTGTGTACAAGGTCATCAATGCCGGTGCGGTCTTTCCGATCAAGAACGGCGCCAGTTCTGTGACGTTCCACACCGACGGCTATGTGCCGAACCCGCAGAAGAAGGCGATGCTGAGCGGGTCGGTGCGCACGAACACTGGTACGACTCTGTCGACGCCGCTGAGCCTGATCAACGGGGCGTACGCACTGCCGCTCACCGATATCGCCTCGCCGGTTCGCGACGTTTCGACTGCCGGAGCCCCGTCGGTCGGCGAGAACAGCTCCACCACCTGGTCCACGGTAGAAACGATCGTCGATCCGCACGACACCGGCGGCGCAGAAGCCGAGGGCTCCTTCACCTATCAGATCGCCGCAGACGGCGCTCCGACTGCATACTGGGTGACCGGCACAGGCGACACCTGGGCTGCAGATGGAAATCCCGCCGCGGCATGCGTGATCTACCATGGCAACCCGGCCGACGGTGGTGCGGCGGCCGCTGATGCGCCGTACCAGTGCCTGACCACGATCGGCCCAGCGGATGAGAACGGCACCGTCAACGCGACCTTCACCGTCTCGCCACGGTCGGCTTCGGTGACGCCGGACGGCACAACGACGCCGCCGGCCGAGATCGCACCAGTGGGTTCGACGACGGACATGCTGTCACCGTCGGCGCCAGCATCCAGTCGGATCAGCGGTCTTGCATCCACCGGCTCGTCCCTAGACCCGGCACCTTATCTGGCCGGGCTACTCGCCCTGCTGCTGGGTGCCGGACTACTCATTGCCGCACGCAACCCACAACATCGAAAAGAGTCACGTAGATGAAGAGCAAGAGAGTATTCGGCGCCGTCACCATGGCGGCATCTCTGAGCCTGTTCGGCGCGCTGCTGCTGCCGCTGGCCGCGCAGGCCGACACGGCCACACCCGGTGACCCGCCCCCTCCGGCGATCACGACATCCGCCACGCCGTCAGACACCGCCACACCATCAGACACCGCCACACCCGCCCCGAGCACGAGCGACCGGAGCCTGGCGGTGCCCACACCCACGACAACACCGAGCGCGACGCCCACGCCGTCACCCAGTGAACCACCCAGTGAGCCGCCGGCAGCGCAAACGCCGGGCCTGGATGCGCTACAGGCACCACCGGCACCCAACATGCCAGTGGCAGAGGCAGGCACGGTCCATTCGGACACCACCGCGTCAGTCACACTGTCCCAGGTAACGTTGTCGAACGGCCATCTTCTGGCACCGGCACCTAACGGATCGCCGAGCCAGATGCCGACCACCGTGACCACGGCAGCTGACGTTCTCACCGTCTCCGGCGACTACGGATCCGGAGATTGGCCGAAAGGTTCGTTCACCTATCAGATCGACATGCTCGGGCAGCCAACCGGATACTGGATTCAGGCCACCTTCTACGGGCCGTCGGTCAATTGGAACCCGAGAGGTTCCTGTTACGTATTCCAAGGGGATCCCGGCGCGGGAGGCACGCCGGCGAACCCGGCGCCGTTTACCTGTGACACGTCCGTACGGAATGCGTTGCCGGAAGGTCAGATCAGCTACCGGATCGGCCTCAACAAGGCGGCTGAGGCACAAGGAATCATCAACACGCAGGGCCCGATCGCCCTCAAGGATGGGGAGTTCGAGTCGAATAACATTCCCTACCACGTCGATGGAAGCGCCACGGTCGGCGTGAACAGCAGCACCAGCTTCGACGTTGTGCTGCGTGATGGGGACGCCCCGATCGAGCCGAAACTTGCTTTGACGACCTTCGTCTATCGCATCGTCGACGCCGGAGTGGCCAGCCCCTTCTGGGTCGCGGGCTGGTCACAGAACTATCGCGGCACACGGTATGCCCCAGAAGCCAAGTGCTTCATTTATGACCAGGACCCCGTCAAGGCGAGCGTCGGCCTGAAGTCTCTCAAGCCGGTAGCGGTCTCTCCATATGACTGCCAGAAGACGTCGGACAGGTTCGTGGGCGGCGGTCGCGGCGACTACGAAGCAACGTTCGCGGTGACCAGGAGGGCGATGACCGTTGTCAGCCAACCGCTGGCACAGAAAGAATTGGTCAATCGGGTTTGCACTGCACACATCGACGAATGCGGCCTGTCGCTGGCAACCGTTCAGGACACGTATGGCACAGGTTTTCCGGTCACCAGCGTCATCAACAATGCCACAAGTAGTGACGTGACCGAGTCGCTCACAACAACAGGTGCGCAGAGTGTCACCAACTCGGGCGGCTTCGAAATCGACATCACTGCCGGGGCCGCGTCGCCTCTCGGCTATAAGTTCGAGACCACGCTGAAGGTGCACTACGAGCGGTCAGTCACGGAGACAACCACGACCAGTCAGACGGTCGGGATGACGATCCACCCTGGAAAACGCGGGTGGATCGAGGGGACACCGCCGATGCTGCACACCGTGGGTGAAATCATCGTGCACGACGGAGACCGGTACTTCGACGTGACGAACGTCGTTACCGACTTTCCCAACACAACGATCAAGCACAACCAGTGGGGACTCACGCCCATGACGGTCGATCTGCCGACCACCGACCGCAAGAAGATCACGCTGCAGGGCACCGTGTCGACGAAAAACGGCACGGGCTCCACCGATGCGGTGAGTCTGGCCAGTGGCACATACTCTCTGCCGCTAACCGCCAGCACCGAGTTGGTCCACGATACCTCCGCCCCGGGCGACGCGGCCGTTCAGGCGAGCGGTTCGACCGTCTGGTCCACGACGGATGAGGTCACCGATCTGGCCAAAACCGGCGGGGCCATCGCGCATGGCTCATTCCAATACCAGATTGTCCAGGCCGGCGTGCCCACAAACTACTGGGTCACCGGAACAGGCATGACGTGGAACCCGGGCGGCGCCCCGTCCGCCACCTGCGCCATCTTCGACGGCGCCCCGAACCTCGGCGGCGTTGCCGCCGGGCCGGACGCGCCCTATCAGTGCGCGGCCAGTATCAGCGCGGCCGATGCCAGTGGGCTCGTCAACGCGACATACACGGTGTCACGACGCGGCGACGCAAGCACACCGGGCGAGCCAGGGGATGCCACGCCCGGAGGTGGGGCGGCCCCAGTCATTCCCGCTGCTCCCACCCAGTCGCTCACGCCCACGTCGACCAGGTCAAGTTCATTGGCATCCACCGGTTCGTCTGTGGACGGCACGCCATTCCTGGTCGGCATCATCGCTCTGCTCCTCGGAGCCGGTCTCATAATCACAGGGAAGGCAAGCCGCAACAGACGGCGCGCGCGTCGCGGCTGACGCCACGTCGAGCGAACAAGGGGAAAGCCGGTCCGTGATTCGAACACGGGCCGGCTGACGCTGAGGCTTCCTCACGCATGGACCTAGGTCTATTGCAGCCGCATAGGCCCGGCGACGACAGTGAGAAGTAGCACTGTGGGTGTGACCCGAGGCTCTGCCGGGGCAAGAGGACTGCGAAATGAAAAAGAAGAAGGCGTTCAGTGCGTCACGATGGCCGCCGCATTCAGCAGTGCCAGCACCGGCCCGGTGATCACGTTGAGCCAGAACCTGGTGGGGACAACGCAGGACCCCCTGATCGCTGTCCGCGCCGGCGCGTCGGTCACCCTCGAACTGCACGGGAACAAACTTGAACTCAACACTCCCGACAACAGCCAGCTACCCGCATTGGGCGTGCCGGTCGGGACTGCGCTGACGATCGAAGATACCGTCTGCGGCGGCTCGCTCACTGTAAAGGCCAGAGGCGGCGGTGCCGGGATAGGCGAAGGTTTCGCTGGATCCAGCGGGACGATCACCATCCACGAAAGCACGGTCATCGCGAGCGGCCCTGCGACCGGCGGCTTCCGCAATCGGCGGGGGGACCAATGGTTCCTTTCTGCAAATCTCGATCGGCTACGGCAGCTCTGTGAGGGCCACTGGCGGAAGCGATACGGGCAGCGGTACCGGGATCGGCAGCGCCCCCGACGGACAGGGTGCGGCTGTCGACATCGGCGGTAGCGTGGTGACGGCGACCGGCGGCTTCCGCAGTGCGGGAATCGGGGGAGGCAAGGCAGAGCAAGGGAACGACTGGGTTCAGATCCGCGGCAGCGTGGTGACCGCAATCGGTGACGGTGGAGCCGGCATCAGCGGCGACGGTAACGGGGGCACTCCACCGCAGGCGAACGCCGGGCCGGTGTTCGCGGCATCCTTCGAGATCGGACAAGTACCGTTCCCGGCGGCCGCAACGAGGTGGGGGTACACGTTCGACAGCTGGTACACCGCCGCGGTCGGCGGCACGCGGGTGGTCGAGACCACCGACCTGGGCGTCGACGGCCCGCAGAGTCTCACCCTGTTCGCCCGGTGGAGTAGGAACGGGGCGATCGGGTCTCCAGAACCAGGAACACCAGGTGGTTCGCAAGGCGGCGCCGGCGTAGCACCGGTATCTGTGTCTCCCTCGAGCGGATCCGACGGCACGGCGCTGGCCAGTACAGGTTCGAACACTGCTGACTGGCCCCTGGTCGGGCTCGGATTGCTCGTCGCCGGTGGTATTGCACTCGTTGCGCGCCGGTCGTTCAGCGGAACGTGTCGTCAGCCGATCGAGTCCAATTCGGCGAGCAATTCCCACCACAGCCCGGGCTCGACCGGATACGGCGCATTGAACGACACCCGCGAGGCGATCTCGCCGAAGCGCTCGACCAGTTGGGCGGCAACCTCACGCGGAGTGCCCGTGACCGCGAACTCGGCCAGCACCTCGTCGTCGATCATGGCGCCCATCGCATCCCATTCGCCCCGCTGGGATGCCGGATGCAAGCGCTCGTGCAGGCCCGCCCAGCCGTGCAGATCGAGTACCCCCCGGTACGCCGGGGTCGAACCGTAGAAGGCGATCTGCTTCTTCGTGGCAAGCGCCGCGGCATCCTGTTGCGCCTGCGTCTCACCGATCACCACGAAGGCGGGCACGCCGATGCCGAGCATGTGCGGATCACGGCCTGCGGCCGCGCGGCCGCGCTGCAACGCCGGGATGCTTACTTCCTCCAGATAACGCTTGGTCGTGAAGCTGTGGCTGAGAAATCCGTCAGCCACGCGCCCGGCGACCTCGGTCATCCGCTCGCCGACGCCCGCGATCAGGATCGGTGGCGTTCCGTTCGGATTCGGACCGGGGTCGAAGAACGGCGTCATGAGCGTGTGCTGATAGAACTCACCGCGGAAGTTAAGCCGGTCACCGCTCGCCCAACTGTGCCAGATCGCGCGGACCGCTTCCACGAATTCGGCCATTCGTTTGGCCGGCTGAGACCAGGTCATCGAGAACCGGCGTTCGATGTGCGGGCGCACCTGCGAGCCGAGCCCGAGCATGAACCGTCCGTGCGAGACGGTGGCGAGGTCGTTCGCGGTCACCGCCACCGTCATCGGGTTGCGTGCGAACGCGACGGCGATGGCACTGCCCAATCGAATCCGTTCCGTGCGACGGGCGGCGAGCGTGAGCCCGACGAACGGATCGTGCTGAGTTTCGGTGGCGAGGGCGCCGTCGTAGCCGTCGGACTCGGCCGCGATCGCTCCCGCCTCGACCGCAACCGGGTCGCCCGACGCATCACCGCCCGCGTCGATGTGGAACCGACGGTGCGGATGTGCGCGCTCGAGAGTGAAGTCTACGGCCGGTGGCTCGCCTGCGTCTTCCGGTGAATCGGTCATGCTCACCATCATCACACCGTCGCGCACGGTGCGCGGGCCGCCGCTCAGAACTTCAGAACCGGATTGTCCGGCGAATTGGGGGCAGCGGAGCGCGCGGCATACGGATGACCAGTCACCTGCGCGAGCGCGGACGTCAGCGAATCGGTCACGGACAGATGCGGCTGAGCAAAGCTGAAACTCGCGCCGGTGGCTTCGACGACGATGGTGGTGTCGATGGCCGGGTTGTACATGACGATGGTGCTGTAACCGAAGATGTCACCGGGGTGGCCGATCCAGCCGTCCTTGCACGCGATCGTGTCACCGTAGAACGTGCCGGCCCCGAGAGTGGACGTCTTCAGGGATTCCAGGCGTTTCACCTGTTCAGCTGCCGGCAGAACACCCTGCCCGGTGGCCAGAACCCGGCCCCAGGCGAGAACATCGTCCAGGCGGCTGGTCATGGCACCTGCTGCCCAGCCCCACGACGAGTTCCAGTTCGTCGCATCCGCCCAGGTGCCGGTCGCTGACCGACCGGGGATTCCGCCCTCGGCCAGAAAATCATTGAGTTGGTCGGTGTAGCCGGTCGCGTGAGGGCTCGGGAATGATGCATCGGTGGGCAGCGTCGTCGAGTTCAGGTGGAGCGGATCGAGAATCTGCGTCTTGATCACCTCGGTCAGAGTCTTGCCCGTGGCCTGCTCGATCGCCAGCCCGAGCAGGATCGTGTTGATGTTGGCGTAGCGCATGTTCGTTCCCGGCGGGAACTGGGTGGGCATCGCCCATGACGCGGCCAGCAACTGGTCCGGTGTCCACTGCGTGTCCGGGGCGCTGAAAAACGCCTTCAGCCACGCCGGATTCGTGTCGTAACCGCCCAGCCCGCTGGTCATGGTGACCAGCTCCCGCAGGCTGATGTGCGATCCGTTGGGCACGTTCGGCACGTAGTCGTCGATCGGATCGTCCAGCGACAGCTTGCCCTGGTCGGCCAACTGCAGCAGTGCCGTGCCGACGAACGTCTTCGTGATCGACCCGATGCGCTGATACATGTCGGTGGTCACCGGTGCCCCGGTCGCGGCATCTGCGACGCCGTAGGTTTTCGACCAGGTTCCCTTCGGGCCGCGCACGCTGACGATCGCCGCGGGCGCAGACGCTTTCAGCGGGGCATAGGCGGCCGTTGCCGCGGCTTCGTACTCGGTAGCGAGAGCGGCCGGCACCGGTTTGGTCGACTGGGTGTTCTTGGCGGTTACGACTTTCTTCGGATTCGGCACGCACGCCGCGGCGGAACCGGCGACTGGTATCACGCTTGATGAACTCGAGTCGCCCGACGATGCCGGGGTGGATGCTGCGGTGCCGGTCGTGCACCCGCCAACCGCAAGCAGCACCGCTACGCCCAAACCGAGCACGCCCAAGTGGTGTCGATGGCCGGCGACGCGTGCCCGTTTCGTGAGCCCTGGTTGCGGTTCGCGGTTCTAGGCGGTCTCGTTCATGTCACCCTCTCGCGCCGAGACCCACCGTTGCGTGCGGTGATAAGCGCGAGCCCCTGCTGCTGCCAGCGTGCCAGCACGGTGTGCCGGGCGCCATAGACCTAGGCCCCGTCTTCACCCGACAGACCGGCTGGCGGCGCTGATGAGAAATGTCTCATATCCGTCTCCTGCGCGTCTCATCAACCGCAACCAAACTCGAAACACGGGCCGCAGTTGGCCTGCGAGAGAAAGGTAACAACCAGAAGATGAAGATGCTGACGAAGGTTGTCGTGGCCACCGCGACGGGAGTTCTCAGTGTGGGTCTAGCCACGGCTGGCGCATTTGCGGCGACGGGGTCTCTCTCTGTCACCGACGCTCCCGGCCAAGTTCTCAAGCTCGACGGTGTCGGCCCGGCGGCGAATCACGCGAACCAGCAGGCGCTGTCGCACGCGAGCAAACACGCGAAGGGTCTATTCGGCACCTCGACGGCCGTTCCGACTCCCACGGAAGCGCCCAGCGTGACGGCACCCACCTCGGGTGAGGCTACCGCGGACACCAGCACCACCGTAAAGGCCACGACGCCGAGTAATGGCGTCGTTCCGAGGACCGCAGCGCAGGATGCATCCACAGTGAAAGGCAGCCAAACCGGCAGCGAAATCAGCACCTGGGCGAAGTCCAATGGTGGCGCGCAGGTCGTGGCACCCCCGGCCGCGGTTGATATTCAGGGCCGCGCGGACGTGAAGCTAGGCCGATAGGCCGGTAGACCGCCGCACGAGTTCGTTACCCGAACCACTCGTGCGGCGCTGAGCGGGGAGGTGTTCGGGTGATGTCTCCCCGCTCGAGCTTTTGCCTCAATTTGCGGGCATCTGCTCAGGCTGCCGATATTAATGCAGTCGGTACCCCATTCCGCGCACCGTGTCGATGTGCTCGGTCCCGATCTTGGCGCGCAGATATCTGACGTAGACCTCGACGACATTCGAACCCGGGTCGAAGTCGATTCCCCAGACTCGGCTGAGAAGCTGTTCACGACTCAGCACCTGACCCGGATGTAACAGAAATTCCTCTGCAAGAGCGAACTCGCGTGCCGAAAGGTCGACCAGTGAGCCGTCGACGCGAATGCGCCGGCTTCGCAGGTCGAGTTCCAGCCCTGGCACGCTGAGCGTAGTGTCCTGCGCCGGTCGCGCATCCTTAAGTCGCAACCGCACGCGGGCAAGCAGTTCGTCGAATCTGAACGGTTTGGCCAAATAGTCGTCCGCGCCGTTCTCCAGGCTGGCGACGACATCCTGACTGGATGCGCGAGCCGTCAGCACGATGATCGCAATCGGGTTTCCCTCGCCCCTCAGCGTCTCCATCACGGTGAAACCATCGATACCGGGCAGCCCGATGTCCAGAATCAGAAGATCATGCGCGCCCGTTCGCGCTTCGTCAAGGGCGTGCCGGCCGTCTGCCGTGGTCGCAACCGAGAAGCCGGCCGCTCGTAGGCCCTTCTCGACAAATGCCGTGATGCGCTGTTCATCCTCCGCGATCAGTATCCTGCTCATTCACTCTCTTCCCGCCGGTCATTCTCGTGCGCTGGCTCGATTCCAGGGGACACGGGAATGCGCATCGTGAATGTGGAACCGTGAGGAGAAGTGGACAGCTCGACGCCTCCTCCGTGCGCACTGACGATTGCAGACACGATCGCGAGACCCAGCCCTGAACCGTTCGCGTCGCGCGAAGCGTCGAGACGAACGAATCGCTCGAACACCCGTGCGCGTTCGTCGGCTGCGATTCCGGGGCCTTCGTCTCGAACCCAGAAGCGAAGCTCGTCCTGGAGTCTGCCCTTCGCCCGACCGCTGCCCAGCCTGATCGCGCCGCCGGGCGTCGAGTATTTGACGGCATTCTCTGCCAACTGAAGCCAGGCCTGCGTGACGCGATGGATGTCCAATTCTGCTTCGCCCGTCGCGGTCCCCTCGATCGACCACGGACGAGCGGGCGCCAGAACGCTCGCTTTGGCGAGGGTCAGGGTTGTCAACTCCTCGAGGTCGACCGGCCGCCGTACCACGAAGCCTGGGCCGCGAGACTCTGCAAGCAGGGAGATCTGCGCGACGAGCTCGTTCATCCTGTCGAGTTCATCGATCGCGAGTTCTCGCGTCGCTTCGACGTCGCGCTGCTGCGTCGCATCCATGAGTTCGAGGTGACCTCGCACGATCGTGATCGGGGTTTTTAGCTCGTGCCCGACGTCATCGAGCAATCGGCGTTGTGCGGTGAAGGACTGTTCCAGACGATCGAACATCAGATTGATCGTGGCCGTCAACCGCGAGATGTCATCATTGCCGGTGACCGGTATCCGTTGGGTCAGATCGCGGGCGGAATTGCGGGCGGCGGCCTCGCCGAGCAATCGAAGCGGACGCAACAATCGTCCTGCCACGAACCAGGCCACGACGCCGATAACGATCAAGGCACCCGCCGCGACGAATGCGTAGATCTGAAACGACTCTGCGATCGCCTGGAGGATGGCATCGAGATCGTACGCTGCAATGTACAGCCCGGTGCTGGTGTCTCCTGCAACGGAGACAGGAACGATGATGTAGCGGATCGTGGCCGTCGGCGTCTTCGCCGTGCCCATCACGACATTCGGCGGGTGGGCTTCAGACACAAAGCGCTGCACGAGCGCCTTGTCTTCGTCCATGCGGAACGGAAGGCTTCCAGCCGGCATGAGAGCGGCCTTGCCGTCGATGATTCCGAGCACACTCTCGTTCTGGGCGGGTGCGTTCTGCTGGATGGCGTCCCGCAGGAGTTGATCGACAGTCTTCGCCTGCGGGGACTCTCGCGACGCCACCGCCTTGAGATCGGTGACGCTGCGAACGAGGTCGGTGTCCACCTGGGAAAGCGCACGTTGACGCTGAACGAAGAAGGTGGCAACGCCGGATGCAAGGAGACCGAGCGCAGCGACTAGGAGGATGGTGACGACGATGCGCGACCGCACCGAGAGCACGCGTCTCTCGTCGCGAACAGCCGTGTGCCGCCGAGATCTCATGCCGACGCCCATTCGACCATTATCTACAGAGCTGTGCCGACGTTCGGACAGGCCAGATGAGATCCCTCTCATCTGAGCAGTCATTATCGCGGGCAGACAGGGGACGCAATAGCTGCATCAAGACTTCCGCAATGCCCGCGGGTCAGCCGGGGAGAGCATCCCCCGGGAACCCACGAGTTGCGTGAACCTCATAAGTGAAGATGCCGGCGCGCACGCCGGGATCGCCGTCCATGATCGCCTGCACCTCGTCGGGCGTTCCGGTGAAGATGC
This sequence comes from Rathayibacter sp. SW19, assembly GCF_030866825.1. Taxonomy (NCBI): domain Bacteria; kingdom Bacillati; phylum Actinomycetota; class Actinomycetes; order Micrococcales; family Microbacteriaceae; genus Rathayibacter; species Rathayibacter soli. Next base: position 4,548,780 of record NZ_CP133020.1, read on the forward strand.
CGATGCCTGACACGTCGGACTCGTCGCCGATCGGGCACACGATCGCCAAATGGCCCTCTTCACGCAAGGCAAAGTTGCGGCGACCGTGTTCCCAGATGATCGCATCCGCTCCGCTCTCGGAGGCCTGCGCCGTCTTGTGCAGAATCACCGCGGTGTACTGCTTGGCGCCCTGCAGACGCTCGCGCATCTGCTCATCTGTCGGATATGCGTCTGTCGGATAGTCCATTGTTCGCTCCTGATTAGCGGATGCCGGCGCCGGCGGCAGTGAACAGGCGCTCCAACCGCGGCAGGATGGTCGGAGCAAGCAGCGCTCGCACGTCGCGCTGCAGGGCTGGCAGTTCTGTGAAGCGCGCGGACATGGCGTGCGGGGCGAGGCCCAATCGACCGAGGTCGCCGGCCAGTTGCCGCTGCCAGTAGCGAGCGGCGAACCAGGCGGGCATCCGCAAGAAAATGATGCGCAGCGCAGCCGGAGTGACGGTCACACCGGGTCGATACGCGCCGGAGGGTCGTCTGCCCGGCTGCTGCAGCGCGGTGAATCCCTCACGCACGGCGAGGACGATGTCGCGCACGGAGGCACGATCGCCCGCAAGCCCGACGACATCACCATCCCGTGCAGCAATCGCCGACTCGAACGCGCTGATGAAGATCAAATGAGTCTGCAGCCAGGCATTCATGTCTCCGGCGAGCGCCACGGGTAGGTTGGCCGTGCGCAACAGTGCCCGCAGTCGTGCGTGCGGGGCACTCGCATCTTGCGCAGCCCGACCGGAGCTGACTCCGATGGTCGTCGGCTGCTGCGCCACCTGAAGATAGCGCACAACGCCGTCTTCCCCGAGCTCACCGGCGACACCCGGAAACGCCGGCACGAAGCGAGCGGGTCCGATCGCCGCCTCAAGTGCAGACAGGCCACCGGCCGCATCCGCCCCTCCAGTCGCGACGGATCCGCCGGCCAGGTTGATCAGACTTGCGACCACGTCTGCCCGGATGTCTGCGAGCTGCGGTAGCGCAGCGTCGACCTGATCGCGACGAATCGCAATGAGCGCGACATCGGTGGCGACGGCATCAGAGAGACTGGTCACGACCACCGGGAAGACGGTCTCGGCCCGACCCGTCTCGGGCCGAACACCATCGCGCACCAGCGTGATACCGCGGGAGCGCAGCAGTTGGGCGGTCTCACCACGGGCAACGATCTGCACGTCGTGCCCCGCCGACAGCAGGCGGGCGGCGAAGACGCGACCGATCACCCCGGCGCCGAAGACGAGTACCCGCACGCTGCCCTTCCCCGATCGAAACGAGCGGATGCTGCGCGCATCCCTTCGTCAGCCATCATGCGCGTGCCCCGCGCTCCTGTCTACCGCGCGCTCTGTCCGACCTCCCGCGGGCGTGCCGTTGGCGCGGCACGGCGGCGCGAACTCATGCGGTGCGTGCGTGCGCCGCCTTGCGCGCCATGCGCCAGTTGAGGTGGCGCATTGCACACGAAGTGGCGCAGAGAGAAGGCCGGTGCAGGCAGGAACAAGTCGCATGTGCGTCCCGTCGGTTCAGTGCCTGTCGATTCGAAACACCGCTGGATTCGAACGTGATTGTTGGTCAAGCGACGAGCACCTACAGTCGTTGGTCGAGTAGCGAGCACCTACAGTCGTTGGTCGAGTAGCGAGCGCAAGCAGTCGTTGGTCAAGCGACGAGCGCCTACAGTCGTTGGTCGAGTAGCGAGCGCAAGCGAGTGTATCGAGACCCCGCAAGTCGATCTTCGGGGCTCTCGATGCGCCTGCTCGACGACTGCGCGCAGGGACCGAAAGCTCGCGGGCTACTCGACCACCGCGATTGTCGAGATCAGCTGTACACCCTTACCACGGCGAGCGACACAGATTGCGGTTGACTCCTCCAGGTGCTGTGAGCTTCGCGAAGGCGTGCAAAGGTCTACTGGCATTCGGGGCCGCATCGTCGAGCTCACGTGCGTCGTCCGGCTCACGTGCGTCCAGCTCACGTGCATACAGAGCACGGGCCACAACCACAAGGGCCGCTGACGACCGACTGCCTCCGCCTCAATCTTCGCCGCAATCGCAACGGCCGACGTGGTCTCGTCGACGCAATGGCTCAGAAGTCTTCGCGTCCCTCAGCGTCGATGTCGAGAGTCTTCTCGTCGGCCGCCCAGGCTTCGAGAACGAGCTCGAGCTGGCGGCGCAGCCAGTCGCTCGTCAGCGGCCCTTCCGACTCGAAGCGCGCCAATTGCCGAGTTCGTTCGTCGGCCGCTCCGGTGAGGTCGTCCATGTCTGCTCCCTTCCGTTACTGAGTCTGACGCCACTTCGGCCGGCGCGCAATGACGCTATGCGCACGCTGACCCGTCAGTGCGCCCGTGCGCCAGATTGGGTGTCGTGCGCCAGCTGAAGTGGCGCAGCACACACAATCTTGCGCACGGCGCGGCCACCTGCCTTGGTGGCCCTGGCGATGCTCACACGATACCGACCAGTGCTAGGTTTTCCTTCGCGTATGCCGTTCTGACCGCACCCGATGGCCTAACATCGAAGCCATGGCACGCCGGGGAAGCTACGCGAAGGGTCTCGCCAAGCGCGAAGAGATTCTGCGCAGCGCCCTCGAGGTGTTCTCCCGTGAGGGCTACCGCGGTACGTCGCTGCGGGAACTCGCCGAGGCGGTAAACCTCAGCCAGGCCGGCATCCTGCACTACTTCGACTCGAAAGAGCAGTTGTTCGCGGAAATTCTTCGTAAGCGCGATGAGTTCGACGGCACAGAATACGCAGGCACCGACGACGGCGCGCATGCGATGATCGCAGTCATGCGGCATAACGCCGAAGTGCCGGGCCTGGTGCAGCTTTACGCGAATGTCTCCGCCGCTGCGGCGGAAGAGGACCATCCAGCACACGACTATTTCGTGCGTCGTTATGACGAGCTGCGACGGATGCTCGCAGACAGCATCCGCACACAACAAGCTGCTGGACAGTTCAGTGCACAGCTGGATGCCGAGATGATCGCCACGCTCCTGATCGCCGCTGCCGACGGGATGCAGGTGCAGTGGATGCTCGACCCTGACCAGAACATGTCGGAGCACCTGGAATACCTGTTGTCATTGCTGTCGGGCATCGGCGCTCCGGCCGGCGACCGACCGACCGAACGCGCGAGTGAGGTGAGCACCCGATGAGCGCGCCAGAAAGTACTCTCGGCGGCACTCCCGGCAACTCCGTCGCCAGTACCCTTGTCAGCGCAGACGTGCGACGACACAATCTGTCGGTCGTCGCGCGCTATCTCGTCGACAACGGCCCGAGTTCGCGCAGCCGGATCGCCGCGGGTACCGGACTGACCCGCGGAGCCGTCACCGCTCTGACGAACGTGCTGACGAACGCCGCAATACTTCACGAATCCGCGCCCGTTTCACGCACCGGTAAGGGTCGTCCTGTCACGCTGCTGACTCTCGCAGCGGACGACATCGCGCTGGTGGCGGTGCAACTGGATGCCGACGAGGCGACCGCCGTCGTCGCGAATCTGGCGGGCGAGACCCTGTACCGCACCGCGGAACAGCACGGTCGACCGATGGGCGACCCGGGCGCCGTGCTCGACGTGCTGGCACGGGTCGCCGAGCGGGCACTGGATGCCGCGGCGAAGCTGGGGCGGCGCGTTGCCGAGCTCACCGTCGTCGTGTTCGCACCGGTCGGCGGTGCGCCGGCTCGGGTGCTGGCCGACACCGATCTCGGCTGGGGCGCCGTCGACGTGCTCGGCGGGTTACGTGCCCGAGTCTCCGCCGACGCAGCCCGCAATGCGCTCAACGGCGCACGCTTGGTCGCCGATTCGACCGTCGCGGCCCGCGCCGAGCACAGTTTGCTCGCCGACATCAATGACATGATCTATCTGAAGAGCAACTCCGGCATCGGTGGTGCACTGATCGTAGACGGCCGGCTGGTGCAGGGCGTGCACCGTCTTGCGGGTGCCCTCGGCCACCTTCCGATCGTTTTCGACGGGGTTCGCTGTGAGTGCGGCCAACGCGGATGCCTCGTCACTGTCGCGGGCCCCGATGCCGTTCTCGAGGCTGCCGGACTCGGCGCGATGCTGCAGCGGGATGGGCTGAGCTCGGCACTGGCTGAACTGATCCGGCGCATCCACGCCGGGGATCGCGCAGCTGTCGCGGCGTGGGATGCAGCAGCGGTCTGGATCGGGCGTGTGCTGCAGGTTCTGACCATGTCACTCGACCCGCAGGCGATCGTGCTCGGCGGTTACTGGGCTGAGCTTGTCGAGCCGGTTGCGCGCGAATTCGCCGGTAACCACCCGTCGATCGCGGATGCCGACCCGTGGGCCGGTCCCGCGATCGTGCCCGGTCGGCTTGGCTCGGACGCAGCCCTGCTCGGCGCGGTGTGGAGTGCGCGCGATCGCCTGCTCGACGATCTCCTTACGCTCGCCGTTCCCTGAGCGCAGCCGCTCGGTCCCTGAGCACAGTCTCTCGGTCCCTGAGCGCAGCCTCTCGGTCCCTGAGCGCAGCCTCCCGGTCCCTGAGCGCAGCCTCCCGGTCCCTGAGCGCAGCCTCTCGGTCCCTGAGCGCAGCCGAAGGGCCGCCTTGTACCGCACTTCGGCTTCGCTCAGCGACCGTAAGCCCAATACATTCAACCCTTGAATTATTGATGCCCGCCGTGCATAATCATTCCCAAGCGTTGTTCGGGTTTCGGGTGACGCGAGCAAGACCACAAGGCCGAACGCATCCCACTCGATGAAGAGGAGAGCCATGTCCACCCCCGCGCCCGACACCGCCTCAGACAACCCCACACCCGACACATCGGCCGATGCCGCTGACGTCAGCGGCACACTGAGCCCACCGGCAAACCGCCGACTCGCACCGTCACTGCTGATCACCTCGATGGTGCTGTTCGCGACGTACTCCGGGCTGATCTCCGTGCTGCTGCCGAACCAGGTCTATGGGATCGATCCGGTGCACAAGGTGCAGAACCTCGCGATCGTTTCGACCACCTCGTTCATTTTCACGCTCTTCGCCCAGCCGATCGTCGGGGCTTTCAGCGACCGCACGCGCTCCAGGATGGGCCGGCGTGCTCCGTGGATGGTGATCGGCACGGCCGTTGCCGCCGTCTTCCTGATCGGGCTCGGCACCCTCCAGTCGATCATCTGGATCACGATCTTCTGGGTCGTCATCCAGGTGGCGCTGAATGCAATGCAGGGCCCGCTTTCGGCGATCCTGCCCGACCGCTTCCCGCGCAGCAAGCGCGGCATCGCATCCGCGATGATCGGCATCGGAACCATGGCCGGCGGCACGGTCGGTGTGATCGTCGCCAGTCAGTTGGCAGCGCAGTTCGGTATTGCATACACCGGATTCGGCATCGTCGTGCTGGTCATTACACTGCTGTTCGTCATCTTCAACCGCGACTTCTCGTCGAAAACGATGGAGCGCCCCGCGTTCAGCTGGAAAGCGCTGGCATCCGGTTTCTGGATCAACCCGCGCAAACACCCCGATTTCTTCTGGGCGTTCACCGCGCGATTCCTGTTCATCCTGGGCTATTTCGTCGCGTTCACCTACCAGCTGTTCATCCTCACTGATTACATCCACCTGAGCCTGAAGGCCGCGAACGGCCAGATCGCGGTCCTCAGCATTGCATCACTGATCACCACGCTTGTGTCCGTTTCGTTCGCAGGCTGGCTCAGTGACAAGCTCGGCCGACGCAAGGTCTTCATCTATATCGCATCCGCTCTGATGGTAGTCGGCCTGCTGATGCCGCTGCTGATGCCGACGATGACAGGCATGATCGCCATGTCGGCGATCAACGGCTTCGGATTCGGCCTCTACATGGCATCGGATTCGGCGCTGATGACCGAGGTGCTGCCCGGTGGGGGCACGGCAGCGGGCAAGGATCTCGGCATCCTGAACGTCGCCACCAACATTCCGCAGGCCCTCAGCCCCGCGCTTGCCGCCGTGCTGATCGGCGCGCTCGGCGGTTACCCGGCGCTGTTCATCTTCGCGATGGTGTGCGTCGCGGTCGCGGCATTCGTCATCATCCCGATCAAGAGCGTGCGGTAGCGCGTTGAACCATCAGAAAGAAGCATCATGAGCAACAGTCAAGCGCCCGAAGTCACCACGACGGCCGGCACGGTCCGCGGCATCCAGCGGGATGCATCGGCCGCGTTCCTCGGCATTCCGTTCGCCGAGCCGCCGGTGGGCGAGCTGCGTTTTGCCGCTCCGGTGCCGCACCATGCGTGGGAAGGTGTGCGCGACGCGACCGAGTACGGGGCGACGCCTCAGCGCAAGGCGCTTTCTGAGGTGACGCTCATTCCCGAGCCGTCGATCCCGGGTGATTCCACGTTGAACGTCAACGTATTCACGCCACGGCCCGGCGAAACGGATGCGAAGCTGCCGGTCTTGGTCTACATCCACGGTGGCGGCTTCGTCGCCGGCTCGCCCGCCAGCCCGTGGTACGACGGCGCCGCATTCAACCGTGACGGTGTCGTCACCGTGTCCGTGTCGTACCGGCTCGGCTTCGACGGCTTCGGCTGGATCGAGGATGCCCCGCACAACCGCGGCATCCTCGACTGGATCTTGGCGCTGGAGTGGGTGCGCGACAACATCGGTGCGTTCGGCGGCGACCCCTCACGCGTCACGATCGCCGGTCAGTCTGCCGGCGGCGGTGCCGTGCTCACCCTGCTGGCCGTGCCGCGCGCGGCCGGCCTATTCCACGGTGCGATCTCCCTTTCCGGGCCGGCATCGGATGTCCCCCTCGAGTCCGCAGAAACGCTCGGCCGTCGCTTGGCACAGCTCGGCGGCGTCGCACCGACGCGTGCCGGACTAGCGACGCTCGATGAGGCGCGGATTCTCGAGTTGCAGGGGCAGGTCTCGTCGATCGGCGCCGCGGCATCCGATGACGATGCCGGCACCGGCGCCGATGCTGACGACAACGCTGGCGACACTGCTGCGGATGCGAACCCGCTCGCCGGCATCGCCGATTTCATCTCCGGGGGCCTGACCCTGGCGCCGGTGGTCGACGGCGAGCTGCTGCCCGAATCAGCGGCCTCTGCGTTGGAACATGGAGTCGGTGCGGACAAGGCGCTCATGCTCGGCACGGTCGACAACGAATTCAACATGATGATGATGGGCGGGGCCGACGCCTTGGCCGAGGTCGACCCAGTTGCAGCGCTCGGCGCGTTTCGGTTGCCGCCCGAGGTCGCGACCGCCTACGTCGAGGCGCATTCGGGTATCGGCACCGCCGGTATCCTTGGCCAAGCGGTGACGGACCTGATGTTCCGGCGCTTCAACCGCGCTCTTGCTGAAGCACGTGCCGCGGCTGGCGCGCCTGCCTGGCTCTACCGCTTCTCGTGGCCGTCACCCTCGATGGGCGGCGCGGTGCATTGCACTGACGTGCCGTTCTTCTTCGACTGCCTCGGCGCCGAACGGGTCGACGTGATCGCCGGGCCGACGCCACCGACATCGCTCGCAGCGGATGTCCATGGTGCAGCCGTGCGCTTCATCACGACCAGCAATCCAGGCTGGCCCGCATACGCCACCCCCGACCGGGACGTGCGCGTGTACGACGTGCCGTCATCCGTGCTGCCCGACGGCTACGGGGACGTTGCGGTACTGGGCGAGCAACGACTCGGCGAGTCCGCCGCGGTCGCCGGCTGAGTCGCAGGCCGACGCTGAACCGCAGGCCGGTGGAAAGTTGCCAGCGGTGGCCTGCTGGCTCGCGGCGCGAGCGATGGTCTAACGGACGAGCGTTGCTGAATTGGACGAGCGATGCTGCCTAGGCAGCATCGCTCGTCCAATTCAGGCACTCTCGCGCCGGCCACCACCGGACGCAAGGGCGAGATGCCACGGGTTGCCGCACGTCGCGGGAAAAAACTCGCCCAGCGGAGCCTCGACTAGTCACGTGACCGCAATTCGCGCAGCACAGTGCGCAGGCGAGCATCGAAACAGTCGGGAACCTGCGGCGGCAGCGCATCGACCGGCCACCACGCGACCGCCTCGCTCTCCGCGCTGACGACGGGCGCCGCGTCGGGTTCGGCAAAGGCGACGAAGCCGATATCCCAGTGGGTTGTGCAGCGGCCGAACGCGGCGGCGAGCGCGTGCCGGTTCAGGTCGTACGGCGCGGCATCGACGAGTTCCAACGCACTCAGCCCGCTTTCCTCGTGCGCTTCGCGCACAGCGGCGGACGCGACCGATGCGTCGCTTGCCTCGATGTGCCCGCCCAGCTGCACCCAGAACTGCCCCTTCTTGTGAAAGCACAGCAGGGTGTGCGTGAAATCCGGAGTGAAAACGAAGCAACTCGCGGTCAGATGTTCGGGTCCGCCGTCGCGATCCAGAGCGGATGCGCCGCGCGCGTCGAGAAAGTCGAGATACTCGAGCCGCAACTCGCGCTGCTCGGCTGCCGCGGGCATCCACTCGGTCAGAGCATCCACGAAGGCCTGAGTTCTCGAGCGCGTGTCGATCGTCACGGTCTCAGGCTAGCCGCCGACGTCGCAGACGTTGTTGCGACGACGCCTGCGCGGGAGTCGGGATCGCCGCGGGTCAGCATTCAGGTCTGACGGCGCGACACGCCGCGGTCCACGTGATGGACCCCCTGTCCAACCTGAATTCTGCGCAGTCTGAGCGGCCTCGAACCCGGCACAGACTCGTCGCCCGGTCGCGCGGCACAGTCGCGGCCGTACCGCGGTCAGTCGCGGTCGCGCATCCAGTGTTCGCGCAGGAACATTCTGCCGAAGCGTTCTGTCAACCGGGAACCAGTGAATTCTTCGGGATCGGCCTCGAACACGGCATCGCCGTCGGGTTTTGGCAAGTCGGCGGCGCGGTCATCCGTGATCGTGGTGTGCACGACCGCCGTGGTGATCGTTTCGATCTGCCTGGCGTCCACGAAACGCAGGCCAGAACCGGTCCTGAGCACGATGCCATCGAAGAGGTCGAGCTCTGCGTCCGCAAGCACGTGCTCGACGGTGCCCAGCTTGCTACCCGACGCGCTGTCAACACGTGTGCCTTTCGTCAGTGCCGTGTATGCAATCGGGTCGTTTTCGCTCATGTGCTGCCTTGCTGTCGAATCCATTCGGTGTGCCCACCGTAACGCGGCGCGGTTAGGGACGCGCCGTGAGTTCCAGTCCGGCCGGAAGACACTGCGCAGATCCGCGCGCAGATCCGCGCGCGCATCCGCGCACGCAACTGAGCACTCCATCGCGCACTCGACTACGGTTAATTGATCCGGCGCACCCTGCACGCTGGACACGCGCCGACCTGACCGACCTTTGTGAGCGAGATGCCGAAGAAGAAGAAGAAACGAGCCAGCGGCGGCGGCAGTTCGAAGCACGCCAGCCCTGGGCGTTCTGCCGGGGTTTCCCTTGCCGCTGAAACCGCGCTGCAGCGACGATTCACCAGCTGGTATGAGCACCATTCCGGCATGGACGAGGAGCATCTGTCGACCGCCGCGACTTCCGCCCTGGTCGCCCGCCTGTTCGCGATGACCCGCGAACTCGGCCCCGGCCGCACCCTCGCCGACCCACGCCACGCTACCCTCGCCGCGCTTCTGGACGCCATCGATGCCGACGAGGATGCGCTCACGCTGGCACGCGACGCCGTCGACATCCTGGGCCACTACCTCGAGTTCCTTGACGACACCAATTCGTGGAACATCTCCGACGAAGAGTTCGATGCAAGCTACGAGGTGCTCGACGACGTGCTCGACGAGATCGATTCAGGGCAGCCCGGCATCCTGCGCACTCTGATGGATGCGCTTGACGAGGTGCCCGATGTTGCAGTACCCGATCAGTTGCGCGCCATCAACGCGCTGCCGCTGATCACCGGTGTCGACGGCCTGCTCACCTGGATCGGGCGCAGCCATCCGATCACGTCAACCGGCGCGCTCCGGCTTCGAGACATCCAGCCTGTTGCCGCTTTGCTCGGAATCAACGCCGTCGGTCGCAAGCGCACGGACACCACGGAATCTGGTGCCACGGAGTCTGACAACACCGCTGACCGGACGGTCGAGGTCAGCACCATGTGGGAGCTTCCGGGGCTCACCGCATGGTGGCAGGGGCTCGTCGGCCTCGGCGTGCTCGAGCTCACGCCCACGACGGTGCGCCCCGGACCAACCGCCGCAGCATGGCGCTCCAGCGCCGCACGCGAGCACTTCGCCCTGCGGAGCACGCTCGTTCGACTCTATGTGAGCTTCTGGCCGCACACCGAGCCGGACGGCGCTGGCATCCTCGGTCCATTCGTGTTCGTTCACCTGATCGCACAACTTGCTGCAGCGGTCAGCCCAGACGCGCTCGGGGAGCTCAGTGCCACGGCGTTGGCAGCGATCCTGGATGAATCCGCCAACGTCGCCGGATTCGCCTTCGAAGGCTTCAGAGACTTCGGCGGCATCGCCGGAATACGCAGTTCGATCACTCTGGGCCACCTCGCGCGCGTGGGAATCCTTGAGGAAAGCACTACGGCGGATGGCTCAGCTCGCTACATCGTGCCCGCCGCGCTGCGTCCGGTGGTCGCCGAATCACTGCGCGAGGTGCGGGAGACGCTGCTCAAGCCGGATGATGACGATCTGCTCGACGACGATCTGATCGACGAAGACATGCTGGCCGAAGACATGCTGGCCAATCCGCACCCTGCCGGCACGCTCCTCCAACTGAAGATCGCACTGGTCGACGCGCGACCGGCCGTCTGGCGCCGCATCCTCGTCGAAGCGGATGCCACGCTCGGCGAGCTGCATGATGTCATTCAGCAATCGTTTCTCTGGGATGACCGCCACCTGCACCGCTTCACATTGGACAACGACTACTCGGGCGGTCCGGCCTTCGGGCCGGTGCCGGACGAGGTTCTGGGCGGCACCGACCGCGGTCTGTACGATGAGAACCTGATGGAGCTTGGAGCACTGCTGCGCGAGCCGGCCGATGACCTGTTTTACACCTACAACCCCGGCAATGAATGGCGACACCTGATCCGGCTCGAGGCGATCCACCCTGCAGGCTTTGCGAGGGCCCCGTCCTGCATCGATGGCCGCGGCGCTGCCCCTCACGAGGAATCCGGCGGGCCGAGCGGATGGGCGCTGCACGTGCGCGGTGGGGCTATCGCAGCCCCGTTCGATCTCGACGCGGTCAACGCGCGGCTGGTGCGGCTGCGTGGCAATCTCTGAACGATATTCCGCGAACACCACCCGGTGGAGCAAAAACCTCGAAGGGACTGACCATGACAGCGGATGCCGATCGGATCGAACGCGACGTCACAATTGCAGCGAGTGCCCAGCGAGTGTGGGAACTGATTCGCACGCCCGGTTGGTGGATCAACGAAGGCTCGATCGTCGAGGTCGTGTACGACGCGACGAGCGACGTCAACGTGATTTGGCATCCGCAGTACGGTGGTTTCCGCGTGCAGACCGTCACGCTCGATGAACCACGGCACGCAGCGTTTCGCTGGCTTGCCGGCGAGGGCGACGACGAGCTGTCTCCGGAGGGCGGCACATCCACCCTCGTCGAATTCTGGATCGACGAACGATCGGACGGTGTCACGCTCCGTGTTGTGGAGAGCGGATTCGGCCTGCTGCCAGTCAGCGACGAGCAGCGGCGAAAGACGATCGACGGCAACACGGAAGGTTGGGAGATCGAGTTGGCCGCTGCAGTCGACTGGGTCGAGCGCGCCGAACCGTTCAAGCCGGAATGAGCCCGGGGCCGACAAGGGCTCCGGGCTCACGAGAGATCCGGCGAACTAGTCGGCGAGGATCAGGTACAGGGCGCGGCGTGCCTCATCGAGCTTCTCGATTGCGGCGGCGCGTTGTGCGTCTGTCGCGGAGTGCCGCATTTGGTGCACCACTCCCATCAGCTTGCCGACGCTCTCGATGAACGCAGCGTCCGCTGCGCTCGGACCGGGATTGGCCTGCCAGGCGCGCGCGAGTTCGTCCGAGTTCTCCTCGACATACTCGCGGCCGGCGTCGGACAGCTCGTACTCGGTGCGCTTGCTGTCGCCGTTGGCAACGATCAGCTCCTCATCGACGAGCTGTTGCAGGGTCGGGTAGACCGATCCGGGGCTGGGCCGCCACGATCCGCCGGTCTTCTCGGCGATGGCCTTGATCAGGCCATAACCATTGGAAGGTCCTTCTGCCAGGAGTGACAGGATGGCGGAACGGATGTCGCCGCGATTCGCGCGGCGTCCGCCGCGTGGGCCGAAGCCACGAGGGCCGAACCCGCCTGGGCCGAAACCGGCGAAACCTGGGCCGAAACCGGCGAAACCGCCGGCACCCATCCCGTAGCCGCGCCCGCGGTGACCCTCGGAAGGGTCGTGGTTGAATCGCCCGAACGGCGATCCGTGTTCTGAATTGTGTGCGTCTTTCATGGTCGCAGTATCCTTTCATTGCTCCCCACATGGGAGCTATCGCAGCAATTCTGCGATGTGTCAAAGATATATCGTTGACTTTTGCATGTCAAGACGAATTCAGCAGACCCGAAGGAAAGTGCACGGCGCCGCGCATCCGTTGGTCGAGTAGCCCGCGAGCGAAGCGAGCAGGCGTATCGAGACCCGCATCGAGGCCCGCATCTAGGCCGCGCACGAGGTCTCTTGGTCCATTGGTCTCTAGGTCTCGAGGTCTCGATACGCTCGCTGGCGCTCGCTACTCGACCACCGGGGTGCGGGCGCTCGCTACTCGACCACCGGGGTGCGGACGCTCGCTACTCGACCACCGGGGGTGCTGGCGCTCGCTACTCGACCACCGGAACTAGTGCTCGCCGTGAACGCGCCCGCAGCCGAAGCGCAAACACGAAGCCGAGTGCAAGGAATCCGGATGCCGCCAAGAGCGACGCGCGCGACGCATCCGCCATACCGTTCGAGAGGGCGCTCGCGACGGCGGGTCCAGATGCGCCTAGCTTGCCGGTCTCGCCTTGCGCCCGGATCGGGGCGATCGTTCCTCCGGCCGAAAGTTGCGTCGAGTCGGACAGCTGCTGCGAGACTGCCGGTGGCAGGCCCGGCACCGTGTGCAGTTGTGCGGGCACGGCCTGAGCCAAACCGATCGCGAGAACGGCCCCGATCAGTGCGGTTCCGAGCGCTGCGCCGACCTGCCGCACAGTGCTCTGCGTTGCGGAGCCCTGGCCGGACTGCTCGGGCGGGATATCTCGCAACACCGTTCCGGTCAATTGGGCGGAGGCGAGGCCGAGGCCGAGCCCGTAGAACACGAGGAGAGCGGCTAGCAGCCAGGGCGAGCCGTGCGCGCCGAGGGTGAGCGCGGTCGCGATGATGCCGATCACCTCAATGCCGAGGCCGAGAAGCACGACGTTCGGTGCCCCCATCCGCTCGGAAAGATGGCGTGCCATCGAGCCGGAGAAGAACGCGCCGACGCCCATCGCCGCCAGAACGAGGCCGGCGCCGAGCGTCGTGAGCCCCATCGCGTTGACGATGAAGAGCGGGAGGACGAACAGCAGGCCGAACTCTCCGATTGCCACGCACAGCGCGGTCAGATTGCCCCAGGTGAAGGTGGGCACGGAGAACAGCCCCAGGTCGAGGATCGCGGAGCGCCCGTTGTGTCCGCGGTGTCGCTCCCACAGCACGAAGAGCCCGATCGCGACGATTCCGATCGCGCCGATCACAGGGATCGGTGAGATCGGTGCGGTTTGCGGCCAAACCCAGCCGAAGATGTGGAAGTCGGCGACCGGTGCCCACCAGCCGAGCGTGCGCCCTTCGATCATGGCGAAGACGAGTGCCCCGAAGCCGATCGCGCTGAGCAACAGGCCGTCGACGTCCAGCCCGCGTGCGCGGATGACTGTCTTCGTTTCTGCGACCGTCAGGTAGGTGCCGACCAGCACGAGAATGCCGAACGGAATGTTGACGATGAAGATCCACTGCCAACTGAACGCGGTGGTCAGCCATCCGCCGAGAAGCGGGCCGAACGCAGCCATACCCGAGATCACGGCGCCCCAGACGCCGAACGCCACGGCGCGATCGCGGCCGCGGAAGGTCGCGTTCACCGTCGACAGCGTGGTGGGCAGGATCAGCGCACCACCGACGCCTTGCACGACTCGCGCAAGGATCAGCGCGCCCGCCCCGGCGGAAAGCGCGGCCAGGAGACTGCCGAGCATGAAGACGAGAACGCCGACCACGAGCATCCGACGCCGGCCGAGCCGGTCGCCGAGCCGCCCGGCCGTCAACAACAGTGCTGCGAAGACGACTGAATAAATGCCGTTGACCCACTGTGCCTGGCTCAGATCGAGTTTCAGGTCATCGATCAGCACCGGCAGCGCGACACCCACGATGGTGCCGTCGAGAACGATCATCGAGAGGGCGGCCGCCAGCACACCCAGGCCGATCCAGCGGCGTCGACCGGATGGCGGTGCCTGCGGCGCTGCGGACGCGGCTGAGGATGCAGCTGCGACTGCAGTCTGTTCCATTGCGGTGCGCTCCCGCATCGTCTTGTCCGTGCGCCCGTCTGTCATCGCCCGATTGCCTCCACTGTAGAGACTAGACAGCGCGCACCAGCATACGCATCGTTCAAAGGTTTGAATCGCGACCTTCCGTACTGCGGCCGCTCGCTCTGAGGCTGAGCTCGGAGGATGATGATGAGATGATGAGCAGTCTGAACGCGGAACACAACGCCCCAATGGGGATCGAGGGAATCGACTCACGGCTGGAGGTGCTGTCCGAAGCGCCTCTCGTGCTTGCGACACCGATCAACCTGCTCGGACACGGCCCGGTCACGGACAAGTCAGTGCTGTTTGTCCGCAATATCCAAGATCTCGATGAGGCGATGACTCTCGACCCTCTGCCGATCGACGGTTGGCGGCTGGAACTCACTGGTCTCATCACGCCGTCTCGCGTCGTCATCAGCGCAGAAGAACTACTCGACATGGAGCAGGTCGAATATGAAATGGTGCTCCAATGCTCCGGCAATGGCCGCGCACTCTATCCGGGGATCCCCGGAACGCCCTGGACCCAGGGCGGCATCGGCAACGTTCGCTTCACCGGCGTGCCGCTGGCTGCTGTGCTGGCGAAGCACGGTGTGACCGTCGACTCGCAAGTGCGATTCGTGACGGCCGAGGGTCGACGCGGTCCGCTCGGGGGTGAGTTCCCGGACCTCGAGCACAGCCTGCCGGTTGCGGATGTGCTGTCCACGAGCATCCTGGCGCTTCAACTCAATGGAGAACCGCTCCCTGCAATCCATGGCGGCCCGCTGCGCCTCGTCACGCCAGGGTTTTTCGGAACGATGCAACTGAAGTGGCTCGCCCGATTGCGGTTCGAGGTCGCCGAATCGACGTCTTTCTACCACGCCACCGAATACCGGGTGCCGTTGGAACGCATCGATCCAGAGGAAGACTTTCAGTTCACCCTTGAGAACAGCCGACCGACCTGGTCGATTCGGCTGATGAGTTACATTCTCGACCCGCAACCGGATGCCGCACTTCCAACCGGAGAAGTGACCGTCTCCGGCGTCGCCTACAACGATGGCGCAGCTCGGCTCGAATCAATACTCGTGTCTGTCGATCGTGGGCTCAGCTGGCAGTCCGCAGACTTCACCGTGCCCGAAAGCCCGTACGCCTGGTACGCGTGGTCGATGCAAGCCCGGTTCGAGCCGGGCGAGTACGAAATCTGGTCCCGCGCCATCGACGACCTCGGCCGCACTCAACCACTTGACGGAAATGTGGACTGGAATCCGAACGGCTACGAATGGGCCGGGGTCTTCAAGACCAGAATCACCGTCACCTGACCGGATCCAGCGTGCCCGTGTTTTGAATCGGCCCGCGAGAGCGTCCAAGGCGATCAGACGCCGCTGGTCACCGACCTTCGACCGCCCGCGCCGCATCGGCGCGGTCACGGTTTGCTCAATACTTTGACCAACGCTGCGAAGACGGCCTGTGCAGGGCTTTGCTGCGCATCAGCAGGCCCGAACGGCACGTCGCTGTTCACGATCACGATGATCGTCGTGTCAAGCGCGTAGTTGTGGAAAAGCACCGTGTTGTATCCGGGAATCTCGCCGTCATGGCCCCACCAGCCGTTGCGGTCGCCGATGCCCAGTCCGTACCCGGCCTGCGCCGTGTTCGGCGGAATGTTGCGGATGATCGAGTCGCGGCGCAGCTTCTGCATGGCCGGAGTCAGGATGCCGTGTCCGGTGAACAGAGCGTCACTCCACTTCTCCAGATCGCTGAGTGTGGAAATCACCTGACCGGCCGTGAATGCGATCGATGGACTGAACTCGGTCGCATCCGCCGTCTTGCCGTCCGGTTGTCCCTGCTCGGTGATGCCGCTCAGGTACGGTGACGCGATGGTGTTCGTCCCAACGGGAAAGCTTGAGTGCGTCATCTTCAACGGCTCGAAGATCCGCTTGTTGAACACGGTGGCAATCGGCTCACCCGTGACCTTCTCGATCACCATGCCCAGGAGTACATAGTTGGTGTTCGAGTACGCCCAGCCGGCACCGGGCGCGAAGTCCGCAGGCTGGCCCTTCTCGAAATCGACGAGCGATTGCGGCGTCCACTGCTTCTGCGGGTCGGCGAACACGGCGTTCTGCCACGCGGTGCTGGCCGTATACGAGGGGATGCCGCTGGTCATGTCCGCGAGTTGGCGCAGCGTCGCCGTGTCGCCATTGGGCATCCCGGGCACGTACTTGCCGATGGTGTCGTCGAGCGAAAGCTTGTGCTCTTCGACCAGCTGAAGCAGAATCGTCGCCGTCATGGTCTTGGTCAGGCTGCCGATCCTCGTGCGATCGTCCGGCGTCACCGGCGTGTCTGTGCCTTGCGCCGCAGTGCCGCTGCTGCCGATCCAGGTGCCGGCGGGGGAGGTCACCTCGGCGATAGCTCCCGGGCTACCGGCCTGCGTCCGTGTGCCATCCAGCGCCTTTTGCAACGCTGCCGCCGTCGACGAGTCGAGTGTCGGAGTGGGAGCCGATGTGGTCGCAGCATGCGGCTTGGCAGGTGCGGTTGCTGCGCATCCGGACGCCAGGAGAAGAACTGCGGATGCCACTGCGAGCGTCGACAGGGCACGGTTTCGGAACATTCTCATCTTCACTCCAGGGTCTCGTCGATCGGACGGTGCTTCACGCCTGCCGCGCGGCTCGGACAGCTGACTCACGGGTGTGCCTCCAATTCTTCGGTTCTCACAACTCGGTCAGCGTATCCCGGGCCGCCCGTGAGCGACTCCGATTCGGCGGTGAGCAGGGTGACCTGCTCGAAGACCCCGGTGACCATCTGGATGGGGCGCTTTGCGATCGTGAAAGTGACCTCCCAGTTGCCCCGGTCGACGAAGGTCACGTTCTGCTCGGGATTGTCCGCACCATTTCCGGACACGCTCCAGTAGGTGTTTTGGCTCTCCGGCACGTTCGTCGCGGCGGACTGCACGACAGTCGCCCCCATGAGTTCTCCCGTCTCGACGTTGCCGGCTGGGTGTCGCCGACTCGCTCGCCCCCAATTTTCTGCCGAGCTTGGACGCACGGCGATAGACCTAGGTAGCCAGAACACCGGCGCCCTCGCCAACGCCCGCATCCGGCAGGGCCGTACCCTGGTGACATGGTTACCCCGACGGCCGGGCGATCGACACGCTTCCGATCACTCGACCAAGCGCTGATGTTGCTGCTTCTCTGCTCGCTCGGGCTGGGTGCGATCGAGCTGGCGCTCGTACTACCGACCTCCGGGCAGATCTGGTGGGTGTATGTCCTGTTCATGATCGTGTTCTGGGTGTATGTCGGAGCGGGCACGCTCGCCTGGCACAGGCGCCCGAGCAATAACATGGGCAGGCTCATCGTCATCGGCGGGCTCGCGGTGTTCGCGGGCAGCCTGGCGAACACAGGAATCGGCGCTCTGATGGCAGTCGGCACCGTGTGCGCCACGATAGTGCTCGCTGTCACCATTCATCTTCTCCACGCGTTTCCATCCGGACGCGTGCATGGTCGCCTGTCGCGCGCAACAGTGATAGCGGCGTATGTCACGGCGCTGGTGCTGCAGGCGCCCCTTTACCTGTTCGACAGCACCGCTCCTCCGATCCTCGTCATCGCCGATCGGCCGGACTTGGTGTTGATCGGGGGATGGGTGCAGCGTGCGGCCGGAATCGCAATCGTCGCCTCCACGATGATCATCCTCGGATGGCGTCTCGCGCATGTCGACGCATCACGTCGCCGCGTGCTTGCACCGCTTTTCGCTTACGGGATGCTGGCTGTGCTGGTCTTGCCACTGCGTTCCAGCGTGCTGGAACCACTGTTCGGCCTCTCTCCGCTCGCCGGCGCCACGCTGCAATTCATCATTTTCGCCGGTATTCCGATTGCCTTCACACTCGGGGTGCTCCGCGGCGGATTCGCACGCACGGGCGAACTGCAGGAGCTCAGCGCCTGGCTCGGCGAGACGGACACAGCGCGACCGGCACTGGCGCAGGCAGTGGCCCGCGCTCTCGGTGACAACTCCATCGAAATCGTCTTCTGGGTGCCGGAACGCTCTGTCTGGGTGGATGCCACCGGTGCACTGGCCGAGGTGCCCGATCGACCTGGCGAGCGCTCGGCGGTGGAGGTGCTGCTCGCCGGCCAGCGGGTCGGTGCGATCGTGTACGACGCAGGTCTCATCGCCGACCCGGAGCTGGTGCGCACAGCGGGCCGGGTGATCGCCATCGCTGTCGAACGGGAACGTCTTCTCGCAGAACTCCTGGCCAGTCAGGCTGCCCTGCTCAGCTCGCGTGCACGACTGGTCGCGGCGGCGGATCGAGAGCGGCGGCGAATCGCCCGAGACCTGCATGACGGCCTCCAGGTTCAGCTTGTGCTGCTCGCGATCGAGGCGCAGCAGATTGCCGCCGAGGCCGGATCGCCGGCTGACACCGCCCAGCGGGCGACGACACTGCGCAAGGGCATTGACGCCGCGGCCGGCGAGTTACGCCGCCTCGTGCACGATGTGATGCCGGCCACGCTGATCCAGCGAGGACTCTCCGCCGCCACTGAAGATCTGGTCGACCGGATGCCGGTGCCCACCAAACTGCACCTGCGCTTGAGCGACGGCGCGCTGCCCGAGACGATTGAAAGCACGGCCTATTTCTTGATCGCAGAGGGACTCGTGAACGCACTGAAGCATTCCAAGGCACGCTCACTCGCCGTGCTTCTCGAACGCGACGGCAACCGCCTTCTGGTCGAGGTGCACGACGATGGGATCGGCGGCGCTTCTTTCGACGCGGGGCGCGGGCTGAGGGGTCTGGCCGACCGCGTGGATGTCGCCGGCGGACGGCTGAGGCTTCACAGTGAACCCGGTCACGGAACCCGATTGACAGCAGAGTTGCCATGCGCGTAATCATCGGCGAAGACGAGGTGCTCTTACGCCAAGGGCTCGAGCTCCTGCTGGAGCGCGGCGGCTTCGACGTGGTCGCCGCCGCGCCGGATGCCGACCAGCTGATGGAGGCAGTCGAGGCGCATCATCCAGACCTTGTTGTAACCGATATTCAGATGCCGCCGAACCGAACAGACGATGGAATGGTCGCTGCGCTCCGGATTCGCTCCCAGCATCCGGAGATCGCAGTGGTCGTGCTCTCACAGTACGTGCAACGTCGTTACGTCGCAGAACTGTTGGCCGACGGCTCGGCGAAGGTCGGTTACCAGCTCAAACAGCGCATTTCCGACGTCGAGACATTTCTCGGCGATCTGCGGAAGGTCACGGCGGGCGGCACCGCGATCGATCCAGATGTCATCGCCGTGATGATGAACCGTGCGAAACTGGGCAACGGCGACGTTGCACGATTGACGCCGAGACAACAGGAGGTTCTCGCACTGGTGGCTGAAGGCCGCAGCAACGCCTCGATAGCGGCACAGCTCGTGGTGACGGAACGCGCAGTCGTGCAGCACATCTCTCGCATCTACAGCGCGCTGGGCATGCCGGCCGACGCAAGCGACCATCGCAGAGTGCTCGCGGTGCTGCGTTATTTGGCCCAATAGTTCTTGGGGGCTCCGTGGCAGACCTAGCCGGCGGTTGGTGGCGTGGTCGGCACTCCGGCCGGGTTCCCCTGGGGTACAGCAGCCGAGCCGTATAGCGTCGCGATGATCCCCTTGGCGACATCCACGGCGGCGGGCTGGCCGTCGACCGGCGAGGCTGCCAGGTTGGAGCCGACGATGATGGTGTCTCCGGTCTTGAGGTCGTAGACCATGAACGTCGAGTACCCGGGGATCTGCCCGTCATGACCGAGGATGTCGGGGGCGAACTGAGCGATCCCCAGTCCGTAACCGACGCCGTTCTTCTGCCCTGCGACGACGGGTTGGATACTGTCGAGCCTGATCTTCTGCATCTTCGCATCGAGCAGGCCGCCGCCGACGAGCGCCTTGACATAGACGGCGAGATCGTGGGGTGTGGAAATGGCCCCGCCGGCCGTCCACGCCCAGGAGGGATTCGCATCCGTGTTGTTGATCGGCTTGAGGGTGCCGTCAAGTGCCTTCGGCAACTGGGCAGCGGGAACGGCGTACGAGTTGATCGTCTCAACGTTCGTTCCGAACTGGTATCCCTGCGCGTGCGGTGACGGCAGCGAGGCATCCGTGTTCGCAGGCAATGAGCTGTGGGTCAGCCCGAGCGGGCCGAAGATGCGCTTCTGAAACGCTTCGGCCGCCGACATGCCGGTGAGTTTTTCGATGACAGTGCCGAGCAGCACGATGTTCGTGTTGCTGTACTCGTACTTCGCACCCGGCGCGAAATCTGCCGGGTGCGAGAAGGCGATGGACAACAGCTCATCCGGTGTCCACGCCTTACCGGGGTCGTTGTCCAGCGTCGCGTTGAACGCCGGGTCGAACGAGTAACTGTAGAGCCCGCTGCGCATCTCCGACAGCTGGGCAATGGTGATGTTCTGGCCGTTCGGCACGTCGGGTCGGAACTTCGAGATCGGGTCGTCGAGGGCGAGCTTGCCCTCTTGCACCAACTGCAAGATGATCGTCGAAGTCATCGTCTTGGTGTTGCTGCCGATGCGGAAGTAGTCGTTCAGCGACATCGGCACCGTCTTGCCGAGCACTGCGGTGCCGAACGTTTGCGACCAGTCGCCCTGCTTGGGCGACGTGATCAGCACAACGACTCCCGGGATGGCGTTCGCCTTCATGATCGCGGGAATCTGCTTCTGCAAGCTCGCCGCGTATGTCGGGGGTGTAGCGGGCGTTCGCGTCGGCGTGCCGCCGCTTGCCGCCGTGCAACCGGACACGGCCAGAACGGCACTGAGCGCAACCGCTGCGATCGCGGTCTTGTATTTCGGGGTCTTGTATTTCGCGGCCTTGTATTTCACCGTCTTGTTTTTCACGCGTCTTCCCCTTGCTCTGCGAACATCTGGCGCTGGCCGGGCATCCCGACCGGTGCGGTGCGGGCCGCGAGCCCATAGAGCTGCGCGCTGAGCTCGGCCAGCCTCGCCTTGTTGTCATCGTAGAAACCGCGCCCGCTCTTGGCGCCGAGGCGGCCATCGATGATGTGCTGCTCGATGGTGCGCGATGCGACCGTATCCGTTGCAAGTTCCGGGTACAGCGCATCGGAGATATCCCGCAAGGTGTCGTGGCCGATCAGATCAGTCATCTGCAGCGGTCCGAAAGCGGGAATGAAGGCCTGCAACGTCTGCTGCACCATCGCATCCAGCTCGAGCGCGTCGACCGCTCCCACATCGACCAGGTGAAGCATCTCTCGCAAGAGGGCGAACCAGACCCGGTTCCACAGGAAGCCGGGGATTTCTTTGCGCAGCCGGATCGTGTTGAGACCGATGTCTGCGCAGAATCGCAGAGTCGCCTCGACCGCCTCTTCACCGGTCTTCTGACCGGCGACGACCTCGGCGAACAGGATCAGTTGCGTCTGCACCGGATGCACGACCAGTGCCCGTTCCGGGTGGCTCATCCCCGCGGCCAGACGAGTCATCGGAAAGTTCGACGTCGAACTCCACAGGAGTGCGCCTGGGTCGATCGCTGCTTCAATGTCGTGATAGCACGCCGTCTTTATCGCAACATCTTCCACGACGCACTCCATCACAGCCGCGCACGGCGTGAGTGCTTCGTCGAGGTCGTCGTGCACACTCACCCGTGCCATCACACTCTCTATCGAAGACGATTCAACCTGCCCTGCTTCCGACAGCGCATGCAAGCTCACTCGTAGGCGATCGTGAAGCGTTCGAGCGGATGCCCCGCGCGACCAGACCCGCACTTCGGTGCCGGCGAGTGCGAATTGCTGCACGAACAGGTGCCCGATGTACCCCGCGCCGACCACGCCGATCGGATGATTCAGGGTGCGTTCTTGTGTCATGGCGTGAGCATAATACTCGCGTCGAGCGCTCACAAGGTTGAATCGTGTTGTCCTTTGTTCAATCTGGTCCGACGGGTAGACTTCTGCAATGGCGACCGCAGATCGCCCGTCTGGAAACGGGCGCTACCACTCCCCGCTACGAGCCAGGCAGGCCGCCCAGACGCGGCGAGCGATTCTCGACGCCGCGACATCCCTGTTCCGTGATCGAGGCTGGGCGGCGACGACGATTCCGATGATCGCCGAGGCGGCCGGGACATCCGTCGACGCGATCTACAGCCGATTCGCAACGAAGTCGGGATTGTTGATGGCCGTCGTCGACGTCGCCATCGTCGGAGACGACGAGGAAGCCGCAATGGTCGACCGGCCCGACTTCGCGTTACTCGGCAAGGGCCGAACGCTGGAGCGCGTGCGCGCCGGCGTGCGATTCACACTGGCGGTCTATCGGCGATCCGTGCCGATGCTGAACGCTTTGCGGGAAGCAGCGGCAAGCGACGACGCTGCTCGAGCCAGACTGGCTCAATACGACGAGGATCGTCGGCGCGTAACCGCCGCCGGCCTCGCGTTGATTCTCGCAGCCGAGCCGCCGGATGCCGTGATCGACGCGATCTGGGCTCTGATCAGCCCTGAGACTTTCACCTATCTGACCGAGGGGCGGCACTGGTCACTCGCCGAAACGGAGGACTGGCTGGTGCGGATGTCGCTGACCGCGCTCAAGGAGCCGCAACCGCAAGCGGAACCGCGGCAATGACCGACGAATCGGCCCGCGAATTGCCCCAGGCCCGCGAACGTCAGCCCGGCCAACGTCCGGTCGGCCAACGTCATCCTTGCCAACGTCCGGTCGGCGACATCGACGACTTCGCCGATCCGAACGGGCTCGTCGAGGCGCCGACCGGTCTGATCGGTGTCGGAGACGACATCTGGTTCACGAGCATCGGCAACTCGCGCGTCGGGCGGGTGCACCCCGCGACCGGGCTGGTGGAGACCTTCGCCGATCCAGCCGGAAACGTCCAACTGCCGGCCAACATCCATCCCGGAGCAGATGGGCTCGTCTGGTTCACGTGTCTGGGCAGCAACCGGCTCGGCACCATCGACCCGCGGGCGGGCGACCCAGCATCGACGATCATGACGTTTTCGCATCCGGAGTTGAACGCACCTGTCGCGTTGAAGCTGGCCGCAGATGGTTGGCTGTGGTTCTCCCTGCGCGGTTCGAACGCGATCGGCACGATCGACTCGCGCGCGTCGGATCCGCTGGCGACGCTTCGCACGTTCCGATCGGCCGTGATCGGCGACCCCTCGGCTCTGTTCGTCGACGACAACGGGCGCATCTGGTGGGTCAACGCGCGGGACGCGACGATCGGATCGCTGGACCCGAGCGCCGCCGAGCCGCAGACGTCGATCAGCTCGCTCGGCCCTTGGCCGATGTTCGGAATTCCACGCGCGTGGGCAATGGACGCTTCCGGATGGCTGTGGCTCACGACACAGGACGCACCGGGTCTGCTCACCTTCGACCCGGGTGCGCATGACCCGGCGAGCACGGTGCGCTGGGTAACGCATCCGGGCTTGGAACAGCCGGACGGCGTATGGTTCGGCATCGACGGTTCCGTCTGGTTCGTTGACACCGCCGGTAACACCGTCGGCTCGTACCGACCGGACGGTACGCGGGCAATTGACAAGGGTGCAGACGCGTGGCGATTCTTCGGAAGGCCGCCGACGATCGACGGCCCCTTCGATATCAAGCCGAGCGCGGATGCCTCCGACGGCACTCTGTGGTTCACGAACAAGACCGGCAACACACTCGGTCGAATCGTGATTGTCTGAGCGCTCGGTGGTCGAGTGACGAGCGCCTGTCCCTGAGCATGCCGAAGGGCGAGCGTGTCGAGACCCGATGAGTCGCACCACCGGGGTCTCGATACGCGTGCTCGCTGCGCTCGCGCGCTACTCGACCAACAAGCGGGTCATTCTCGTTGGCGCAGTCGGAAGACGTCGAACAGAACACGCAGCACGAGCAGCGCTGCGAGCACGATCAGCGTGTACCCGAAGATCTGGTACAGACTCAGCGTCGGCGTCACCTGCGGCCCGCCGGCGCTGACCAGCAGCAACGTTGCCATGATGCCTGCGACGCCGGCCAGGAACGCCAGCACGACCTCATGCACGAGGCTACGGATCATGCCCCGGTCGCGGCGGTCCGCGAACAGCCGCACGTTCACGCTCATTCGACCGGCCTCCAGCGACGTCATGAGCTGATCGACGCGGCGGGGCAGGCGCCGTAGCAGCGGTAACAGCTCGGCGGCCTCATCCGTCAACGACTTCTTCAGCGATGACGGTGTGAAGGCAGCGGACAACTGCGCCTGGGCGAACTCCTTCGACTCAGCGAGCACGTCGAAGCCGGGGGATAGAACACGCAGTGTTCCCTCAACCACCGCGACCGCGCGAAACGCGGATGCCAGCTCGCTCGGAATCTCCAGATGGAACTCGGCGAGGAGCGCGACCAGCTCCGTGAACATGGTGACCGATACGCTGGCCCCTGGGCCTAGGTAGCGGGCCATGAACGCGCCGATTGCGCGACGGAGCCCTGCTTCGTCAACGTCCTCCGGCAGTTCGACCAGGCCGAGCAGGCTGTCGCTCATGGCGCGAGCATCCCCACGATAGAACGCCAGCAGAATCTCACCGATCTGCTGCCGCAGCTCCGAATCGAGCCGCCCGACCGACCCGAAGTCGATGAGCGCGAGATCGTCACCGGCCATCAACATGACGTTTCCCGGGTGCAGATCACCATGGAAGACACCGTCGAACATGATCTGACGCAGCAGTGAGCGGAACAGACGTTGCGCTTGGGCTTCGCGTTCCGCAGCAGAATGGTTCGCAAGCGCATCCGTACCGCTCAGCGTGTCGCCGTCGATGAGCTCCATGACAAGTACCCGATCGGTGCAGAGTGCTTCGTAGTGATGCGGGATTCGCACTCGCTCGGGTTCGGGATGCTGCGCCTGAGTCGCCTGCATCGCGCTCATGTTCCGCGCCTCGATGCGATAATCGAGCTCTTCCCGTAGCGCGTCGATGAATCCAGCGGCAAGCTTCTCCGCGCCAATCGAACCACCCGCATCCGTTGCGCGCTCGAGCGTTCGCGCCAGGCGCCGCATGATGTCCAGATCACGCTCCACAACCGGGCGGATGCCGGGCCGCTGCACTTTCACCGCAACCGCCTGTCCTGAATGCAGTGTGGCCCTGTGCACCTGACCGATGGACGCTGCGGCGATCGGCACAGGATCGAATGCGGCGAAGACCTGATCAAGAGAACCGCCCAGTTCGTTTTCGAGTAGCGCTTTCACGTCGGTCCACGATGCCGGTGGCACGTTCTGTTGCAAGACGGACAGCTCCCTGAGATATTCCGCTGGGAGAATGTCTGCGCGAGTTGAGAGCACTTGGCCGAGCTTGATGAATGTCACACCAGCCTCTTCGAGCGCAAGCCGGAGCGAACGCGCCTGCGCGGACCGGGCCCGACTGCCTTCAGCACTCTGATCCGAGCTCGGTCTACGCGGCGGGAGCAGACCGTGCTTCAAGAGGATCCGGGTGATCTGCGAGTAACGTCGGGCGCGCTGCAGCTGGGCACGCAGAGCGCCGAGCCACTTGCTCGGGCGCGGGATGCTGCCGGTCGGCACGATCAATTCCGCAGCAACCAGCACGACCATGGCGACCAGCACGATGATCCCGACCTGAATCGGAATCAGCGCGAGCGTGTCGTGCGGCTGCCTCCAGACGAACTGCGCCTCGAAGCCGACCTCGGCACCGAGCGCGATGATGCCGGCCAAAATCACCCTGCCGAGCCCGATCTGCACACCGAGCAGTCGGCGAGACACCGCCGCGAGAATCACGATGAGCACGATCGACACGACCACGCCTGCGAGCACGCTCGCGGCGATTTCAGCCGCGTTCACGGTAGACCCTCCATGCGTTGAGCCTACGATGTCTTACCGTTTAGTCGACACCGTCACCGTGAATTTCGCGTTGCGGCCGACCTCGCGGGTCAGGCCGATCCGCCGACGCAGGGTCTGTTGGTATGCCAGGTGCGAGTTGAAGACGGTCCACAGTTCGCCACCTGGCGCGAGCACTCGCCCCGCGTCTTCGATCAGCCTCAATCCAGCGCCGGCGTGCACGGAGCTGCCGAGATGAAACGGCGGGTTCAGCAGGATCAACTCCGCAGGGGCATCCGCTCGGCTTGCCAAGGCGTCGTCGCGCAGCACCTCAACCCGGTCGGCTACGCCGTTCGCCCCAGCGGTCGCCCGAGCGGATGCGACGGCCGCCGTCGACTGATCCACCGCCAGCACGCGGATGTCGCTTCGCGCCTTCGCCAGTGCAGTTGCGAGCACCCCGGTGCCGCAGCCGAGATCGATGGCGGATGCCGCGGCCGGCTTCGCCTGATCCAGATATTCGAGCAGAAAGCGTGTGCCGATATCGATGCTCGTGCCCGCGAACGCCCCGCCGTGGGCGCACACCCAGAGCTGGAGGTCGGCGTGGTACTCGCGCCGCGGCCACACTTCGTTCGGCGAGTAGCGAGCCGCTCCGGCGGTCGAGTAGCGAGCCGCTCCGGCGGTCGAGTAGCGAGCCGCTCCGGCGGTCGAGTAGCGAGGAACGAGCGTATCGAGACCCGAATCGAGGTCGGCATCGAGGTCGGCGTCCCGGGTCTCGATACGCTCGCTGGCGCTCGCTACTCGACCAGCGGCTAGCACTCGACCGGCGGGTACTACTCGACCAGTCGAGGCCGTGAGCACTCGGGCTTTTTGGCGAGCGAGCCCCGCTTGCACGTCAGCGAAACACACGGCGAACACATCGTTCATCGACCGCGTCATGTGTTTGAGCATGCCACCGGCATAGACGGTTACATCCTCACGGGCATCATTCGCGATGGTCTGCGTGATCTCCTCAAGCGCAGTCAGGCTCTTCGGCAGTCGAAGCAGCACTATCCGCGCTCCGGCCAGGAGTTCAGCGCCAAGCTCGTGCGACGCGTATTCATCATGGAGCCCGAAGCGTCGGGCGTTCTCAGCCAGCGCGCGCTCCCCGGTCAGTGCATCTTGATGCACGCGGAGACCGCGCACTCCATGCAACGCGGCCGCGCCGAGGGTCAGTGCGCCGTATTGGTCGCCGATCACAACGACCTCGCGCGGTTGCGATGTCGTGAGCGAATCCGATGCGACATCGAGTATCAGCCGGTCGGCGGCATCCGTTGCGAACAGATTCGCTGCTTCAACATCCGGATGCCGTCGCAACGCCTCGAACGCGAACGGTACCGGTGTCTGCGGGTTTGTCACTCGCCCACGCTACTCGCCCAGTTCGCCATGCGCCCGACGCGTCCTGCCCGTTCCCCAACCCGCCAGGTGAGGTGCGGGCTTTTGTCGCTTCGTCCCACTCGCAAGCGACAAAAGTCCGCACCTCGCGGGAGGGGTTCAAGGCGCGGGGCGCTCGCCGACTACTCGACCAACGACGGCGCGTAGCGGAAGCTCGCACCCTTGTGCTCTGCGGGCAGACGGTCGCCGCGGCCGTGCAGCTTCTGCCGCAGTGTGCCCTCTACATACTCCGTCGGGTATGCGCCGCGCTTCTGCAGCTCGGGGATGACGAACTCCACGACGTCTTCGAACGTCCCAGGCGTGATTGCATAGGCGAGGTTGAAGCCGTCGACATCCGTCTCGGCCACCCACTCCTGCAGTTGGTCCGCGATCTCGGCGCCGGAGCCGACGATGAACGGGCCGAGGCCGCCGATCGCGCCCTGCCTGCCGATGTCGCCGACCGTCCACTCGCCGCCGTCTTCGTTCGCGCGCTGATAGTTCGCCACCACAGACTGGATCGCGTTGCTCTTCACGTTGCCGATCGGCTCATCCAAGCCGTAGCCGGAGAGGTCGACGCCCATCCAACCCGACATGAAGGTCAGCGCGCCCTCCGCGGATGCGTATGACAGGTAGTCCCGGTACTTCGCCTGCGCTTTCTCGGGCGTAGCATCGGTGATGATCGTGAGCAGAGTGTAGATACGCGCCGAGTAACGTCCGCGACCGGCCGCCTCCAAGGCATCCCGAATCTTCGTCACCGTCGCCTTCAGCCCCTCCTTCGTCGAGGCCGCCACGAAGATCGCCTCGGCGTTGCCGGCGGCGAACGCGATGCCACGAGAGGATGCGCCCGCCTGATAGATCACTGGCGAGCGCTGCGGGCTCGGCTCCGAAATGTGGATGCCCGGCACCGTGAAGTTCTTGCCATAGTGCCCGATCTCGTGCACCTTGCTCGGGTCGGTGAACACGCCGGTCTCGCGGTCGCGCACGACCGCGTCGTCCTCCCAGGAGCCCTCCCACAGCTTGTAGAGCACCTCGAGGTACTCATCCGCGTAGTCGTAGCGGTCGTCGTGTTCCATCTGGTCGTCGTGACCCATGTTGCGCGCCGCCGACGGAAGGTAGCCGGTGACGACGTTCCAGCCAATCCGACCCTTCGTCAGGTGGTCGAGCGTGGACATCCGCCGGGCGAACGGGTACGGATGCTCGTACGCGGTTCCCGCCGTCACCCCGAACCCGAGATTCTTGGTCACGAGCGCCATCGCCGAGATCAGCATGAGCGGATCGCCGACCGGCACCTGTGCTCCGTGCTTGATCGCAGCCTCGTTGTTGCCGCCGTACACGTCGTAGGTGCCGAGCACATCTGCGATGAAGATGCCGTCGAACTTGCCGCGTTCCAGCAGTTTGGCCAGTTCGGTCCAGTACTCCAGGTCGGTGTAGCTCGCGGAACGGTCGTCGGGGTGCCGCCACAGTCCGGAGGACTGGTGCGCAACACAGTTCATGTCGAACGCATTGAAGCGAATCTGTCGGGGTTCTTGCTGGCGGGGTTCTTGCTGGCGCGTCTGGGTTGTTTCAGGCATACGACTATGGTGAAGCCGACCTGCGGATGCCGCGACTCGCGTCGCAACACAGCGTCACACAGCGTCAGTGGCCGAGCGCTGCCCCGCGCAGGCATCCGCCTTCCTTCTCGCGTAGGCGGCCGCGACCCGTCACAATTGGTCGCCTGATCGCCCCGGCAGCAGCCAATCGTGACGGGTCGTGTGCCCGCCCCCGCCCGCTGACACGCCACACACGACGCGCGCGGCGCGGCTAGCGGCGGTCGAGCGGCCGCCAGACGACGATCTGATTGCTGCGGCGCATCCGGGTGCCGGCCTTCAGCGAGATGACCTCGCCCTCCGAGTCGGAGGCGAATACGCGGCCGCCGGGCCGATGCAGCAACTCATCGGCGAGCGCCGCCTCGAGTTCGCGCACGCGGGCAGCCAATTGCGACACCTGATTTTCGAGCTTGATGATGCGATGGATGCCTTCCAAGCTCACCCCTTCGGCACTCAGCCGTGCGATCTCCCGCAGCTGCACCACGTCCCGCATCGAATAGCGGCGGGATTTGCCTGCGGTGCGTTGCGGCACGACGAGCCCGAGCCTGTCGTACTGCCGAAGGGTCTGCGGATGCATCGCCGCGAGCTCTGCAGCGATCGCGATCGCGAACAATGGACTCGACTCATCCATCGTTAACCCCGCTGTCCATTGTTAACCGCGTGCTTTCGCGAGCAGTTCCTCACGCGGGTTTTCGGCCGGAACCTGTGCTTCGAACGCTTTGAGCGCCTCTTCCGCGTCTTTTGACAAATGCGACGGAACAGCCACTTGAACAATGGCGAGTAGATCGCCTGTGCCCTTGTCTGTGACAACTCCGCGACCTTTGACTCGCAGGATCCGGCCGCTCGGCGTGCCCGCGGAGACCTTCAGCTTGACCGGGTTGCCGCCGAGAGTGGGCACCTCGATTGTCGCGCCGAGGGCTGCCTCTGCGAAGGTCACGGGTACGGTGACGCGCAGGTTCAACCCGTCCCGCTCGAACACCGGATGTTTGCGCACCGTGACAGTCAACACCATGTCGCCGGGAGTTCCGCCATCGAGTGAGCGGTGGCCTTTGCCGCGCAGCTTGATCTTCTGCTTGTCCGCCACACCGGCGGGGATCTTCACCTTGATCGGTTTGCCGTCCGGCGCTTGCAGGGTGATGGTCTCGCCCTTGGTCGCGGTGATGAAGTCGATGGTGGTCGTCGCGGTGACATCCTGCCCGCGGGTCGGGCCGCCGTAGCCGCGGAAGCCGCCGGAGGTCTGCCCGAAGCGGCCACTGCCGAACAACCCGCCGAGCAGATCGTCATACTCGCCACCGCCCTGCTGGAAGGTGTAGTTCTGACCGCGTGAGCCACCGAACATGCCACCGAAGACATCCTCGAATCCGCCATTGGCGCCGCCTGCACCAGGTGCTGTGAAGCGGGCGCCGGAACCCATCGCGCGAATCTGGTCGTACTCTTTACGTTGCTCGGGATCGGAGAGCACGGAGTGCGCCTCGCTGATCTCCTTGAACTTATTCTCGGCTGCCGCGTCGCCCGGATTGGAATCGGGGTGATATTTGCGCGCCAGCTTGCGATAAGTCTTCTTCAGCTCTGCCGGCGTCACGTCTTTGGAGACGCCGAGCACCTTGTAGAAGTCTTTGTCGAACCAGTCTTGACTGGCCACGGCGCCTCCTTTCTGATGTCTTTGGTGGTCGAGGAGCAAGGAAAAGATGGTGGTCGAGTAGGCCGCCCGCGGCCGTATCGAGACCCCGTCTCGAAACCCCGGAATCGGTGCGGGGTCTCGAGACGGCTGCTCGCTTCGCTCGCGGCCTCCTCGACCAGCGTAGGTTCTTGCCTACTCCGGAACCGCCACGACGACCTTCGCCGCACGCACCAGCGTTGATCCCAGTGTGTACCCGGTCTCGACGACATCGGCAACCGTGTCGGTCTCGACACCGGCAGTCGGCTGCTGGAAGATCGCCTCGTGCACGTTGTGATCGAACGGCTCACCGACGGTGCCGAAAGAGGCGAGCCCCAACTTCTCAGCTACGCCGCGCAGCTTCGCCGCAATGGTCGCGAACGCGCTTTCACCCTCGAGATCACCGTGTTTTTCAGCGCGGTCCAAGTCGTCGAGCACCGGCAGCAAAGCCTTCGCAGTCTCGGCAACCGAGCGCTCCCGCTCGACCTCCCGGCCGGTCTCAGTGCGCTTGCGATAGTTCGCATATTCCGCGGTTACCCGCTGCAGATCGGCAAGCCGTTCTGCGGCGAGTTCCTCAGCGGTCGCCTGGCCGGAGAGAAAGTCGAGGTCGGCATCCGAGAGCGAACTCTCGAGATCTGGGCTGCCGCCCTCGCCAGTGTCAATGACCTGCTCGTGCTCGAGGTCCGACGCGGCGCCCCCGGATGCGGCATCCGCAGATGCACTATCCGCAGCTACCGCATCCGGTGTCGGACGAACCTTCCCCGTTTCGGGGTCGATGCGTCGCTTGTCGTGCACGACCGGTTCCTCGTGTTCAGGAGATTCGTCTCGCTTTGCCATTGTTACTTCGCGCCCTCTTCATCGTCCACGACCTCAGCGTCGACGACATCCTCATCGGATGCCGCGTCACCGGATGCCTCGCCCTCGGGTGCAGCGCCCTCAGCACCGGCTGAGGCAGCGGCATCCGCTTGAGCAGAAGCATAGATCGCTTCGCCGAGCTTGCCCTGGCTGGCGGTCAACTTGTCGAACGCGGTCTTGACCGCGTCGTCGTCATCGCCCGCGAGCGCGCTCTTCAGACCGTCGACATCGCCCTGGACCTCGTTCTTGACGTCCTCGGGCAGCTTGTCGGCGTTGTCCTTGATGAGCTTGTCAATCGAGTAGGCCAGCTGCTCGGCGCTGTTGCGTGTCTCAGCGGACTCGCGGCGCTTCTTGTCCTCAGCGGCATTCTCTTCGGCCTCGCGCACCATGCGCTCGATGTCTTCCTTCGGCAGCGAAGAGCCACCGGTGATCGTCATCGACTGCTCCTTGCCGGTTCCCTTGTCCTTGGCAGACACGTGCACGATGCCGTTCGCGTCGATGTCGAAGGTAACCTCGACCTGCGGGATGCCGCGGGGAGCCGGTGCGATGCCGGTCAGCTCGAACGTGCCGAGCGGCTTGTTGTCGCGGGTGAACTCGCGTTCGCCCTGGAAGACCTGGATCGCGACGGACGGCTGGTTGTCATCCGCCGTGGTGAAGGTCTCACTTCGCTTGGTCGGAATCGCCGTGTTGCGGTCGATCAGGCGGGTCATGATGCCGCCCTTGGTCTCGATGCCGAGCGACAGCGGGGTCACGTCGATGAGCAGAACGTCCTTGCGCTCACCACGCAGAACGCCGGCCTGCAGCGCGGCGCCGACGGCGACGACCTCATCCGGGTTCACGCCCTTGTTCGGCTCCTTGCCGCCGGTCTCCTGCTTGACGAGCTCCGAGACGGCGGGCATACGGGTCGAACCGCCGACGAGCACGACGTGGGCGATGTCGCCGACCTTGATGCCGGCCTGCTTGATCACGTCTTGGAACGGCTTCTTGGTGCGGTCGATCAGGTCGCTGGTCATCTGCTCGAACTGCGCACGCGAGAGCGTCTCGTCGAGGTTGGCGGGGCCATTCTCGGTCAGCGACAGATACGGCAGCTGGATGCTCGTCGACATGCTCGACGAGAGCTCCTTCTTCGCCTGCTCTGAGGCTTCCTTCAGTCGCTGCAGGGCGATCTTGTCCTTGGAGACGTCGACACCCGTGGTGTCCTTGAACTTCTTGATCAACCACTCGACGATGCGCTGATCCCAGTCGTCGCCGCCGAGCCGGTTGTCGCCCGCGGTCGAACGCACCTGAATGGTCGAGAAGTCGTCGTCCTTGCCCACCTCGAGCAGTGAGACGTCGAACGTTCCGCCACCGAGGTCGAAGACCAGGATGAGCTCGTCTTCCTTGCCCTTGTCCAGGCCGTAGGCGAGCGCGGCCGCAGTCGGCTCGTTGATGATGCGCAGCACGTTAAGGCCTGCGATCTCGCCGGCTTCCTTCGTGGCTTGGCGCTCAGCATCGTTGAAGTACGCGGGAACGGTGATGACGGCATCCGTCACGGTGTCGCCGAGGTACTGCTCTGCGTCGCGCTTGAGCTTGCTCAGGATGCGTGCGGAGATCTCCTGCGCGGTGTACTTCTTGCCGTCGATGTCTGCTTTCCAGTCCGTGCCCATGTGGCGCTTGACGGATGCGATCGTGTGGTCGACGTTGGTGACGGCTTGGCGTTTGGCGGTTTCACCGACCAGCACCTCACCGTCTTTCGTGAAGGCGACGACCGACGGGGTCGTGCGGAAGCCCTCAGCGTTTGCGATGACGGTGGGCTCGCCACCTTCGAGGACCGAGACCACCGAGTTGGTGGTTCCCAGGTCGATTCCTACTGCTCGTGACATAGTTATTACCTTTCTGCGGGCTTGCGCCCTGACCTGTTCTACGCTGACGAAATTGAAGACTAAGAGTGAGAGTTGAGTCTCACAGGCTCAAGTTTATCAACCGCGGATGCTGTGTCAAGTTGATCCTTGGAAACTTGAGTCTAGCTGTGTCAACTCTGTTGCGATTGTCAGCCTTCTCGCCGGGGCCGTCCAGTAATCGAATTGCATCGTTCCGTCGAGTAGCCCGCGAGCGCAACGAGCGTATCGAGACCCCGACCAACTCCGCGGTGCGCCAAACGCTGCTTCCCCCTCGGCGTCACAGCGCTTTGCGCACCAGTTGCGCAAAGGCGCCCCGGCCTACGGCACGCGATACAACCACTCGTCGGTCGCGAATTTCTCCGTCACCAACCACTCGGCGCGAGCCAACTCTTCGTTCGACACCTCACTCGCCGTCAAACCGTACAGTCCGCGGAACGTGTCTTCCATCCGCGTCATGATCGCCTCACGCGACATGCCGGTCTGGCTGCGCAGCGGGTCCACCCGCTTTTTCGCGCTGGTCGTACCCTTGTCGCTCAGCTTCTCGCGACCGATCCGCAGCACGTGCGTCATCTTGTCGGCATCCATGTCATAGCTCATCGTCACGTGGTGCAGCACCGCGCCGCTGCTAAGCCGTTTCTGCGCGGCACCGCCGATCTTGCCCAGCGGCGACGTGATGTCGTTGATCGGCTTGTACGACGCGTCGATGCCGACCGATCGCAGCGCGGTCAGAACCCAGTCGTCGAGAAACGCGTATGAATCTGCAAACGACATTCCGTCCACTAACGCGATCGGCACATACAGCGAATAGGTGATGAACGAACCGGGCTCCACGAACATCGCGCCGCCGCCAGTGATGCGCCGGGCGACCTGCACGCCGTAGCGCGCGGCAGCATCCAGGTCTACTTCGTTCCGCACCGATTGGAAGCTGCCGATGATCACCGCGGGCTCGGTGCGCTCCCAGAATCGCAGTGTCGGCCGCCGCCGGCCGGCCGCGACTTCTTCGGTCAGCACCTGATCGAGCGCCATCTGCAGTTGCTCGGGGTAGGCAGGGCCGTGGATCAGCTGCCAGTCGTAATCGGCCCAGGTACTCGCCTGCGACAGCGCCCGCCGAACGGCGACGGCGACACCCTCCGATGTGAGGCCCAGCATCGTCACGTCGTTCGGCAGTGCTCGGTCGATCGCCTGAGCGAGAGCGGATGCCGCAGTGTCGGTCGGCAGACCGGTCAGCGCCTCGTTGATGGCGTCGAGCGCGTCGTCCGGTTCGAGAAAGAAGTCCCCGGACACGTGGACGTTCGCCATAACGTCGCCGGCCACGTCGAAGTCGACGACCACGAGTTTGCCGCCGGGGACCTTGTATTCGCTGTGCACGCATCCAGCGTTGCAGATTCTGCGCACGCTCGTGCAATCAGTCCGCCCGGTCGGCGCATCCGCCTCGGTATTCATAGTGCGCAAAACGTCGGAA
Source organism: Rathayibacter sp. SW19 (assembly GCF_030866825.1). Taxonomy (NCBI): domain Bacteria; kingdom Bacillati; phylum Actinomycetota; class Actinomycetes; order Micrococcales; family Microbacteriaceae; genus Rathayibacter; species Rathayibacter soli. The sequence goes on from NZ_CP133020.1 coordinate 4,583,699, forward strand.
TGCCTGGGCAATCCAGCACTTCGCGCACTATGAACCGGGCGCGGCGAAGGCCGGGGACAGGATCGCGACGCGATCGCCGGGCTCGCCTTTCGGCGGTCGGGGTGCCATGAAGTGCCGCGCCTACTTGTAGGCCTGAATCACGTCGCGATACCAGCCAAACGAATCCTTCGGCGTGCGCTTCTGCGTGTCGAAGTCCACGTGCACGAGCCCGAACCGCTGCGAATAGCCCGCGGCCCATTCGAAGTTGTCGATCAGCGACCAGTGGAAATAGCCGCGCACGTCCACTCGCGCGGCGACCGCATCCGCAACAGCACCGAGGTGCGACTCGGTGTAGGAGATCCGCCGGTTGTCGTGCACCGCGCCATCCGGCCCCGGTTCGAGGTTGATCGCGCAGCCGTTCTCGGTGATGTAGATCGGCGGCAGCGCGTCACCGTAGCGCTCTTTGAAGCCGGTGAGCAGTTCGGTGAACGCGCTCGGCACGACCGGCCAGCCGAAGTCGGTGAGCGGGTAGCCCTTGATCTCGCGCAGACTGAACGGCAGGTCGGAATCCAGTGCGTGCCCGTCGACCAAACCTGCGGATGCCGCGCTCGGCGCCCCAACGCGCGTCGGGTTGTAGTAATTGACTCCGTACCAGTCGATGGGTGCAGAAATCTCACGCAGATCGTCGCTGACCCCATCCGGCAGCACTGACTCGAGCTCGGCCGGATAACGCCCGAGCAGAATCGGGTCAGCGAACAGCCAGTTGGCGAGGTTGTCGTAGAGGCCTGCGGCGATCAGGTCATCTTCGTGATCACTTGCCGGCCAGGTCGGCGCATGGTTGTTGGCGATGCCGATGTTGCCGACACCGGCCGCGCGCAGTGCGGTGACCGCGCGACCGTGTGCAAGCAGTTGGTTGTGCGCGGCGGGAAGCGCGTCGAGCCCAAGCGTGAGACCCGGCGCCTGAATGCCGGCCCCGTAGCCGAGCATGGTCAGCACGACCGGCTCGTTGATGGTGATCCAGCGCGGAATGCGGTCGGCGAAGTGCTCGCCCATCAGGTGTGCGTAGTCGGCGAAACGTTCGGTGATGTCCCGGTTCAGCCAGCCGCCCTTTTCTTCCAGTTCGAGCGGCGTGTCCCAGTGGAACAGCGTCGGCGTCGGCTGGATGCCCGCGGTCAGCAGGGCATCGACCAACCGGTCGTAGAAAGCGAGACCTTCCTGATTGACCTGCCCGCGACCCGATGGCTGGATGCGCGTCCATGAGAACGAGAACCGGTAGGCGTCGACGCCGAGCTCTTTCATCAGCGCCACGTCTTCCGGGTAGCGATGATAGTGATCACAGGCGACATCGCCTGTGTCTCCCCCGTGCACGCGGCCCGGTTCGCGCACGAACGCATCCCAGCTGGATGGCCCCCGCCGGCCCTCCATCACAGCACCCTCGATCTGATAGGCGGCCGTCGACACGCCCCAGAGGAAGGTCGGCGGAAGAGCAAAGGGGAGGTCGTGCGACATAGGAGTCCTTTCGGGCTTTCGAATGGCCCATTGTCAGCCGATCCTACGCCTGCGGTTTGGCCTTCAGGGTGCCGCGCTCCAGGGCCTGGACGCGAAGATGTCAAGCCCCAGCGCGCCAGAAAGATATCGTGCGGCTCGCTGACCACGAACGCTGTTGCCAGCGGGGTCCAGCGGCGGCGAGAAGGTGCCGAGGCCTCCTTTTCCGGGCGCGACGGTGAGAATTCCGCCGGAGATCCCGCTTTTCGCGGGCACCCCGATCTCGAAGAGCCAATCTCCGGAGAACTCGTAGAGTCCCGAGGTCGCCATCACGGCGAGGGCGTCCCGACACACGGCAGCATCGACGACCTTTTCGTGTGTGATCGGGTTGACGCCGCCGTCGGCGAGTGTTGCGGCCATCACCGCCAAATCTTTCGCGGACGCGAGAAGCGAACACTGCTTGGTGTAGACATCCGTCGTCTGGTTCGGGTCGAAGCGCAGTCGCCCGTAGCTCTCCAGCAATCGGGCGATCGCCAGATTGCGTTGGTTCGTTGCCGATTCAGACTCGTACACGTCGATATCGAGCTCCAGCGGATGCCCGGCGAACCGGGACAGCCCGGCCTGGATGAATTCCCATTTCGCGGCCGACGTGTCACCCGGCACCAGGCTTGTCGTGGCCAGCGCTCCGGCATTCACCATCGGATTCCGCGGTTCGCCATCGTGGAGTTCCATCGCCATCACCGAGTTGAAGGGCAGGCCCGTGCTGTTCACCCCGACGATCCGCGAGATCTCGTCGTGCCCCAGCTCCTGACAGACCAGAGCGAACACGAACACCTTCGAGATCGATTGGATGGAGAACCGGTAGTCACTGTCTCCGGAGCTGGTCAGCGTCCCGTCGACACCGCAGATGCTCAGGCCGAACAGAGCCGGGTCCGCCTGGCTCAACGAAGGAATGTGGTCGGCAACGACGCCCTCCCCCAGTGGGAGGTACCGGCGATACGCCTCCCGAAGCAGCGCCTCGACACGTTCCGCGGGAGGCAGAGTACCGGTGGACACGGTCCCATCGGAGGCGTGCACCTCGTCGGATGCCAGGAGTCCCGATGAGAAATCAGGTTGTCCGCTTCGCTGCTCCGGAATAACCATCAGCCCTTCCGCTTACCTCGATCGTTCTGAACTCCTCACCCTATTAGCCGGACCCCTCCCACCGTGCACTAGTACCGGTGCATCCGCTCCCAGGCGTCGTTGGCACCGTCCTGGTCGTAGATCGGGCGGCCGCCGCGGGCATCCCGGTAGGCGAGAATGACCGCAGCCACCGACAGGATGACGCAGATCATACCCGCCGGGTTGGTCACGCCGATGGCGATGCCAAGGCCTGGCTCCTGCGCCCCGGTAAGGATGGTCTGCATGCCGGCTGGCGTCGCATCCGGCAACGTCAGGCCGCAGAGGATGCCGAATGCCCACGACGAGAGAACGATCGCGATTGTCCAGCCATGCGCTTGATAGCCGGCGCGGGCACCGCGGATCAGTGCGCGGCCCGTAGCCACTTGCAACCCGGCGATGATCAGCCCGATGAAGACATACAGCGGCGTCAGGCTGCCTGCGACGCCGAACGGAAAGCGGCCCACACCGATCCATGCGGCCACCAGCAGACCGCCGAGCATAATCAGGATGCCGGGCGCCACCGACATCGGTGCTCGGGTGGCCTCGCCCGCAGGCTCGCCCGCGTCAGCATCCGCACGCACGCCCGCGTCCGCATCCGCATCCTGACCTGCCGGTTCATCCGTCACCATCCCACGATAACCGGCTCTACGCGCACTAGCCTGAGTGCATGACCGACGACAACGGCGCGGCCTGCATCACGGGCGTCGCAACCGTGCCAGCGCAGCGCATCCCCACCGGCCGCATCGTCGCCTGGGGGCTGTGGGACTGGGGTTCGGCATCGTTCAACGCCGTCGCGACCACGTTCGTCTTCACCGTGTATCTGACCGGAAAGGCGTTCGGCGGCGATGCCGTTGTGTCCGCACAGCTCGGCTGGGCGCTGGCAATCGCGGGTGTTGCCGTCGCCTTGCTCGCCCCGATCACAGGGCAGCGCTCGGATCGTGGCGGTCGCCGCAAACTCTGGCTGGCTGTGAACACCTACCTCGTGGTCATCGCGCTTGCGCTCATGTTCTTCGTCGAGGCCAAGCCGAGCTTCCTCCTGTTCGGCCTGATCCTGATCGCGGCGGGAACGATCTTCTTCGAGTTCGCCAGCGTCAACTACAACGCCATGCTCGCGCAGGTCTCCACGCCGCGCACGATCGGCAAGGTCAGCGGGTTCGGCTGGGGCATGGGTTACATCGGCGGCATCGTTCTACTGCTGATCGTCTACTTCGGGTTCATCCACCCCGACGTTGGCATGTTCGGCGTCACCAGCGCAGACGGCCTCTCCGTTCGGGTCTCGATGCTGATTGCCGCGGCCTGGTTCGGCCTGTTCGCGCTGCCCGTGCTTTTCTCTGTTCCCGGCAACCGGGCGACGACAGATGCCAGGGCCAAGCGAGTGGGCTTCTTCCGCTCCTACGCCATCCTCGGCCGCGACATCGCGCGACTCTGGCGCACCAGCCGGCACACCGTGTATTTTTTGATCGCCAGCGCGATCTTTCGCGACGGTCTGACCGGCGTCTTCACCTTCGGCGGCGTGCTCGCCGCCGGCACGTTCGGCTTCACGCCCGGCGAAGTGATCATCTTCGCGATCGCAGCGAACGTCGTCGCCGGCATCTCGACCGTCGCTGTCGGAGTTCTCGACGACCGCCTGGGGCCGAAGCCGGTCATCGTGACGGCGCTGGTCGGGCTTGTGGTCTGCGGGATGCTCGTGTTTCTGTTGCATTCCGGTGGCCAAACGGTTTTCTGGATCTTCGGCTTGGCCCTCTGCCTGTTCGTCGGCCCTGCTCAGTCGGCCAGCCGCTCGTTCCTGGCGCGCTTGATTCCGAACGGCAGGGAAGGCGAGGTCTTTGGACTGTACGCAACGACGGGCAAAGCGGCGACCGCACTGGCACCCGCCGCGTTCGCTCTGTTCGTCACCATCGGCGGCGCGCAGTACTGGGGCATCCTCGGCATCGTGCTCGTTCTCGCGATCGGCCTCGTGCTGCTCATTCCGGTGAAAGCCCAGCAGGAGCGACTCGCGGATCACTGATTACCCACCTGTGAATTCATTGGCGACCCACAATCTCGTGCTTTAGATTGGAGGCCGTGAGCACAGAACTGGATTTGGATGCGTACACATCGAGTGAGTCAGAACATCCGGACTGGTTGACAGATCGAGCCGCTCATGCGCTCGAGGGCGTGGACGACACGACGCTCGATGAGATCAGGCTGTTGCGTGACGACTTCGCCCGCTTTATGATGCCGTACAAGTTCGGCATCGACGAGGTGAATACGAAAATCTCGATCCTGCGCGAGGAATTCAGTCAGCTACACGACTACAATCCGATCGAGCACGTGTCGAGCCGCTTGAAGACTCCGGAGAGCATTGTCGCTAAGGTGATCCGCAAGGAGTGCGACCCGTCATTCGACGCGATCGCCGCCACCATCACCGACATCGCGGGCGTGCGCGTCACCTGCAGTTTCGGTTCGGATGTCTATCGCGTGTTCGAACTTCTCACCGGTCAGAGCGATGTGCGCTTGATCACCGCGAAGGACTACATCGCGAAGCCGAAGCCGAACGGTTACAAGAGTCTGCACGCGATCATCGAGGTGCCAGTGTTCCTGTCTGCCGGGCCGAAGCCGGTCTTCGTGGAGGTGCAGATCCGCACCGTTGCCATGGACTTCTGGGCCAGCCTCGAGCACAAGATCTACTACAAATACGACCGTGCGGTGCCGCAAGAATTGCTCGACGAGCTCAAAGAGGCCGCCGAAACAGCGGCCCGCCTCGACGCGAAGATGGAACGCCTGCACACCGAGATCCGCGGTGCCGGCGAGCTGAGCAACCCGCACCACACACTGGTTCCCGCCGATGATACTCTGCAGCAGTTCCGCGAGGTGCGCCAACTCTTCAGCGACGTGTAAGGTCCGCCCAAGACGGTGGTCGAGTAGCGAGCGCCAAGACGGTGGTCGAGTAGCGAGCACCAAGACGGTGGCCGAGTAGCGAGCACCAAGACGGTGGCCGAGTAGCGAGCGCCAGCGAGCGTATCGAGACCCGTATCGAGACCCGTATCGAAACCCGTATCGAAACCCGTATCGAGACCCCGCAGCCCATGCACGAAAATGGATGTATGAGTTCCACACACGCGCACACCGAACAAGTCGTCCTGCTCGCCGAGGACGGCACGCCGATCGGTGTCGCGGACAAGGCGACCGTGCACGACGCGAACACCCGATTGCACTTGGCGTTCTCGTGCCACGTGTACGACGGTGACGGCCGTATCCTCGTTACCCAGCGTGCGCTGACCAAGCGCACGTGGCCCGGCATTTGGACAAACTCGTTCTGCGGGCATCCGGCGCCGGACGAAGCGAGCGAGGATGCCGTGCAGCGGCGCGCCCGACGTGAGCTCGGCATCCGTGTGACTGGGTTGACGCTTGCACTGCCCGACTTTCGGTATCGAGCAACGGATGCCAGTGGCGTCGTCGAAAACGAGGTCTGTCCCGTCTACACCGCAACGACGACGGATGCGATCGCGCCGGCGCCCGACGAGGTCATGGCGTGGCGCTGGGTCGACCCCGCCGACCTGCTCAAAGCAGTAACCGCGACCCCGTGGGCGTTCAGCCCATGGCTGAGTCTTCAGCTGCCGCTACTGTACACGGCGACCGTTCGCTGACCCTTCTGTAATGGTTGTGGCTGGTCTGGTACTGGCTGGCAGACTGGCGTTTTCAGCTTTGTCTGGTGTGACTCACCGCCCTTCCGACCGCGCGCAGCGTGTGTCTTGCAGTCGACATGTCCACCAGGCAGGGCGGGAAGCGCCGGCCTGACCGCGTGAACATGGCTTGATAGAAGCTCGTCCGGGACCTTGTAAGAGATCCCGTGACTCATTACAGAAACGCCTGCTCGACGACCAGACCGGCACGTAATAACACCCCCTACAGAAGGAGTTACCGTGCCCATCGTCTCACAACTGGTTTGGCAACAGTACGACCACGTCATCGGGGTCGACACGCATGCCAGGACCCACACCCTGGCCGTGCTCAGCAGTGCCGGAGCGCTGCTGAAGTCGGCGACTTTCCCGACCAGTAAACCCGGGCTGGACCGCGCCTACGCGTGGATGCTGCGCGAGGCACCAGGCCACACCCTGGTCGCGATGGAAGGCACCGGCTCCTACGGGGCAACCTTCACCGACCTGCTGAGTGCCCACCGGGTGGAAGTCACCGAAACGAAACCACCGAAACGAGGTGTCCGCCGGGCCGGTAAAAGCGACGTCATCGACGCCGAACACGCCGCCCGCCACGCACTGGCCCTGCCCGTGGACCGGCTGATGATCCCCCGCACACACCACGGCGACCAGGCCGCACTGCGAGTCCTTTTGACCTCCCGGAAAGCACTGCAGAAGAACAAAACCGCCACCAGCAACGCGTTGACCGCGCTGCTGCGTGGCTTTCCCCTCGGCATCGACGCCCGCAAGAAACTGACGAAAGCACAAATCGGCCAGGTCGCCGCCTGGCGCACCCGCAGCACCGACACCCCCGCACAGAACACCATCCGAGCCGAAGCAACCCGGATGGCCCAGGAAATCCACACCCGGCAGGGCGAGATCGCCACCATCAACGCCAAGCTGACCATCCACGTCACCGCACTGGCCGCCTGGCTACTGGAAGAGAACGGTCTCGGACCCTTCACCGCCGCCCAACTCCTGGTCTCCTTCTCCGCCCACGGCCGCATCCGCTCCGAGGCCGCATTCGCCCGCCTCGCCGGCGTCGCCCCGATCCCCGCGTCCTCCGGGAACACCACCCGGCACCGCCTGCACCGCGGCGGCGACCGGCAACTCAACCACGCCCTCTACATCATCGCCTCCCACCGCATGCTCAACGACGAGCCCACCAAGGCCTACACCGCCAAACGCCAAGAACAAGGCCACAACCGCCGCGAAACCCTCCGCAACCTCAAACGCCACATCGCACGCTCAATCTTCCGAAAACTCAACGCCAACACTTGACAAAACCCATAGAAGCGTCGACTTCGCTCAGGGACCGGAACTTCGGTCGCTGAGCGCAGCCGAAGCGCCGGACCGCGATCATGCGATGCGGGTGCCCTCGACGTGCCCGACGTGCACCCAGGTGACGGCGTCATCGTTGGACACCCAGCCGTCCCAGAGGTAGCTGTCGCGCGTGATCTCGCTGAAGTTCCAGCGGATCAACCGCCCGTCGTTTTGCGTGCCGTCCTGCCGGATGCCCTTGTGCCAGCCGATCGCGACGAGGTTCGCATACTGATTCGTGGCCGGGCTGAAGAAGCTGACTCGAACGACCCCGGCGACCGGGTCATACACGCGCAGGGCGGTCGCGACCGTCTCGGAAACGGACGGATCGTCCGCGCTCGGCACGACCTCGACATCCTGAACGGCACGCCCGCCGAGTACGAACGAGACGATCCAGGTGAACGAACGCTCCACCCACTCGCCGGTGGCTTCGTCGAGGCTGCGACCGCGCGCATCCCAGGTGCCGATGAGCTTGCCGAAGCGACGCATCCGCGAGGGATATTTGGTGGTCGGCCCCTCCGTGATCAGTGCGCGTGCGAAGTCGCTCACTGGGCTGTCGCTCACTGGGCTGTCGGGCGCTGGGCTGTCGGGCGCTGGGCTGGCGGCCACTGGGCTGTCGGGCACGCGCGTCTCACCGGCCCGCTTTGCCCGCATCGGATGCGCCGACATCCGTTCGGTGGAAATTCTGGAACGACCGCGACGCGGTCGGCCCGCGCTGCCCCTGGTAGCGCGAACTGTAGGCACCCGAACCATACGGATGCTCCGCGGCCGACGACAGCCGGAAGAAACACATCTGACCGATCTTCATGCCCGGCCAGAGCTTGATCGGCAGCGTCGCCACATTGCTCAGTTCGAGGGTGACATGCCCAGTGAAACCGGGGTCGATGAATCCGGCGGTCGAGTGCGTCAGCAGGCCGAGCCGGCCGAGCGAGCTCTTGCCCTCCAGCCGCGCAGCGACGTCGTCGGGCAGCGACACCTGCTCGTAGGTCGAGCCGAGCACGAATTCGCCCGGATGCAGTATGAACGCCTGGTCGGTGTCGACCTCGACCAGGTGCGTAAGTTCGGGCTGATCTTCGGCCGGGTCGATGAACGGATACTTGTGGTTGTCGAACAGCCGGAAGTAGCGGTCGATACGCACGTCGATGCTCGACGGCTGCAGCATGTCAGGATCATACGGATGCAGCGCAATCCGCCCCGCATTCAACTCGACCTTGATATCACGATCAGACAGCAGCACACGGTCAGACTATCGGAACGCGTGTTGCGGGCAGGTTTCGAATGCGAGCATCTCGCGAGAGCGGATGCGTGAGGTTGCGGATGCGGACACGTCGCGTTGCCCCCTAACCTGGCAGTATGCAGACAGCGCGTGGCCTCGATCGACTCGTGTTCTTCACGGACGCCGTGACCGCGATCGCCATCACGCTCCTCATCCTGCCGTTGGTCGATTCGGTCTCCGGAGCCGCAACAGCCGGGCACAACGCAGCGCAATTCCTCGCGGACAACGTCAACCAGCTGGGTGCATTCGCACTCAGCTTCGCTGTAATCGCACGGTTCTGGGTTTCGCATCATTCGGCATTCGAACATGTCAAGTCATACAACGGGCAGCTGCTACTGCTCAGCTTGGTTTGGGCATTCACGATCGTTGTGCTGCCGTTACCAACCGAAATGATCTCGCAGTTCGCTACGACCCCGGTCACTGTCGGCATCTACATCGGCACGTTGACCGCGAGCAGCGTGACGCTGCTGGCGATGACACTTCTCATTCGCAGGCATCCGCAGTTGGAAGACCCGAGCAATCCGATGCGAGGCAGAAAGGTGTTCGCCAGCATCGCGACCACGATCGGATTCGCGGTTGCACTCGTGATCGGCGTACTGGTGCCACCCATCAACTTCTTCGCACTCCTTGTTGTGTTCCTGTCGATTCCCGCGCAGAGGATCTACGACCGACGCGCGGCGGCGCGCGCACCGCACGCCCCCTAATCGCTGCGCGCGCCTGCGCGCCCGCGCGCCCGGCCATCTGCGCCACTTGGCGTGTAGTGCGCCAGTTGAAGTGGCGCAGGATGCAGCACATGGCGCACCGCTAGCGTGCCGGGCCGCACCGCTGGTCGGGGAGGGCCGGTCCCTGAGCTTGCCGAAGGGCGGCCGTCTCGAGACCCCGCGAGCCAATCCCGGCCATCATAGATCGGTACCAGGCCTGTGCCGGATCGGTACCATTGGGTATGGCCACTAATCTCCGACTTCGCGCAGACGTCGCGGCAGCAGTCAAGTCCGAGGCAGCACGCACCGGCCGGTCGCAGCAAGACATCATCCGCACCGCGATCGAGGCTTATCTCGCGCGCGCAGGCACGCCGCCTACATCGGCGCGAGAAGCGAATGACTCGCTCGGTCTTATTCCGCCGCGGAGCCCATGGCGACGAGCGACGAAGCGCATTCGCCTCGCACCCGGCGTCTCGTCGACCGAGTTGCTCGGTCGCGAAGATCGGATCTGAGTGCGCATCTACGTTGACAGCAGTGCGCTGATCAAGCGCGCGGTCGATGAGCCGGAATCGGACGCGCTCGTCGACTGGCTTGAGCAACGGTTGGCGGCCGGCGACACGCTCGCCAGTTCGTCGCTGGCCTGGGTCGAGGTGACGCGCGCACTACGCACCCGACTGGACCATGAGCATCCTTCGTCGATCTCAGAACTGGCGGATGTTGCACTCTCCGGGCTCTCGGAGTTCCCTCTCGATGCCCGCGTGGTGGCACTTGCTCGCCGCATCGGCCCGCCGATTCTCCGAACTCCGGATGCGCTGCATCTCGCCAGTGCGACCCTGCTCGACGCCGATCTGCTGGTCGCCTACGACGCGCGCCTCGGCGCCGCGGCGGCCGAACTCGGCATCCGAACGGTCGCACCCGCGCCTCCGGTGGTCGAGTAGCGAGCGCCAGCACCGCTACCGCTGGTCGAGTAGCCCGCCCCAGCGCCGGCACCGCTGGTCGAGTAGACCGCGAGCGCAGCGAGCGAGCGTATCGAGACCTTCATCCCCGCGGCCCGACTCAGCCCGCCGCTGCCAGGATGCGGTCGCAGAGTTCCATCGTTCGGGCGTTGTCCCACCCGTCACTGCTAGACGTGGGCCGCGCCACGGCATCGGCCACCGAGTCGGCGAACGCCTGCAACTCGCCAACGAAGCCGCGCAGGTACAGATCGCGCTCAACCCCCGACATCGCGCTTTCCGCCGGAACCCGTGTGACCGTCGCGTCGGTGAGCACCCGCCACGACGCGACATCGCCCGCATCCGCCGTGTGCACGGCCAGCTCTGCGACGTTTCGAACCGCCGCAACCCCCGCTCGCCCGACAACGCGCAGAAGCTCGGTCTCGCTCGAGAATGACGGCAGTCCGGTCAGATCGAGCGTGCCGATGACGCCGGAGTCGAAGCGCAAGCTGACGGCCATCGACACAAGGTTGCCAGCCGTGTTGCTGAGCGCCTTCACCTCCGCAGGCTCGCCGAAGAGGTAGCGCACGAGATCGACCACGTGGATTGCGGCGAGTGTCAGAAACTCGCGCTCGTTTGCGCAGAACGCGGTGCTGTCGCATCCGAATGTCAGTTGGAAGGAGTGGAGCTCGCCGAGCGATCCATCGTCGAGCTCGGCCTTGAGTGCTTGGTAGGCCGGTGCGTACCGCTTCATAAAGCCGACCGCGAGCCGCACGCCAGCCTGCTCAGCGGCTGCAGCGATCTCAGCTGCTTCACCGCCATCGCGGCCGAGCGGCTTCTCGACGAACACATTCTTGCCGGCGGCGATCGCCTGCCGGGCAAGCTGGGCCTGGTCATCCGGTTGGGCGACGATCACAACGTTGCGCACGGCGGGATTCTGCAGCAGCTCGGCGGCGTCCCTGTAGGCGACGCCGTCTGAGCCGAAGCGCGCCAGCGCGGCGGCCGACCGATTCACGTCGGTCGTTGCGATGGCGTCGATGCGGATGCCGCCGAGCACGCACGCCGGGAGAAGATTCGAGCTCGCGTGGAATCCGGCGCCGATGAACGCGACGGAAGGCGTTCGTTCGGTGATTTCGATCACCTCGAAGACCGTGCTGATCGCGGGCTCGTCCGCGCGCAGTTCCCACTCGGCGTCGCCGAGGAACCCGCGGATGTCCTCCACCAGCGTCGCCCAATACTCGCGATGGATCGTGCGCCAGGCTTCAATCGACGCGGCCTCTTTCAGCGTGAGAAACTCGGTGATGTCGGCGGAGCTGGTGCGAACGACATCCGTGTAGCGAACGACGGCGACGCGGCGATTAGTGGAGTCGAGCAGTGCGCGGAGTTCGCTGACACGCGGAACGCGCTCACCCTTCAGCGCGTATGCGACGGCAAGGTTGGTCGACCCGGTTTTGCGCCCGGCCAAGATATCACTGACGACCTGCTCGCGGAACTCGCCAGGCTCGCCGAAGATGAGCGGGGGCAGTGCTGCGATGTCGTGAGGATGCATGCTGTCTATTCTGCTGGTCGTCGGTGCGCTCGATGTGCCTCCGACTGACGCGCTTCGGCTTCCTCGACGCCGTGCCTTAGGATGGTTGTCGATCGTCGGCGTGCGTGGCGGTCGCGCGGATGTAGTTCAATGGCAGAACTTCAGCTTCCCAAGCTGATAGCGCGGGTTCGATTCCCGTCATCCGCTCTCAGGAGGGCGCGATCACCACCATCTGCCCGGCACATCGCAGCCGATCGCACACAATTCATCTGTACATGCATTATGCATGAGCGATATGCCGATCGCATGTCTAGCTTGCAAGTCAGAAATGTTCCCGCCGAGACACTACGCGCCCTCAAGGCCCGCGCGGCAGCTGCAGGCCAGAGCCTCTCGGAGTTCGCACTCGCGGAACTCACGGCGAGCGTGGCCCGCCCCAGCCTCGATGAGTTGAGCGAGCGCATCCGTGTGCGTGGGGTTGTGAATCCGCAGATGTGAGTATCCGATGTGCTGAGCGAGGCGCGCGTTACCGACGCCGCGTAATGCTGGTCATTGATGCGTCTGCGCTCGCCGAATTGGCGCAGCAGCGAGTGCATGGCGCGCACTATTCGGCGCGCCCCCTGGCGATATATACGCCGGTCGCGACCGCCCCCGCGACCAGCACGCATCCGCCCAGAATGACGGTGAACGGAATGCCGATCATCGTGCCGAGCACACCGACGGTCAGGCCACTGAATGTTTGCATGCCGGGGCCAAACATGCTGTACGCACCGATGACGCGGCCGCGCTGCGCGACTGGTGCCTCAAGTTGCACGATCGCCTGCTCCGTGGCCGTGCTGGTGATCTGGGCGACGCCGGCGAGCACCAGTGCGACCACCGCGACCACGATCGACCCGGTGAACGCGAACACGGCGGCAGACAGGCCGAACACGATCGTCGCCACCACGGCGGTTCCCACACTCGGCTTCACCCATCCGCTGGCCTCCAGGAAGAACCCTCCGACCACGCCTCCGAGGCCGAGCGCGAACAGCAAGACACCGTAGATCAGTCCCGCGTCTTGCCCAGAGGCGGCAAGCGCGTTGCCGAACACCGGCATCGCGGTCTGCAGCACGGCCCCGATGGTGACGGAGGCGAGCGCGGCAAGAATCAGCATGCCCACGATTGATCGATTGTGTCGCACCTCGAGCAGCACTCGCAGTGAGGACCGGGTCGAGGACCGGGTCGAGGTGCGCCCGCCGACCGACGCGTCTTCGCGCAGATGCCCGGTGAACGGCGTGCGCGTCAGGTAGATCGTCAGCGGCAGGTAGAACACGACATTGATGAAGATGCCCAGGGTGGGGCCGACGCCCACAAGTAGCGCAGAGCCGACGACCGGCCCGAGCAGGATGCCCAGGCTGTGGAACGTCGCGTTGATGCGCACCGCGCTGGCAAGTTGCTTGCGTCCGGCGAAGTCGTAGAGCATCATCTGCTCGGCGGGCCCCCACAGACTCCCCGCCGTGCCATGCAGCACCAGCAGAACGCACGCCTGCCACAGCTGCAAGCTGTCGGTGAGAAAGAGCACCCCCCACGCGATCGACACGAAGATGAACAGACCCTGTGCCGCCTGGATGAGCCGCCGACAGTCGTACCGTTCCGCAAGCGCACCCGCGTACACCGACAGCAGGAGGAACGGCAGCCAGTGGCTGACCAGCTGGAAACCGACAAGCGCCGGCGAATGGAATCTCTCCCACAACACCCAGTACGTGAGCACGTGCTCGATGTTGTCGCCCATCATCGCCATGCCGCCGCCGACCAGGTATGGTCCCGTCTTCCAGCTGCGCAGAACGGCGAAGCGGCGCACGCGTTCGCGCCCACCGCTGCCCGCAGAGATTTCGGCCGACGTCACCTCGCGCCGCGCGCGCCGGTCACGACATCCTCGGCCACGGTTCGCCGCAGCACGGTGCGCACTCAGGCAACACCATGGCCGCGAATGAATCCGTCATACTGCCATACTGCCAGGTTTTGCGCCGGCGAGTAGGTGGCGCCGGTTACGTTACCCCGGCCCGGATGACACTTTTATGGGCTTAGCGAGAAGGATTTAGGGCTTCTTTTCCGCCTGGGTCTGGAGGGCGCATGAAAATGGCCAGGTCCGCTGGTCGACTGGTTGTCGGCGGATCTGGTTCGACGTCAAGGGTCCGTGGTTCGACATCTTGGGGGTCGGGTTCGACATCAAGGGTGTTGGCTTGCGGGATCGCCCGGATTAGTACTGCGATCAAGAGGCAGATCAGTGCAGCCAGCAGCACCGCGGGTGCTAAGAGCCGAACGAACTGTAAGAACGCGTAGTTGTCTGGAACCGAGCATCGCCCCGGGACACAGTTAGCGCCTGGCATAAAGGCAGTGCTGGAAACATAAAGAACTCCGACCGCGGCAACGGCCACGAAAGACTTCGAACTTCCGGCTTTGCGATAGCGCATCTCTCTGGATGGGATGACCACGCCAGGTTCGGCGGCTGCTGGCAACCTGATTGTGCTGGGTTCAACTCCGGCCAGCGGGTTCCGCAATTCTGAACGCAGCGCCGTCAGCTTCAGATACGTCGAAGAAGGGTGATGACCATGCCCGAGGATCCCAATACTGCGCCGAGCGACCACGGAGTAGTGCAGCTCAAATGAACGCGTGATCATGTGCAGGTAAAACTCCAGCAGTGCGACTGCCTTGTTCTGAATCACCGTGTGTTCGGTGCAGCAGTCAAGGTCTTCGAGGGGGCCGAGTAGGTTGACGAATGCGAGCCGAAGCTGTAGGCCGGATCGCGCATCGACTCCATCGGCCGCGTCGGCCGCGTCCGCTGCCGTGGCGGAATCGAGCTTTGCCAGTAGATCTTCGGCCGAGTTCGCCAACAATATCGCTTGGTCAATTACCCACAGCAATGCAAGCGACTCGGCCTCGCACTGCGATCGCGGCAAGTCCTCAGGTCGGTTG
The DNA here is from genome assembly GCF_030866825.1 of Rathayibacter sp. SW19. Taxonomy (NCBI): domain Bacteria; kingdom Bacillati; phylum Actinomycetota; class Actinomycetes; order Micrococcales; family Microbacteriaceae; genus Rathayibacter; species Rathayibacter soli. Next base: position 4,598,710 of record NZ_CP133020.1, read on the forward strand.
AGGCACCCAAACCACGTCAAACGCCCCACGATTGAGTGCCAACCCCGACCGAACCGTCCCTGGCCTGCGCTATCCCACCGCATTTCGCACACTCCCTCGTGCACCGCTTGTGTTCAATAAGTGGACGCTAGCTCCGATGCAGGCACGCGGCAATAGGTTTATCGTGACTGTTTCTCGCGATTGCTTTTCGTGATTGCGCGCGCGGAATGCGCACTGAGAAGCACTTCTGCAGACAACACGGTCCGCGGGTGACGGTTGATTCAGCCGGTCTATGCAGCCGCCGACAAACGCTCGCGAGTCGCTTGGAGGTCGATCGGCATGGCGGCGAGCAACGCAGCCGCCGGATCGGGCTCGCGCCGGTCGAGCAGCGCGAGCATCATGTGTCGAGTCGTAATCGTTCGCGACTTCTCCGCCGTCGCGGTGATGATGGTCTGATGCAGCACAGCCTTGACCCCAGGGGTCAGCGGAACCCGCGTGCCCAGAGCAGCGTGCGTCGCGGGTGCGGCGTCGGTTTCCAGCCCGATTGCGGCGAGCGCCGAGCGATCGAGCCTGTCGGCCGTTTTGTGTGCGATTTCGGCATCGACTCCAACAATTCGAGCCAGCTCGTCGTCACGGAGGAGGGCAATCAGTAAGTGCTCGGTGCCGATCCTTCGATCACCCCGGCGTCCTGCTTCGTATCGGGCATCGTCGATCGCGATCCGCGCCGGTCGAGCGAATCTCTCAAACATCGTTCCCCTGCGTCTCATTCTTCTGTCGGCCGCCGTCGTGCTTGCCGTACTTCGCGTGCACCGACTGGCGTGTGACACCGAGTGCGTCGCCGATCTGCTCCCACGACCATCCCGCCCGCCTGGCCTCGGCAACATGCGTCGCCTCAACGCGCTCAGCGAGCCGATGGAGCGCGCCGACGGCACGCAGACCGATCAGTGGATCGGTGGTGCGCAACTGCTTCGCGAACTCCGCGGGTTCCATATCTGTCAGTCTAAATTGACACTGTTGATTTGTCAAGCCAGACTGACATAGGGATCAATTACCCGCAACCTGACGACTCCCGCGCGGATGCCGACGTCGCAATCGCGGGCGCCGACGCCGTCGGCGCAGAGGCCACCACTTCCCTGGGCGCATCCTTCCTGGTGGGCTGCGACGGCGCGCACAGCGTCGTTCGCAAGTGCGCAGGAATCGCCTTCCCCGGATTCACCAGCGACGGAGTCGCACACATCGCACGCGAAACCATCCCGGCCGCCCGAATCGCTCGGCGCGGCAATAGCTTCGACATTGCGGGCGTACGACGCATTCATCGACGAACTGCGCACGGGACTGCACCGGGTACTTGGCACCGAGTTGCCCTTCACCGACGCCACCGCGATCCGCAGCACGGTGGGCAACAGCCGGCAAGCGGATGCCTATCGGCGCGGCCGCGTGTTCCTCGCCGATGACGCTGCTCACGTCTTCGATACGGGCGGCCCATCGCTGAACATCGGGCTGAAGGATGCGCTCGACCTCGCTTCCCGCCTGCTCGGGCCGTGCGCGGTGAGACCCCGTTGGACGCGCTGCAGGACTACCACGCAACCCGTAACCGCGCGGGTCAGCGCGCCCTGCAACACACACGAGCGCAGGCCGCAATCAGTCGTACCGACGAGGGCACCTTCGCCATGCGCGACATTCTCAAGCATCTCGTCCGTAGCCGGAAGGTCTCGCGCCGCCTCGGGCGGTTGCTCGAAGAGAACTGAACGACCCCGATCGGGAGACGCGAATGGCCGGCAGAGTCCGCGCAAACGGCGGCACACATTTCCTTCCGGCTGCCGGCTAGCGACTGCCCGACGACCGCCCGGCGAGCGATCGCACCACCGGCGCCCCCGCCACCGGCGCCATCAACACGGGCATGATGACGTCGTCGACGAGTTCCACCACGTCGAAGTCGTCGAGATCGCGGAACAGAAAGCGGTTCCGCAGGATCGACGGACCCACCTCCAGCCGCACACGCGTGACGTTCGCCGCATCGAGCTCTCCACGCGCGACCGCACGCATCACGATCGTTCGCATCCGCTCAACGGCACCGTCGCGGGAGTACTCGCGCACCCGCCTCCGTTGATCCGCGTCGATCAGAGCCTCGCCGTGCAGGGCACGCAGTGCCGCACCAAGCGGCCCCGACAGCGGCACCAAAGCCGTCGTCAGCATCTGAATCAGGTCACCGCGCAGCGTGCCCGTGTCAGCAACAAGTTGCTCCGCAGGCAACGCGTCATAGACCGCATCCATGACGAGCTCAGTCCGGGTCGGCCAACGCCGATACAAGGATGCCTTACCCGTGCGAGCTCGCTTCGCAACCGCTTCCATGGTGAGCGCGGCATAGCCGTGACGCTTCAACTCGGTCAGCGTCGCCGCGTAGATCGCCGCGGTGAGAACGGCACCCCGCCTCCGGGCGCCGCTGCGGTGGTCGCCTGCGGTTGCCTCATCCACAGCAGTCGCGCCAGTCGTCGCATCCAGCGGAATTTGCGCCACCTCCATCACGCCGCCGTCACCACCCCAGCGCCGCCGTCCACGGTGACGCGCTGCCCCGTGCGCAGCGTTCGCGTCCCCTCCCCCGTACCCATAATCGCGGGGATGCCGATCTCGCGCGCCACGATCGCCGCATGCGAACCGATGCCGCCCGTATCCACCACGACAGCCGCAGCGCTCTGGAACAGTGGGGTCCACGCCGGGTTCGTGTATGGGCAGACCAGAATCTCACCCGGGCGCAGCGAGCCGAATTCGTCCGGCCCGCTAATGACGCGCACCGTTCCGGTCGCTCGCCCTGCGCAGGCCGGCGTTCCGCTGACCAACGCATTCTCGTCACGGCGTGGGCGCCCGAAGATCGCCGCGTAGTCGACCATGCGAACGGATGCGAGTTGCTCGCGTTTCAGCATCCGCGCCGTCGCGACCGCGCACAACTCCGCAGCCTGCGTCGGCGTGAGGGTCGCGACCTCCCCGACCGTCTCGATCTCGCCGAGTCGCAGGTGGAAGACATCCGCCGGCTCTGACAACACCCCTGCACCGCGCAGACGCACACCGATCTCGAGCAGAGCGCGCCGCAGCGGCGGCAGCGTGCGCATGAATGCGTCGTGGGAGTCCTCCCGGAATCCGATGCCGGCCCGAGCCGCCCGGATGCGCCACTGCATCCGTTCGCGCGCCTTCGGTGACTGCAGCCGGCGATGCGCGAACAGCGCTTCCTCGGCATCCGCCGCCCGCGTCGCTGCCGCGCGTTCGCTGTCGTCGGAGGCGAGCAGCGCAATCAGCCCGAGCACGGTTTCGGGAGCCTCGCTCCAGGTCGGTGAGGAGGCGAGCACCGGGCTGATCGTCTCACGGTGCCCGTACTGCTGGAGGTACTCGGCGAAGGCGCTCGTGAAACCCGCAAACGCCGGATCGCTGGTGACGCGCTCAAGAGCGGCACGCGCATCCCGCTCGGTGAGGAGGCTGCGGAGCGTCGCATCCGCCCGAACGGTCTCGGCAAGTTCGCTGAGGCGTTCGTTTCCGCGTGCGGTAATCGTCGGGGCGCCGATGATGAGATCAGCCATCAGCCGCGTGCGCCGTACGCGGGTGAGCGCGAGACGCAGGCGAATGATCGCCACCCCCATGCCCGGCAGATACTGCGTGCGCAGCGTCGTGATCGGGTCGACCAGGTCGAGGGCGGCGTGAACGGATGCGACGAGCTCCGGCCAGCTCGCTGCGGCCGGATCGCTGCGGGTGAGCTCCTGCAGCCGCCGTTCGAAGTCGGCGTAGCGCGGGTCGGTGGTCCAGCGCGCCGGATCGTAGCGCCGCGCGCGGCTCAGCACGCTGAACGGCGCCTTGACCACATGCCCGGTCGGTGACGGCATCGGCGGCACGAACTGCACGACGACGCCGTCCTCTTCGGGAAGAATTCGATCGAAATTCGAACGGATGCCGACACTCGCCATCACGCGACCCATCATTCCGAGCGGGCCGTACGGAATCCAGGTGTCCATGTCGAGAGGGTACGGGCGCACGCTGAAGTAGTCGCTGAAGACGCTGCCGATGAGCCGTTGCACACGATTCAGTTTCTGCGGGATCGGCAGCGCCGTCATCGGTCGGGCCTGCAGCAGCGCGAGCTGGTTGCCCGCGATCGCCCATTCGATGTCCTGTGGGCCGTCGAAAAGCTTCGATATCGCCGTGCCGAGAGACGCCAGTTCTGCTAGTGCGGCGTGGGACAGCAACGGCTTGCTCGCCGGGTTGTCCGTCGAGCTGCCGACCGGGGCACCGGCGACTGGGGCACCGGCGGCGGGGGCACCGGCGGCGGCGGCGGCCGGGTTGCTGGCCTGGGCTGCGGCAGGGGCGCCCTCGGCCTGCATGACGACTTCGGTGCGTGTGATGCCTCCGTGCCCGTCGCTGCTGATGATGACTTCGCGTTTGCCTGGTGAGAATTCGAGAGTGCGGCCAGTGCGGTCGATCACGTAGTGGTCCGGTGTGACGAGGCCGGAGACGACCACTTCGCCGAGCCCGGCGCTGGCGTCGATCACGAGGTGGTCGCGGGCGCCGGTCACCGGATCGGCGGTGAAGAGCACGCCGGCGACATCCGCCGGAATCAGGGACTGCACGACGACGGCGATCGCCACCTCGGCCGGGTCGATTGACAGCCGCCGGCGGTAGGCGATTGCCCGTTCGTTCCAGAGCGACGCCCAACACGCGCGCACTGCATCGAGCACCGCCTCAGCACCGACCACGCCGAGGTAGGTGTCTTGCTGACCGGCGAATGCTGCGCCTGGGAGGTCTTCAGCGGTCGCACTGGAACGCACGGCGACTGTGCCGCCAAGCCGGGTGTAGGCATCCGTAATCGCTGTGGCGATGTGCTTAGGCAGTTCGAGCGCCGTGATCGCAGCGCGCAGTGCGGCGCCGTCGCTCGTCGCAAGCGCGGGATCCTGTGTGCTCAAGCCGGCAGCAGTCAGCGCGGAGCAGTACGCGTCTGTCGTGACAATGAAGCCGGGCGGAACGGGGAAGCCGGCACGAATCAGCTCACCCAGATTGGCGCCTTTGCCGCCGGCCAGTGCGATGTCGTTGCGGCCGACCGAGCCTAGGTCGACGACGGTGTGCGTCGACGCGGGCGCTGGTCTCGGCTCTGTCGGCACGATTCGGCTCTCCTTGAATAGAGAACTGCACGTTCTCTATTGCAATGATCGCATACTGCTGGGTCGAGTGCGCAGATGTGCCGAGTTGTGACGGTAGACCAAAGTCCGGGGATTTTCGCTCGAGTTCGACTGCGGCCAGATTCCTGCCGCTCACTACGATCGGCAAATCACGCTCGTAATGGTGGACCAGTACCGCTCAATATGGTGGACTGGGCGTGCTCAAAATGGCTGGATGACTACATCGAGCATCGAACGAATCATCACGCACGACTTCACCGAACAGGGACACCGCATCCGTCGGCCTGAGCTGCTTCGAGGTTGATTGCCAGGTTACGCCTCGACCATGATGGGGGTGCGAGATTGACTTCATCATCCGCCGGGGACACGCAGAAGCAGTGGGTGTGGAGGTGAAACTCAAATCCGCGATCACCGACCATGACGTTCGACACCTGCACTGGCTGAAGGCCACGCTACCCAACCAAATAGTCGACCTCGTCGTCATCAACACAGGCGCACACGCCTATCGTCGACAGGATGGCGTTGCGGTCGTCCAGCTCGCGCTGCAAACCGCCTGAGGAACTCAACGCCGGCGCGGCGAATGCGCGAACGATTCGGGTTACGGATACAGCCCGAACTGTATGAGGCACGCGATCAGGCCTTTCGTGAGCGGCAGCGTACGCAGCTCGTCAGCCATGAACCAGCCCGCGTCCGCCGCATCGTCGGCCGCGATCGGGTGGGCGCCGGCGTGACCGCCCGCCGAGTTTGCAGCGTCGGCCAGCTCGGCCGAAAAGTCGTGGATCTCGAAGACGCGGCCGTCCGCGGTCGGTGATTCGAAGCATCCGACTTCGCGGGTCACCCGCACGACCAGCCCGGTCTCCTCGAGCACTTCGCGTTCAGCAGCTTGGGCAAGGGTCTCGGCCGGCTCGAGTTTTCCGCCCGGGATGCTCCATCGGCCGGCTTGCGGTTCGTCGCTGCGCAACACCAGCAGAAACCGTCCGTCGCTGTCCTTGACGACCGCCCCTGCTGCAAGCACCCGATCCATGGCTCGAGTGTACGGTCAGCCGCGTGTGCGACCCGGAAAGTGGTGCACAAGCTGCGCCAGCCGGATGTTGCTGGCGATATGCGACGTCATCTGCGCCGGGGCGGCGCCGCACTCTCCCTGATCACAAGAGTAGGCAGTTCCGACGAGAACTTCCGAACCTTTTCGCCCGCGAGCAACCCCGCGAGGAGTCCATAGGCGCGGGATCCGAGACCGACGAAATCCTGCTTGACGGTGGTCAGGGCCGGCGTCCACATCGCTGAAAGCGGGTGGTCGTCGAAGCCGACCACGCTCACATCCCCGGGGATTGACTTGCCACCCTCGCGAAGTCCTCGCATGACTCCGATCGCGATCTCGTCATTCCCGCAGAACACGGCCGTGACATCGTCGCATTCTGCGATCTGCTTGCCGATTTCACGGCCGGTCTGAGGGTCCCACGTTGCATCGAAGATAGCCGGAACCAGCGCTCCACGCTTGAGCAGCGCGCGTCGCCACCCTGTCGTGCGACCGTCTTCCTTCCGAGAGGGTGGAACACGAACGTGATGTACTGTATCGTGACCGAGCCCAAGCAGGTAGTCCACAACTTCTTCGGCGGCTGTCGCCTCGTCGAGCACGGCCTGCGGTACGCCGGTTTCACGAACGCCGGAGATCGAAACGGTCGGGATGTCTTTCGGCAGGCGATGCAGTAGGGCGACCCCTGGCGGGTCGAACTTCAGAACGATGATTCCCGCGATCGACTGCCCAAGAACGAGTGCAACCGCACGATCGACCGCCACATCATCCGCCGATTCCACCACGGAGATCGTGACCGAGAAGCCGTGCGCTCTCGCTGTCTCTTCGATGCCTCGAATCGTTTCCGCGTATCCGTATCGAGACGTGTCGCCGGCAACAATCGCAATCAGACGCGGCTGGCCCGCGACCAGAACGCGGGCGGCGGCCGATGGCCGGTAATTCAGGTACTCGATGGCTCGAAGGACTCGACGGCGCTTGTCGTCGGACACGTTTGCCGCGCCTGTCAGAACACGTGACACAGTCGGTACAGAAACGCCGGCCTCACGCGCCACATCCCCGATTACGGGAGGCTTCGGCGCTGTTTTGGACATTGCCCTCAGCATAGCGACGATGTGTCTGGCGTCACTTCACCGCTCCGCTGGTGATACCCGAGATGATTTTGCGCTGCATCACCGTGAAGGTGATCAGCAGCGGAAGGCTCATCAGAATGATGTACGCGAAGATGAGATGCCAGTTCTGCAAGTACAGACCAGAGCTCGCCACCTGGTAGAGGTTCAGCGGTAGCGTATCCAGCCGCCCGCCTACGACGAACAGAGCATAGAATACGTCGTTCCAGATATAGAGGCAGATCAGGATCGTCGCCGTCGCCAGCGTCGGCCCGAGCAGCGGCAGGATCACGCGGAAGAAGGTTTTCACGGGTCCGGCGCCGTCGACGCGCGCTGCCTCTTCAAGTTCGACAGGGATCGTGCGAACAAATCCGGTTACGAAAAAGATGACAGTCGAGAGATACATGCCCATGTACACGCCGATCATGCCGAGCGCTGTTCCGGCGAGCCCGATCTGACGAAGGAGGAGCACGATGGTGACGACGGCCGGTGGAAGCACGATGCCGCTGATCGCCAACGCGTAGACGAATGCGATCGGTTTGCTGCGACGGCGGGCGAGGATCCAGGATGCCATAGCACCCAGGATGAGGACGCCTGCGACTGACGGCACCATGATGAGCAGGCTCCCGAAGAATGCCGGGAGCATCCGGCCCTGATCGATAACGGTGGCAAAGTTCTGGAGCAGTTGCCAATGAGTGGGCAGCGCCAGGCTCGGATTGAGGGCCTCGGCCTGATTCTTTCCGGCGGTCACGATTACCAGCCAAAACGGCACTCCGAGGAGGATGACGACCAGGGCGATGGCCGCGACCGGTTGGATAAAACGTGCGGGTCTGAAGCGGGTTCGCCCCTGAACAGCGGTGCTCACAGCACATCCTCTCTCTTGCGAAGAACGCGAATGACGGGAAACGCGAGAATCGTCACCATCAAGAAGAGCGCAAGGCTCATCGTCGTCGCCTGGGCAAACAGGCCCTGGCCGAATGTGCGGAAGATGAAGATGTTGAGGAGTTCCGTCGTGCCACCCGGGCCACCCGCCGTCGTTGCCTGCACGATGTCGAATCCGTTCATCGAACCGAGCAGTGCTGTGGCAACGTTGAATGTTACGGCGGGGGCCAGCAGAGGAAAGCGGATCGCTCGGAAGCTGTTCCACCAGCTCGATCCGTCGATGCGAGCGGCTTCGAGGATGTCTTCATTGATTGTCTTGAGCCCGGCGAGGTAGATCAGCATCGACAGTCCCATCCATTTCCACGCATGGATGATGGCGACAACGAGGATCGTCCACGTCGTGCTTCCGAGCCACGCGATTGCCACATGCTGCCCCGTCACGAAACTCAGGATCTGATTGAGGCCACCGGCCGGCTTGAGCAGGGCCTGAAAAATGTAACCGACTGCGAGCGCAGACATGACAACGGGCACGAAAAATGCCACGCGGGCGAATCGATTGACTCGCGTGTCCCGTTCTAGGACGAGAGCGAGAATGAGCCCGAACACGTTCTGAAAGATCGCGACGAGCACGGCATAGATGAGCGTGATCCGAAGGTCGGCCAGCAGACTGCCATTGGTGAACAAGGAGACGAAATTGTCGAAGCCGACGAAATCGATGGCGCTGTGGAAGCTCGACCAGTTCGTGAACGCATAGACGAAATTGAACACCGTCGGAATGAAGAAGAATACGACGAGGATCGCCAATGCGGGGATCAGGAACCACGCTGGGTGGTCTTGCCGGCGGCGCCGGTAGGTCGTCCGTTGCGCGCGCAAGGCAGCGGCGGTCTCGCCTGGCGGCCGGGTGAGCTGTGCAGTCATCGGAATTGCCTTTCTCGCGTCTGGCGGGCGCCAGCTCTGCGCTGACACCCGCCACACGCTGCCTGGCTTAGAAGCCCTTGACGCCCTGAGCCTTGGCCAATTGCGCGAACTGTGCCTGGGTTGTCTGAGCGACCTGAACCGGAGTCTTCGTGCCCTGGATCATATCGGCCAAGTTGAGGTACAGATCGGGGTTTGCGACCGCCAGCGCCTGCATTGATCCAACGGATCCGTCGATCGAGGCCGCCACGTCTTTCAGCGCCTGCGGCACGTTGTTCGGTGTGGCCACTCCCTTGATCAGCGACACTGTCGACTGAGCCGTCACGAAGCTCTTGTAGCCGTCACCGAGCCAGTAGGACAGGAACTGTCGGGCCGCCGCTTCCTTCTTCCCGTCTCCGGTCTTGAAGGCTACGAGCGCGTTCGACTGATCTGGAATGAAGGTGCCCACGTTGCCCTTCGGTGAGATCGGGAAGAAACCGATCTTCTTGTCGAGCTCGGCCGTGCTGGCACTGGCCTGCAGTTCGCCGAAGAACGAGTTCACCTGCATCACCATCGCAGCTTTACCACCCAGCAGCGCAGCGCCCTGGTCGACGAAGGTGGCCGTCTTGATATCCGCGTTGAATAGTCCGTCGCTGATCAGCTTCTGATAGTTGTTGATCGCATCCTGAATGGTCGGGTCGGTGAACTTCTCTTGGTTGGCGTTGACCTTGTCCCACAAACCGGCTTTCGCAGCGTCGGCTAGTTGCGCCTGCACCCACCACTGGGTTGCCCACTTGTCGCCGCCCATCTCGTAGAACGGGTCGACCCCCTTGGCCTTCAACTGCTGCGCGAGCGCGATGAACTCGTCCCAGTTCTTCGGAGTCGTTGTGATCCCGTTGGCCGCGAAGACGTCCTTGTTGTAGTACACGCCGATCACGGCGGGCGTTGTGACCAGTGCCGCGTACCGGGTGTTGTCCAGGCTGCCGGTGATATCAGCGAGGTTGCCCGTGTAGTTCTTCACCCACGGTGCGCCGTTGAGCGACTGCAGATTCGTCTTCGCGTTCAGCGCCGTGAGTTCGGATGCCGTGGGCTGCCAGAATGCCAGGTCCGGCTTGTCGCCGGTGGCGACCTTCGTCTGGATGCCCTGCTCATACGGGTCGGGAATCGTTACGACGTTGACAGTCGCGCCGGTCAGCTTCTCAAAGCCGGCGATGACGCTATCAGCCGTCTTATTCGAATTCTGTGCGGCCCATATCGTGAGCGACACGCCGTTGAGTTTTGTGTTCTGGGCCGGCCAGGCCGTGGACGTGCTGCTGTTTCCACCGGATCCGGGGTCGCTGCATCCTGACAGAATCAGGGCAGCTGCGGTCGCTATTACAGCGGCGCGTTTCCAGGCGATCTTCATTGAACTGCGCTCCTTGTATGACGTAGCATCGCTGACGCTACTGTGTTTGCGTTGCAGGGTGTGTTGCGGCCGTCGACGTGACGGCATCGATCCTGAGTACTCGAGCGCCGACTCCCCCGGTGAGGTTGTCGAGGCGGAGTGCTCCGGTTTCCACATCCCAGTGGCTTGCCCACTCGGGTAGGGATTGCGGAAAGACTGTGTGCAGGCAGATGTCGCTGCCGGCGAGCTCAGGAAAATCGAGGACGACTGACGGATGCTCCTGCGAACGATTCCAAACGGTGATCAACCGGCTCTTCGATGTCGTCAGCCCGAGTGCAATCACCTCGGCATCCCACACGGGAAGTCCAAGTGGCCAAAAGGGATGCGAGGACGCAATTTCGGCCTTGAGGTCTTTTGCAGCGACAATCGCCGCACGAACGAGCTGAAGCTGATCGTCTGACATGCGGTTGAGATATCCAGAGAGGTAGAACCGCCCCAGAAGCCCGGTCGCCAGGCAGAAGGCAACCTCCTCGAGCGACATCTCCGGCTGCGGGTATGCCCAGCTTGCAGCCTGTTCGGGCAGCATCGACATCGGTGCCGCGGCGGCGATCGGCGGATACTTGAGGAAGTCCTGCTGGTCAGAGGTCGACTGCATCTGAAAGCGCGAGAGCATCGCGAAGTCCGCGCGCATCCCGCCGGAGGCGCAATTCTCCAACACCACTGTTGGATGCCGATCGAGAATTCCGTCTATCCATGCCAGGTGGGCCCGGTTGTGCTCGAGAAGCCCTTCACCGACGCTCGCGGTGTCGTAGTCGGTGCCCGGGCCTGGGTTGATGTTGTAGTCGAGTTTGAAGAAGCCGATTCCGAACTCGGCGATCAACCGGTCGACAGCCGCGTCCAGGTGTGCGCGGGCCGCCGGATGCCGCAGGTCGAGGTGGTACCGATGGTGCTCAACGAGGCGCATGCCTTCCCGCTGCAGGAAGGCGCCGTCCGGCAACCGAGAAGCCATCGGGCTGTTGACACCGATGACCTCCGGCTCCAGCCACAGGCCTGGCACCATCCCGGCCTCCGCGATGTGATCGGTGACTTCGCTGAGTCCGTTGGGGAATCGCACGCTCGACGGCATCCACTCGCCGACGCTGTCCCACCACTCACCCGTGTTGTCGTACCAACCGGCGTCAATGCAGAAGATCTCGGCCCCGACCGCCGCCGCAGCGTCGACGAGTGGTAACAGCTTCTCAGTCGTGGGGTCACCGTTGAGCGTGTTCATGTAGTCGTTGAAGATGATCGGCATGGCTTGGTTGTCCGGATGCGCTCGGCGCTCGGTGCGACGGTGTTGCGTCAGTGCAGCAATGGCTGTCGTGACGTCGCATGCAAGCGCCACGGTGACAGGAACGGTCTCAAATATTGCACCGGGCGCCAACGTTTTGGTCCATTGGTGGTCGGTGTCCGTCGGCCCTGAGAGGGCGAAGTACCCACTGGCGGTGTCCTCGCCGATTTCCCAGCGCCATGGGCCGTTGTGCTCGATTTGCCACGCCCACGCGGCACCGAGGCGCTCCGACGCAACTGCCGCAACGGGCAAATGCTTGCCCGTCGACCATGTCCCAGTCGACACGACTGAGAACTCACCACGTGGATTGTGATTCGTGAGGTGTTGCTCGAGACGAGGAAAGCGGATGCCATTGAGCGGCTCGGTGATCCAACGCCCTTCGCCCAGCCAATCGCTGAGCGCGTGATGCACGTTCCAGGTGCGGATGTCACTGCCGTGATCGCCTTCAAGGTCGCCGCCGAGATAACTGGAGAACGATGGGACCGAGCGAAGGACGACGGCTTCCGCTCCGCCATTCGCCACCGAAACATGCGACTGAATAGCGCTGCCGGTCGCCCCCATGCTGAGACAGATCGTGGACTCGAGCCCGGTGGCGTCGTGCCGCACGGTGATCTCCAGCCGGTGCCGGACGCCGTCGAGCCATACGCGATGCCGAAGATACCGCGACTCCTGCCCGACCACGGTGTGCACGAGTCGGTCGTTTGCCAGAGCGTGCCCCTGGGAGACGGTCAGCACGTCGATGAGTGGCAGCCCATGCGGCACGTCCAGTGCCGTCGAGGGTGCATGCATGGCCGCGATCCGAGGAGCAACTGTCTCCGACCACTCGAACTCGATAGTCGCAGTGCCGTTACCCCAACGTAGGCGATCGGTCATCGGTTCCCTCTTCTTCGCGGACGTGTCCTGTCGGACGTGTTGAATTTATGATAACGCTTTCATACAAATGCGCAAGCTGATCATGAAATCGTTATCAACAGATTCGACTTAAGCAGATCTAGCGGTCGGCAATAAGAGTCATTTTCCGTTTACTTCAGCGAATTGGCGGGGATGCGAGCGCAGACAGGCAGCGAATGAGCAGTGGGCTCCTAAGGATGCGTTTAGTGCAACTACAATTCGCGAAACCGCTATCATGAACGGACTCGATGTGAGAAGTAGTTGGGTGAGAAGCACCTGATCGTCACCTGCCTAGAGTTGGGGGGTGAACCGCACCGACCGTCTGTATGCGCTCGTCGAGGAGTTGCGGGCCGTCGCGCCGCGACCGCGCTCGGCCCACTGGTTGGCCTATCACTTCGAAGTCAGCTCGAGAACCATCGAACGTGACATCAGCGCACTGCAACAGGCCGGCGTGCCGATCTGGGCGGAGCCCGGACGCTCTGGCGGGTACTGCGTGGATGCGCGTCGAACACTGCAACCCGTGAACCTCACTGCGGACGAGGCCGTCGCCCTGTCGATCGGCCTCCGCCTGCTCGAAAACACGCCATTTCGGGATGCCGCACGCACGGCATTGCGCAAGCTCGTCGCAGCCATGCAACGGGACGACGCGGCGGCCGCGAGCAGTCTCGCCGAACGCGTACACCTGCTGGGCGACGGCTCATCGCCGCCCGTCGTGCCGCACGCGATCGCGAGTGCCCTGTCAGCCGGTCGCGTGCTACGCCTCACATACACCGATAAAGCCGGAGTGGAGACCGGGCGCGATGTCGAGCCGCTGGGCTACGTCGGATCCCAAGACCACTGGTACCTCATCGGATGGTGCCGCTTCCGCGACGGAATCCGCGCTTTTCGCGTCGATCGGATCGCATCCGTTTCGGTCACCAGCGAGACGCCCGAGCCGCGCCGCTTGACCCAAGAGGAGTTGAACATCCCCTACGGCATGCTCACCCAACTCGACCTCGGATAGCTGCGCTGGTGGCGTCAGCCGCACGAGCGGCTTTCGCCTTGTTCACCGCGCGCGCTGCGCGAACTTCTTGACGGCATCCGCGGTCACCGGGGCGAAGAAGTTGAGCAGGTTTCCATCGGGATCGCGGATGACCGCAGAACGATTGCCCCACGGCATCATCGTCGGAGGCGTCACCACATCGCTCACCCACTGCTCGAGTCGCTCGAAGTCGCGGTCAACCTCCTCGACCAGGAATTCGATGATCGCCGTGTGGTTGTCGGCGCCGTGGGCAGCACCCGGCGCGAACACGCCCACCGTGCGGGTGCTGCCTATCGCAACCGTGCCTGAGGCCGTTGGCAGTTCGGCGAAGTCCTCCGTCGACCACACGGCTGCGATGCCGAGCGCACGCTCGTAGAACTCAACCAAGCGGCGGATGTTGTCGGTAATCAACCGAACGGACACAAGATTCATGGGGACTCGCTTTCGCTTCGTGTCGAGACCATCTCGACGTCAACCAGTTTTGGCGGTCGCGGCGACAACCCCCTGTCGGTGATTAGAGGTCGCAGACAATCAATCGCGAGGCGCGGGCAGCCGCGATGTGGTGGGAAGCACGCACCGTTCGGCTCCGCAGCATGGCGAGTGTTACAGTCTGCACATGCAGTCGCGCGTCGATGGAACCACCATGCCGGTACTCAACGTCACATTGGATGCGGGCGATCGCATCATCGCCGAGGGCGAGAACGTCGCCTGGCTCTCACCCGGGCTCGACCTGAACACGTCGACCGCGCACGGCTCCGGTGGCCAGGGCGGTTTCATGAACAGCCTGAAGCGTGTTCTCGGCGGCGGCCAGCTGTTCCTCACCGAATACAGCGCGAGAACCGGCGGATACGTCGTTTTCGCCGCACGGCTACCCGGAACGATTCGTGAGCTGGCGGTCGACCCCGGGGACAACTACATGGTTTTGTCGGGCTCGTATGTCGCGAGTACGCCCGACGTCAGCGTCTCAGTCGGCTTGCAGAAGAAGCTCGGCGCCGGCATCTTCGGTGGAGCCGGCGTCGTGTTCCAAAAGCTCAGCGGCAACGGAACCAGCTGGGTGCAGTTCGCCGGTGAGCTGACGGAATACGATCTTGCTGCCGGCGAATCGATTCTCGTACACCCCGGTCACCTTGCGCTATATCGGGCGGAGATGCAATTGGAGTTCGCAACGATCAAGGGCGTGAAGAACAAACTCTTCGGCGACTCGATGTTCTTGGCCCAGGTGCACGGGCCAGGACATGTCTGGCTGCAGTCGATGACGCCGGCGAAACTCGCGGCGGGGATCGAGCCGTATCTTCCGCAACAGCGTTCGTCGAGCGACGACTGAGTGGGCGTGAATCACGCCGCGTGATCGCAGGGTCTCACGCGTCCTCGCCGCGATACGCGGCAGCGAACGGGTCCGGTGAGGGGCGCTACGCACCGCCTAGAGCTCCCAGAGCGACGATACCGGCAGCCCAAAAAGCCGATCGCCGAACTGGTACCCCGTCGCACCGGTATTCAACACCACACCACCAGCGAATCGGTCGCCCAGGAGATCACGCAGTGTCTTGAGTGGCCTGAAGTGGTCAGAGCGGAATGTCGATCCTGATTTGACTTCGATACCCAGTACCTGACCATCGGCGAACTCCACAATGACGTCGACCTCGAGCCCATCTCTGTTGCGATAGTGGAAGAGTTCGAATTCCTCCTCAGACCATCCGCTCTGCTTGAGCAATTCGTCGGCCACGAAGCCCTCCATAAGCGCACCGAAATGCGTGGCTGTTCCATCGAGTGGGGTCAGTTGCGCCGTGGTGACACGCGAGAGGCGTGCCGCAAGGCCCGAGTCCGCGATTGACGCTTTCGGCCTGCTGGTCTCCCGTCCGGTGAGATTCGTCTTCCATGGTTTGAGCAGATCGGTGAGGAACAGCGTTTCGAGTGTGTCGAGGTACGCGGTTATGGATGTCGCCGGCAGCCCGGCGTCCTGGGCGAGGCGGGCTTTTACCAACTCACCGGCTTGGTTCGCGGCCATCAAGCGGAGCAAGCTCATCAGCCGACTCGGGTCGGTGTTGATCAGTTCCCGCGCGTCTCGGCGAATGAGACGTTCGAGGTAGCTGTCGAACCAGACATTCCGCATCCGCGGCTCGAGGTCGCGAACGTCTGGGTACCCGCCAACGACGATCATCCTGGCGTAATCAGCGCGCGAGACTTGGCTGGTCACGTCACGATACGGGATGCCCTCCCGGAAGCGACGAATGAAGTCTTCCTTTTTACCGGCAAATTCCCCCCGGGAGAGGGTGCGCAGCCAGACCGTGGCAGCGCGACCGGCAAGGCTGTCGGTGGCGCGACGGCTGCGCAGCAGATCGCTCGACCCGGTGAGCAGGAACCGGCCGTTGCGTCGGTCGCGGTCGATTGATGCCTTGATCGCCAACGTGAGTTCCGGATAACGCTGGATCTCGTCGATAACGAGGATTCCGGCCGAACGCTGATTCACGAATCCGATTGGGTCTTCGCGTGCAGCGGCGAGGGTTTGCTCGTCATCGAGCGTCAGGTTCCAGCCGTTGCGGCCGCTGGCAAGCTGCCCAGCCAGTGTGCTCTTGCCCACCTGTCTGGCACCTTGGATGACGACCGCGGGGAAAGCGTCGATGGTCTCCTCTGCGACCTCGAATATGTTCCTCCGGATCAGCACCATGTCGATGATTCTACCGATATTCGTAGATCCGCGAACTCAGTTCCGTGGTTCCGCGAAGAATACTTCGTAGTTCTGCGGACAAAAACTCGTAGTTCTGCGGACCTGAACTCGTAGTTCTGCGGCGGTCTTGCGCCTGCTTTCGCGCACGCGAGCCCCGCAATCGGCGCGCGGTTACCTGACGCTGCGGAGGAACTCCAGCGCCCGTTCCGTCAGAAGCGCTGCCGCGGCCGCGTCGTACGACGGCAGACTGCTGTCAGCGAACAGGTGCTTGTCGCCCGGATAGACGAACAGCTCGGCATCCGGCGATGATTCCACCAGGTCGCGAGCCGCATCGATGTCGCCCTCGCCGACGAAGTAGGGGTCGGCATCCATCCCGTGAATCTGCACGGGCACACCGGCCGGCCACGCCTCACCGAACACCGAAACCGGAACACACGAGTGGATCAACAGCGCACCGACAGCGCCCGGCCGGGTCTGTGCCAGCGACTGGGCCGGAACAACGCCGAGCGAGAACCCGGCATAAACGAGCGCATCGGGCAGCCCGGCGGCGACAGCGCGGCCGCGTTCCACGATCTCTTCGAACCCGATCGAATCGCCATAAGCGACGCCGGCATCGAGGTCGTCGAAAGTACGCCCGTCATACATATCGGGCGTATGCACGACGTTCCCTGCCTGCCGCAAAAGGTCGGCGAACGCGAGCACCCCCGGGGTCAGTCCTTGCGCGTGATGGAACAGCAACACCTCTGCCATGAGCTCGTCCTCCGTCTGGGATGCGAATGCGGTCGGGCCATACTATGCACGATCCGCCGACATTGGCGCGACGGAACTCACGCCGTCGCACCCACGCGCGGGCCCTTGCCCCACTCCTGATACGCTCGCAGCCGTGAGTGCATCCGGCGTGGCGACCCCGAGCCACGACGCCAAGGCACTCGCTCGCTGGCGCAACGCTGTCATCACGGCGTTCGCACTCGGCGGTGTCAGCCTGGCCACCTGGGGGCCCCGCCTGCCAAGCCTCCGCAGTGATCTCGGGTTGAGCTATGAGTCGCTCGGTCTGCTGGTCGCAGCTGTCACGGTCGGCTCGATCGCCGGACTTGTCAGCGCGTCAGCACTCCTGGCCTGGCTCGGACCGCGGGGCGGCATCTGGCTGACACTGACGATCGATGCCGTCGGCATCGCTGTCATCGGGCTCAGCGCGGGCGTGCTGCATTCAGCCCCAGCGGCCACCATCGGATTCATCCTCGTCGGCTTCGGCATCGGCGCTGTCGACGTCATGATGAACGTGCAGGGCGCCGCGGTCGAACACCTGGCCGGCAAGACGCTGATGCCGCTCATGCACGCTGCATGGTCGGCAGGCGCGGTCCTCGGGTCCGCGATCGGCGCAGCATCCGCCGCCCTCGGCGTCTCGGTCGGCACGCAACTGGTGGTCGAATCTGTGTTGATTGCGGCCGTCGCCGCAGTCTCGGTGCAATTCATTCCGCGAACGGATGGCGCGGCATCCGCAGAAGCGAAGCCGCCGGTTCGCGCACGCATCCGCTCGTGGTTGTCGGGATGGGCGGACGTTCGTCTGCTCATGATCGGCTTGGTGATGCTTGGCGTGGAGCTCGGTGAGGGGTCCGCGAACAACTGGTTGACGCTCTCCGTGCGGGACGACCACCACCAAACGGATGCGATCGCCGCCCTCTTCTTCACCGCATTCGCCCTCGGGGAGACTCTCGCCCGCGTCTTCGGCGGTCCGTTGGTGGATCGTGTCGGGCGGGTGCGAACAGTGCGTTTCACGACCGCGCTCGGCGTGATCGGCGTGCTGTTGTTCATCCTCGGCGGGGCACCCTGGCTCGTTCTGATCGGCGTTATTCTGTGGGCCGTCGGCGTGTCGATGGGGTTCCCGCTCGGCATGTCCGCTGCTGCGGACAGCGGCCCGAACCCGGCAGCGCGCGTGAGCGTCGTCGCATCGATCGGCTATCTCGCGAACCTCGGCGGGCCACCGGTTGTCGGCTTTCTCGCTCAACAGTTCGGGCTGCTGAATTCGCTGTGGCTGATCATCGTGCTGCTGGCCGTGTCGTTTGCGGCTGCTGGGGCGTTGCGACCGCGGAGCAAGACGAACGCATAGTGCGCGCCGGCATTCAGAACAGGCAGATTCTGCGCGTTCGCGTCAGAACAGGCGATTTTCGCCTGCTGTGACGCAAACCTCCTGTTCTTGAGAAGCGCCGCGGGCGAGAAGGCGGCAGAGGTCGCACGGTCGGCTCGAACCGACCCGTAGGATGTGAGCCACGCGGGCGGCTCACATCCTACGGGCCTAGCGTGTGGCGCGAAGCACCTCCGAACACCCAGAAGGGCACCACTGTGAAAGTCATCACCTATCAGCCGACCTGCATCTCCGCCGGCCAATGCGCACTGTCCGCCCCCAATGTGTTCTGGAACCGCGAGAGTGACGGCAAGGTCGAACTCTGGACCGATAGCCCTCCCGAATCGGAGTACGACCAGGTGCGCGAAGCCGCAGCCCTGTGCCCGTCGGCATCCATCACCATCGAAGAGGACGATTAGCGCCCGCCTGGCGCGGTACACAGTCGTGGTTTCGAGACGCGCCGCTCGCTGCCCTCGCAGCGCTCCTCAACCACCGGCGCAAGCACACATGACCCCGACCGCTCAGGCGACCGATGAATTCTCCCGCTGTCTGGGCTCCATCGCGTCGCGCGCCGCCAGCACGCGCCCCATCACCTGATCGACGAGCCCGTATTCCAGCGCCGCGTGCGCAGTGAAAACCCGGTCACGGTCTGTGTCCCGCCGAAGCGTTTCGATCGATTGCCCAGTATGCGCTGACAAAATCTCCTCAAGCTCAGCCCGGATGCGCACCACCTCGTCCGCTTGCAAGATCAAGTCGGGAATCGTGCCCCGCCCCTGCGCAGCCGGCTGATGCAGAACCACCCGCGTGTGCGGCAGCACGGCGCGACGGCCCGGGGTTCCGGCCGCCAGCAGCACGGCGCCAGCGGCAATCGCCTGCCCAACGCACGTGGTCGCAACCGGCGCTTGAATGTACTGCATCGTGTCATACACGGCGAGCATCGACGTCAAGTCGCCGCCCTCGCAGTTGATGTAGAGATTGATCTCGCGCTCCGAGTTCTCCGCCTCCAAGTGCAACAACTGGGCGATGAGCGCATTGGCCACGCCCGAATCGATCGCCGTGCCCAGATAGATGATGCGCTCCGTGAGAAGGTGAGAATAGACATCCATGATTCGCTCGCCCCGCGAGTTCTGCGTGATCACGTTCGGAATCATGTAGTTGCTCATGCGTCCACCCCCAGTCCGACGTGCCGACGTTTGGGCGGCATCACCTGCTCGAACGTGTCGACCACGTGATCGATGAATCCGTATTCCTGCGCCTCGGTAGCGGTGTACCACCGGTCGTGCAGCGAATCCTCGAACACGCGGTCCACGCTTTGGCCGGTGTCCTCAGCAACCAGGCCGAGCACCGTGTCGCGGGTGAAGCGCAGATCATCGGCTTGCACCTCGACCTCGACCGCGGAGCCGCCGATGCCCGCCGAGCCCTGATGCATCAGGATGCGCGCGTGCGGCAGCGCGAACCGCTTGCCCTTCGTTCCGGACGAGAGCAGGAACTGCCCTGCGCTGCACGCCAACCCGAGAGCGAGCGTGCTCACGTCGCACGGCACCAGCCGCATCACGTCGCGGATCGCGAGCATCGCCGGCACCGAGCCGCCGGGCGAGTGAATCCACAGCGCTATGTCGGCGGATGCGTCGTCAACGGCGAGCGTCAGCAGTTGCGTTGCGAGCAGCGTTCCGTTTTCGTCGTCGAGCACGCCGTCGAGAACCAGGATGCGCCCGTGCAGCAACTGCGCGCGCATCCGGTCGGTGAATGCGGGGGGTTTTGTGTTGTCTTCGTCAGCCATGGATCAAGACTGCGACAAGGGTGATCGCTTGCGCCGGCCATACTGCTGTCAGCAGATCTGCCGACAGCAGACAGGGGGCTCGAGTGGGGTCTCGATACGCGGATTCGCTGCGCTCATGCGCTACTCGACCACCGGTACCGCTCGAGTAGCCCGCGAGCTTCGGTCCCTGAGCGCAGCCGAAGGGGCGAGCAGGCGTATCGAGACCCGTACGGCGCGAACAGCGTTACCCCCTGTCGATCATGGCGCGGGCGGCACGACCGGGGTCTTCACCACGGTCTACCGCATCTCGCACCGGCGAGGTGATAGGCGCCGCCCACGGCGACGGCGCGCCCGCATAGGCCGCGGCACCGAGTCGGAAGTGCTGAGCCTGTTCTTCCGTCTCAACGAACGGCATGTCCATCGCGAAAAGCCGGTCGCCGCGCGGGCGCGGTCCCGCCTTCGACACCTTGCCCCACAATTCGTGCCCGACAACCTCTTCTGCCAAGACGGATGCCTCGATCAGCTTGTCGAGATCGACTCCGGTGTCGATGCCCAGCTCGCTAAGCAGGTCGACGAGATCTTCGGTCGGGATCATCCGCGTCATCCGCCCGTGACCGCCGTACGGGCAGCCGCCCATGCCGCCGATCGACGAGTCAAGCACAAGTGTGCGCTCTGGCGACAGCACCTGTAGCGCCTGATATGCGGACAACATGGCAGTTCCGCGGGCATCGTGCAGGTGCAGGTGGAATGTCTCGATCTGCGGCCAGCGTTCCTGGATCGCCAGCAGTTGCGAGGCCACCTGATCCGGAACGTTCCACGCCATCGGATCACCGATCCACACCCGATCGACCGTCACGCCGGCGGCATCCCACATTGCAATTTGGCGCGCCAGCATGTCCATGCGATAGTCCTCGTCGAACGGACCCAGCCAGTTCGAGCCCCACGCCGCGTTGATCGCGACGCCCGCCGTCTCGCTCCCCGCGGACAGCGCGGCCTCGATCACCTGCGGCCACGCCTGGATCTCCTGCAGTTGTGTGCGATTGGTGTTGCGCCTCACGAACACGTCGCAGAGGTGCACGAGGGTGCGGGGGAATTCGCGCGACTCCGTGAGCAGCGGGGCGAAGCGGCGCATCCGCTCTCGTCCTCGTTCGTTCAGGGCCAGTGCCGTGTAGGTCACGGCGTCGACCGGCGTGAACCCCGCGACGACGCTGTCGATGTTGGCCATCTGCGGCGTCCACTTCGGGCTGACGAACGACCCGACGACGATCGTCTGCAATCCGGTGCGCGACAGTGCGTTGAGCAGGCGAATCTTGTTATCGACAGTGATCGACGCGCTTTCGATTTGCATGCCCTCGCGCATGCCCTCCTCAATGATGCGCACGGTTGGATAAGCGTGCGGATTGGGCGACGGTGACATGCGAGCGACCTCTCTATTCTTCCGCTTAAACGGTGTGGCGACCGGGCAGCCGCGTCTTAGACGGCGCCGGTGGTGTGGAGTTCGGCGATCTCGTCGGCAGAGTAGCCGAGCGAGTCGAGAATCGAGTCCGTGTGCTCCCCGAGCAGCGGGGGCGGAGACGACGGTTCCAAAACTCGGGCGTCGACCTGAACACCGCTGCCGAGCACCACCGCGGTGCTGTGTGCACCGCTGTTCGCACCGCTGCGCTGCCCGGCCCTGCGCTCCTCGACCCCGCGCACACCGACGCCCGGAAGCTCCACCTCGTGCAGCAGCCCGCGAAAGCGAATCTGATCCTGGTGAAGTGCCTGATCCACAGTCAGCACTCGGCCGGCCGGGATGCTCGCTGCAGCAAACATCGCCTCCCACTCTGCCGCGTCTCTGCTGGCAAGCCGCGACTCCAGTTCAACAGTCAGTTCGGCGCGATGCAGCTTACGATCGGTGCGCGTCACGAATCGCGGGTCCTCGATGAGCTCCGCGCAGTCAAGCAGGCGGCAGAGGGTCTCGAATTGCGTCTGCGTGTTCGCCGCGATGTTCAGCAGGCCGTCGCCCGTCTGGAACGTTCCAGACGGAGCGGATGTCGCATTGCTGTTCCCGTTGCGCGTCACGTCGCGCCCGGCAATCAGGTGATCCGAGACCGCCCAGCCCATCGCAGTCAGCGCGGTCTCCAGCATCGACACGTCCAAGAAGCAGCCCGTGCGATCGACGGTGCGCCGGGCGAGAGCCGCGCAGATCGCCATCGACGCGGCGAAGCCGCCCAGCGTATCGGCAATCGGGAAGCCCGCGCGCAGCGGGCCGCCATCCGGAGAGCCGGTCACGTCTGCCATGCCGGCCAGGCCCTGGATGATCTGGTCGTAGGCCGGCCGACTCGCGAACGGCCCGGTTTGACCGAAGCCGGAGACGGCGCAGTAGATGAGTTCAGGGTTGAGCTCGTGCAGTCGCTCCCACGGAAAGCCGAGTCGCGCGAGGACGCCCGGGCGCATGTTCTCCAGCAGAACATCCGACGCTCGAATCAATCGTTCGAAGACTTCAGCTCCCTCTTCGGTCTTCAGGTTGAGCGTGATCGATCGCTTTCCGCAGTTCTGGGCGACAAACGACGCACCCATCATCGGGATGTGCGTCGCGCTTTCGCTGCTCAACTCACGTGCAAGGTCACCGGTCACGGGGAGCTCGATCTTGATGACATCCGCGCCGAACAGACTCAACTGGTATCCGGCGAACGGGCCCGCCAGGATCGTCGTCAGATCCAGAACGCGAACACCTTCGAGTAGACCGGCCACGAACCGTTGTCCTTTCTGTGGCGAGCATTCTGTAGCGAGCACGGCGGTCAAAGGGAGACCCTTTGACCGCCACGCCACCGATGGGTAGTACCTTCCGTCGACTACCCGACGACGGATGCGATCTGTGACGGGGTCACATACGTTCCGTTGGTGTTGGTCAGATCCGAATTGAACCCGACCACGGAGAAGCCGCTGAAGACGTTGTGGTATTTGTTGAAGTTGTCGTCACCGCCCGCCCCCTCGTAGTTGATCTCGGTGCCCTTCTTGATCAACGCGACGCATGACGCATAGTCTGAGCACTTCGTTCCCGGGGGGCTCGCGACGCTCACGACATCTTTCACCCAGACAGACGGATCGGTCGAGTTCGCCTTCGTCATAGCCAGCGACGAGATCACGATTGCGTCGTACTCGTTGAAGGTGGTCGGAAGCGGTTGGGCACTGCCGTACACCTGCTTGTAGTCGGCGAGGAAGTGCGTGTAGCCGTCACCGCTCGGCGAGGCCGCCACTGCCGCGAACAGGTTGGTCGATGCCCCTGAGCCAAACGCTTGAGCGTACGCCTTCGACGACTGCAGATCGTCGCCGACCCATGGTGTGCTCAAGTCGCCGAGCTGCGCAGCGTTCGACCACAAGGTCGACGCCGTCTGCGTGTCGAAAGACGAGAAAATCACATCGGGGTGATTGGCGAATGCTTTCGTCAGTTCAGAACGGTATGACCCTTGCCCGGGCACGATCGTCAGGCTCTGCTGCACGGTGCCACCGAGCTTTTCGAAGGCCGCGGTCAACGGGGCGACGAAGCCCTGCGAGTTCGCCGAGTTGTCGAAGATCAGCGACGCCGTCTTGAATCCTTTGACCTTCGCTGCGTAGTACGCCATGGCGACCGACTCGTTCGAGTCGGACGACGTGGTGCGGAACACGTACGGGTAGTTCATCTTGTCGAGCGTCGTTGCACCGCCGATCATCATGTCGACGACCTTGCTCGGGCCGAAGTCGCCGATGACGGCCTGGATGGTCGGTGAGAACGGCCCGATCACGGCAACCGGGTTGTCGAGCAGCAGTTTGCGGAACGCGGGCAGGGTGTCGACGGAGTCAGCCGCATCGTCTGCGCTTGCAGATTTGAGCTGGTGGCCCAGCACTCCCCCGTTGTGGTTGACCTCGTACAACCCGGCCGCCACCCCGTGTGTGCCCCAGTCGGACAGGATCGACTTCGACCCGGTGAAGGGGAAGATCTCCCCGATCGTGAGCGCCTGTTTCGAACTCGTACTCGAACTGGACGGGCCGCTTGTACAGCCGGCTGCGGCGAGCGCGATGGCCAGCACCACGCTGGACCCCATCGCAACCCGGCGGACGCGTCGCATCCGCACTTGTGGATTGTTCATTGCAGTTACCTCGATTCTGTTGTGCAGTGGTCTGTTGAGCGCTGGTCTGTTGAGCGCTGGACTTTTGTGCATAGGTGAACGGGACGCATCAGGCACCTGTCGAATTGCTCGGGGTCGCTTGGTCATGCCCGAGGAAGATTCCCGCGAGATCCAATTTCGCGATCTCAGCGACGGGACCGTGAACGTGATTCGTTCCTGCGACGAGCACGTGCACGAATTGTGCGTGCGATAGCGCGCGCTCGACGTTCTGCTCGATCACGAGCACCGCCGTGCCGCTGGCAGCAATGAGTTCGATCTGCTTCCAGACGATGTCGGTGTACGCAGGCGACAAGCCAGCCGTCGGCTCGTCGAGGATGATGACGGTGGGCTCAACCATCAGTGCGCGCGCCATTGCGAGCAGGTTCTGCTGGCCGCCCGAGAGGTTCCCTGCTTTCTTCTCCTGTGCTTTGGCCAGATCCGGGAAGATTCCGTAGATCTCCTGCATCCGCGCTTTCGGGTCCTTTTTGGATGCGTACCCGCCGATTTCGAGATTTTCGCGCACGGTCAGAGTGCGAAAGACGTTGTCGTTCTGGGGAACGTAGGCCAGGCCGTGGCGTGGAAGCAGATGGCCCGGCATCCGCGTCACATCCGTTCCGTTCACCGTGATTGTGCCGGTGGTCGGTCGCAGGATGCCCGCGAGTGTCTTTGCGAAGGTCGACTTTCCCGCACCGTTGGGTCCGACGATTGCTGTGACGAGCCCCGCCGTGACGCTGACACTCACGTTGCGCACGATCGGTGATCGACCGTAGCCACTCGAAATGTTCTCAGCTGTCAACGCGTCCATCGAGCACCCCTCCCAGATAGGCGCGAACAACGTCTTTGTTGTCGCGCAGTTCGCTCATCAAGCCGGTTGCCAGGGTGCGGCCTTCTGCAAGCACGATCACGTAGTCGCAGATCTTCTCGACGACGCCTAGGTTGTGCTCGACCATCAGCACGGTGACGCCCTCGTTCTTGAGGTCTTGGATGTGCTCGCCGATCCGGTCGATCAGCACCGGGTTGACACCGGCCATCGGTTCATCCAGCAGCAACAGTGTCGGTTCGGCCATCACCGCGCGCGAGATCTCGAGAAGCCGTTTCTGGCCGCCGGAGAGCTCCCGAGCCCAGGTGTCGCGCAGCTCGTACAGGCCGTATTTCGCCAGTATCTCGCCTGCGCGCTCCGCGTTCTCTGTTTCGATTCTCTTGACGAGCCCGGGCCGGAAGTAGACGTTCGTCAAGGATTCGCCGGGCTGGTGTTTGGCGGCCACCATCAGGTTCTCCCACACCGTCAAACCGCCCAGCTCTCGAGACAGCTGGAACGTGCGGATGAGCCCCAGCCGCGCCCGCTTGTAGTTCTGCAGTTTCGTGACATCGTGCGTTCCGATCTTCACGTCACCGCTGTCAGCGCTCATCGCCCCGGAGAGGATGTTGACGACCGTCGTTTTGCCCGCGCCGTTCGGCCCGATCAAGGCTGTGATCTGCCCCTTGGGAACGGAGAAGGTGGCTCCGTTCACGGCCTTCGCACCACCGAACGACTTGTGGATATCGGTGCAGCTCAGCGCCGATTCCGTGCCTGCACTCGGGGGGGCATGCAGCACATCCGGTTCGCTCACAATGTTTCCTCTCGGGTCAGCGCCGCGCGGTGTGCGGATCCTGTCTCCGGCAACGACGGTGTCGAAGGCAACCGGCTCAGTCGCCGCCGCTCGGGGATCAGGCCTTGTGGGCGGAACCACAGCACGATGATCAACAGGATTCCAATGGCCATCGCGGCCACGTTCAGGATCAGGCCAGGGTGTCCTGGAACATCCGGAAGGAATTTGGGCAGCTGCGTGAACAGCACGGGCACAATGAGTGCGCCGAGGATCATGCCCTTGTTGTTGCCGACTCCTCCGACGATCACGGCCGCGAAGATCAAAAAGGTTTCTCCGGGCAGCCACGCGCTGGTGTTGAACGCGCCCGTGAACTCGACGATCAGGCCGCCGCCGATTCCGGCGTAAAACGAACCGATCAACATCGCGGTCAGCTGGTAGCGGAACACGCTCTTGCCCAGTGCGGATGCCGCCTCCGGGTCGTCGCGGATCGCGCGGATGGTGCGACCCATCGGCGAGCGCGTGATCTTGCTCATCAGCCACCACATGATCAAGGCGATGATGAGAGTCACCACCGTGAAGAACGGAATGAAGCTGTTCGCGTTGAGGCTGAACAGGTCTGCCATCGGCTCGGGCACGTTCGTCAGGCCGTCAGCTCCACCGAACAGCGGCACATAGTTGTTGATGACGTCGTACAGCACCAACGACAGTGATATCAGCACCATCGCGAGATAGTCGGTTCGCAAACGCCGGAAGGCCACCAGCGAGACCAGCAGGGCGAAGACACACGCCGCGACACCGCCGAGGATCAGCGGTATCGGGAACGGCAGCGACCAGCCGAAGAAGTACTGTTCGCCGGAACCGGGTGTTGGTGCCGGCATGCTCGTCGCGCCTGCAACGTATGCGCCGATTGCCACGAATCCGATGTAGGCGAAGTTCAGAATGCCGCCCTCCCCGAACTGCAGGTTGAGGCCCCAGCCGAGGATGCAATAGGCGAAGACGAAGAACGCGAGTGTGATCAGGTAGTACACGAGGGGTGACATGCTCAAGCCTTTCCAGGTCGGGCGAAGAGGCCGTTCGGCCGGAACAGCAGGGCGAGAATCAGGATCACGAACGCGACGTCGAGTTTGTAGGCCGGGTCGATGAACAGGGCGGACACTTCGGTCGCCAGCCCGACGATGACGGCACCGACGATTGCTCCGTAGATGCTGCCGACACCGCCGACGATGACGGCGGCGAAGATCACGAACAGGAACGTCTCACCGGATCCCGGTGTGATGCTCGCCTGCGTGATGCCGAGCACGGTGCCAGCCAGGCCGGCGAGGCATCCGGAAAGGAACCAGGTGAGCGTGGTGATCCGGCGCGTGTCGATTCCGCTGGTCATCGCCAGGGTGGTGTTGTCCGACATCGCCCTCATCGACTTGCCGATGCGGGTCGCCGTCAGCATGAAGTGAATCAGCACCATCAGGATGACCGCGATGCCGATGACGACCAGCTGGTCCGTGGTGAACAGGAACGGGCCGACGTGGAACGGGTTCTCGTTCGGGATCGTGTAGCGCTGCACCTCGTTGCCCCAGATCGAACTGACGACGTTGAGCAGAATCAGCGACAGGCCGAAGGTGACGATCAGAATGTAGAAAAGCTTCTGGAACCGTCTGGCGAACGGGGCGAGCAGAAACCGGTTCAACAGCACGGCGAGGATCCCGACGCTGAGCGCACCGACGACCATGGAAACCCAGATGTTCAGGTGCCACGGGCCAGTGTTGATCGTCCAGGCGATGTACGCACCGACTGCCATGAAGTCGCCGTATGCGAAGTTGATGTAGTTCGTGATGCCGAACTGAAGGCTCAGGCCCACCGCGGCCAGTGCCAGAACCGAGGCGACGACCAGCCCGAAGCCGATGGCAAGGAAGAGTTCCGACATGCGACTCCTTCGTCGTGATGTTCTGTGCAGCCTTGATGTTGTGTGGAGCGGTGAATTGTGCCTAGACTGCGGGGCAGCTTGAGCCTCGGAGAGACCATCCGTTGAGCGTGAGAGCAGCCTAGGGAGAGTCGGGCGATGTCAACAGAGTTGTGGCATTTGAGTGCGATCCGCGCGTTCATTGCGGCTTTGTGCATTCTGCTCACGCCGCAGTGGCGCCTGCATCTTCGGTCGCTGACGTGAGCAGCCCGCACGCCTATCGGCGCTGGAAGACGTGGCCTCTGGCCTACCAGATCCTTGCCGTCGTGCTGACCATTCTGGTGCTCACCGTGGCGCTCGGCGCCTTGCTGTTCTCCACCCTCAACGGGCAGGCGCTCGAACAGCAGTATCAATTGCGCGCGCTTGGAATCGCCCAATCCGTCTCCCGCTCCCCCGAGATCGTCGCCGCCGTCGAGGCCGGGGACCCGAATCACACCATCAGAGTGCTGGCCGAGAAAGTGCGCAAGACCACTGGCGCCGCCTATGTCGTGGTGGCCGACCGGGAGGGCATTCGTTATTCGCACCCAAACCCGGCTTTGATCGGCAAGCGCCTCGAGGAGGGCGTCGTCGCACTCGACGGCAAGACCCACACCGGCGTCGACAACGGCAGCCTCGGCCGATCGGCAAACGGTATCGCGCCGATCTTCTCGCTGACCGGTCAGGTCGTCGGCGAGGTGTCAGTCGGCATTCTCGAGACGCAGGTCAGCGATCAACTCGCGGTGGACAGTCGGGTCATCATCGGCTATTCGATCCTCGTGCTGCTGCTGAGCGCGCTCGGGTCGGTGTTGCTGGCGCGAAGGATCAAGCGGGTCACGTTCGGGCTGGAGCCGGCTTCGATCGCATCGCTTCTGCAGGAGCGAGAAGCGCTCTTGCACGGCATCCGCGAAGGTATGGTCGGTTTGGACACGGACGGCCGAATCACAGTCATCAATGAGGAAGCGAAGCGGTTGCTCGACCTCGACGGCGAGGTCGTTGGCAAGGCACTGAATCAGGTCGTCCCTCCCGGGCGGTTGCTGGACACGCTCACGGGCAAGACAGCGGGCATGGATGAAACCACGGTCACGGATGATTTCCTGCTCGTCGTCAACCACATGGACGTCGGGCTATCTGGCCGCACGATCGGGTCGGTCGTGACGATCCGCGATCGCACCGAGGTGGAAGGCCTCCTTCGTGAAGTGCATGCGATCAATGGCTTGACGGAGGCGCTGCGGGCGCAGGAGCACGAATACGCCAACCACCTGTTCGTCATCACCGGATTGATCGAGATGGGCGACTACGACCAGGTTGCCAGCTATGTCGCTCAATTGTCGGATACGCCGACACGGCTGGTGGGTGAGCTCAAGGCGCGTATCGAGCCGCCCCAGTTGGCGGCGCTGCTGATAGCCAAGATCACGATCGCGGCCGAACGCGGGGTCTCGCTCGTCATCACGGACGACTCGCATCTCGCGCAGCCGAATATCAGTCCGCAGGTGCTGGTGACCGTCGTCGGCAACCTGATCGATAATGCGATCGAGGCCCTCGCCGAACGGTCCGGACTCCGCGAGATCGAGGTGACGTTGAGCGACGACGACGGTGTCCGCATCCTCGTCGTCGACAACGGGCCCGGCGTGCCTGCCGATCGGCTCGGCGATGTGCTCGTCGACGGCTACTCGACGAAGGCGGAACGCAGAACGGGCATGCGTCGCGGACTCGGGCTGGCCTTGGTCAGCCGGATCGTTCGACGACTGGGAGGCGACATCCGCGTGAGCCCCGCACCGGGCGGCCGGTTCGAAGTCTGGCTTCCCCAACCCGACCCGGCGGATGCGTCGCAGACGACTGCGCACCCGGACGAGCAATCGGCCGCCGATGCGCAATCAGCCGCGGGTGACCAGCCGAGGCCGGCAGGGCGCGCCCGATGATCCGCACGCTCGTCGTCGACGACGATTTTCGGGTCGCTCACATCCATGCGGATCGGGTCAACCGCGTTGACGGTTTCACGTGTGTCGGCGAAGCGCATTCGGCCGCGGAGGCCCGCGAGGCGATCGCCGAGCTCAAGCCTGATCTTCTGCTATTAGATGTCTATCTTCCCGACGAAAGCGGGCTCTCCCTCCTGCGTTCGCTTCACGCACTCGACGACGCGCCCGATTGCATCCTGATCACGGCCGCGCAGGATCTTGCGACGGTGCGCTCTGCGATGCGCAGCGGCGCAATCTACTACCTGGTGAAGCCATTCGGATTCGAACAGTTCAAGAACGAACTCGTCGCCTACCGGAGATGGCGCACCGAGTTGGCGTCCGGCCGCATCGCAGATCAGGCGTCAGTCGATGAGCTCTACGGATTGTTGCACACGCAGACCACGGATGCGGCACGCCGTCGCCTACCGCCGACGATGGCGAAGGTGCTCGATGCTGTTCGCGCGTCCGCTGGTCCGATCGGCGCAGCAGAAATTGCAGACAGTCTGGGCCTCAGCCGACCGACGGCGCAACGGTATCTCAGCGAGCTCGAACGACGCGGCGCCCTCGACCTGCAACTGGAGTACGGCACGACAGGGCGCCCGACGAACGCGTACACGATTCGTCGCACGCGGCGCTCTGACAGTTCATAACGAGCTACCTGGGCAATTGAGGTCAGACGCCGCCCGCTGCACGGGCGGCAACCCACCGATCGATCTCCGCGCTCAGCTGCGCCTTGCGTTGCAGCGGCGCGAAGCACGCCTCGATCGAGTTACGCGCGAACTGCACGGCCTGTGCCGTGTCGAACCCGAGCGCGTTCTGCGACGCCGTGAAGTTGTCGCCGACATATCCGCCGAAGTAGGCGGGATCATCCGAATTGAGTGTGACGACAACGCCCGCCTCCGCCAGCCGCAGCAACGGATGCTCCGCGAGGCTGGGCACAGCGTGCAGCCGCACGTTCGACAGCGGGCAGATCGTGAGCGGCGTGCGATCGTGCGCCAGTCGGGCCACCAACTGCGGGTCATCGATGGAGCGGATGCCGTGATCCACGCGTTCCACCCGCAACACGTCGAGCGCTTCCCACACATAGCTCGGCGGCCCCTCCTCGCCCGCGTGCGCGACGGTGTGCAAACCTTCCGCACGCGCACGATCGTAGACGGGTGCGAACGGGTGCGGCGGGTGCCCGACCTCCGCAGAGTCCAGACCAACGCCGAGCAGCAGGTCGCGCCCGGTCAGCGCTGTTCTGCCGAGTGCGGACGTCAGCGTTGCATCCGCTTCCTCGACAGGGCGATCACGCAAGAAGCTGAGGATGAGACCGCCGGTGAGCTCCGCTGCCGGGTCGTTCGCTGAACCTGCGTTCGCTGAGCCGACGTTCGCTGCACCTGCGGCCGGGTCGGGGCCGCGCGCGGCATCCGCAAACCCGGCAGCGATGCCGTCGATGACGGCCTCAATCGGAACGCCGCGCTGAGTGTGCGCCTGCGGGTCGAAGAAGATCTCTGCATGCCGCACGCCCTGCGCGGCAGCGCGGGTCAGGTATGCAAGCGTCAGTTCGGCGA
The DNA here is from genome assembly GCF_030866825.1 of Rathayibacter sp. SW19. Taxonomy (NCBI): domain Bacteria; kingdom Bacillati; phylum Actinomycetota; class Actinomycetes; order Micrococcales; family Microbacteriaceae; genus Rathayibacter; species Rathayibacter soli. The sequence goes on from NZ_CP133020.1 coordinate 4,630,089, forward strand.
AGTCGTCTTCTGTGCGCAGCACGTTCATGGTGGCGTAGTAGAGGTCGAGAAACGACTGCAGGTTGTCGAAGCGATAGTGCTCGGCGAGCTCGGCGACGGATGCGAATGGCAGCGCGACGCCGTTGCGTGCCGCGAGCGTGAAAGCGAATTCTGGTTCGAGTGTGCCTTCGATGTGCAGGTGCAGCTCGGCTTTCGGAAGCGTGAGAAGGTCCGGCGTCGTCGCGGTCATGCTCCGATCTTGCACCACATGCCGCAACCCCGGCAAAGCCCTTGCGCCGACCAGCAAACCGTGAGGCAATTGGTCGGGCGCAGTACGAAGGAGCGATCATGACCGAATACGTGACATCAGCAGACGGCACGCGAATCGCCTACGATCGGGTAGGCGACGGCCCAACCGTAATCCTGGTTGCGGGCGCGATGCAGTTCAGAGGCTTCTCCCCGCAGACGGTCGCTCTGTGCCAAGCTCTCGCGGCCCGCGGCTTCACAGTGATCAATTACGACCGGCGCGGGCGGGGCGAAAGCGTCGTTGCGGATGCCTTCTCTCTTGCGCGCGAACTCGACGACATTACGGGGCTGATCACGGTCGGCGGCGAGTCTGCAGCACTATTCGGGAGCTCGTCCGGGTCTGCGATCAGCCTGGCTGCTGCGGCAGCCGGCCTGCCGATCACGAAACTCGCACTGTGGGAGGCGCCGCTCGGTGAAGAGAACGGGGCTGACGGCGATGAAAACCTGACCGGACTGCGTGAGAAGCTCGAATCCGGCGACGGAGACGCGGTCATCGAGTACTACATGAAGGACATGCCACGTGAGTGGCTCGACGGTGCAAAGCAGTCGCCCGGCTGGCCGACCATGGTCGCAATGGGCCCGAGCCTTCAGGATGACGCCGAAGCGCTCGCCTGGACGCAGACTGCACCACGGGATGCTCTCTGGGCGCGCATCACCCAGCCGGTGCTCGCAATCGTCGGCGAACGCACGCTGCCGATCATGGAGCGCGCCGTCGCATCCATGATCGCGGCGCTGCAGAGCGCCCGCGCGGTGACGATCGCCGGCGCGAACCACAGTTGGGATCCAGAGGCCATGGTTGAGACACTGGTCGAGTTCTTCGCCGAGTAGCGCGCTGCCCGCGCACCGGTCGCTGCCGATCGCTGCCGATCGCTGCCGATCGCTGCCGATCGCTGCCGGCGGAACTCTATCGGCCCGCCAGCGCCACCTCACGGCCGGATGCCGCCGACCGATAGCACGCATCGATGATGCGCGCGCGCGAGAGACCGATTGATCCGTCGTGCTTCGCCCATTCGCCGGGCCCGGCAGCGACGGCATCGGCGAAGCGCCGGATGACCGCGCTGTGCCCGCCGTTGGCTGCGCTCGGGTCGACGTGGTAATCGGCGGAGTTCTCTTCGGCATCCCGATACACGTTCAGCTCACCGGGGTCCGCGTAGTCGATAACGCGGAGATCCGCACCGCCATCCGTTCCGTAGATCGTCAACCACATCTCGTCGTTGTCCGGGCGATACGCCGCCCAGCTCGTTTCAAGGGTGAGAGTGCCGCCGCCGGCAAGGCGCATGAACGCCATCGCAAGATCTTCGACTTCGAAGGCCGCGCCGATTGCGTCTGCAGAGCTCCCGCCGCGCCCCCGCGAACCGAGTTCGGCGTACGCCGTTGCGGAGACGGTCAGCACCTCGGGCTCTCCCAACAGTTCAAGCGCGTAGTCAAGCACGTGCACGCCGAGGTCGATGAGAGGTCCTCCGCCCGCGCGTTCGCGATTCGTGAACCAGGTGCCGTCACCCGGGATTCCCTTGCGCCGCAACCAGCCGGCCTTGGCTGCGTACGGCGTGCCCAGCTCACCGGCAGTCATGATGCGCCGCAGCTCGGCGATGTCGCCACGCTCGCGATAATTGAAGACCACCTGCAGCATGCGCCCGGCCGCCCGTGCCGCCGCGACCATCGCCTGGGCGTCGCCGAGGTTGGCGGCGACCGGCTTCTCCGTCAGCACGTGCAGCCCGCGCTCAAGCGCGGCGATCGCGATCGGCGCGTGCAGATAGGTCGGTACCGCGACGTTGACGGCGTCCAGCCCGCCCGCGTCGAGCATGTCCTCCCAGCGTTCGAAGCGGTTGCGGATGCCATACTTCGTCGCCAGCTCGGCCACGCGTTCCGCTTCCATGCCTGCAATGGCATGCAGCTCGACCCCTGGAAGGCGTGCGAAGCCGGCGAGATGCTGCTGGCCAGCCCATCCGACGCCGATGACGCCGACCCGCAAGCCACCAGCCGTCATTTGAGCGCCGCCTCGCGCTCAGCGTTGAACCAGCCCCTCTGCGGATTGCTCACCATCGGCATCGCACGGCCGGTCGAAGTTGTGCCAGCAGCGGGAGCCGCCCACCGTACTGCGTTGGCCAATACCCGACGTATGCCGCTGTCGTGATATACCGGATACTCCTGGTCTCCAGGGCTGAAGTAGAAGATCTTGCCGAGACCTCGACGGTAGGTGATGCCAGAGCGGAAGACCTCTCCACCATCGAACGAACTGATGAAGACAAGCTCGTCCGGTTCAGGCACGTCGAAGAATTCGCCGTACATTTCCTGCCGCTCGATAACAAGTGGCGAGGTGATCCCCTCGGCGATCGGATGCGTCGGGTTGACTCCCCAGACGAGCTCGCGTTCGCCGTCATTGCGCCACTTCAGTGAGCACGTCGTGCCCATCAGAAGGCGGAAGATCTTCGAGAAGTGCGCTGAGTGCAACACGATCAGCCCCATACCGCCGAGCACGTGCTGCCGGACGCGCTCGACGACAGCGTCGTCGACAGCGTCGTGCGCCATGTGGCCCCACCACAGCAGCACGTCCGTATTCTCGAGCCCATGCTCGTCCAGACCATGTTCAGCATCGGCGAGCGTCGCGGTGCGGATCGTCGCACCCGGCAGCAGTGCGGTCAGCCCGTCGGCGATCGCACCGTGGATACCGTTCGGGTACAGCGCTTTGATCTCCGGCTGAGTGCGCTCGTGCACGTTCTCATTCCAAACGGTGACTCGAATGCCCGGAGCCTCAATGGTCACAGCGGTGTCCCTCCTCGTATGCTTGCGTCATGTGCGGATCGAATCGAATCGAATCGATTCGACCTCGACTCCTACACGCTACAGACCGCTGCTTGGGTGGTCAAGCCGCGTGCGGCGTCCTCGCGCGGCGTCTGCCCTCTCGCAGCGTCCACTCTCCGGCAGCGTCCACTCTCCCGCAGCTCAGGCCGAGTGCGTCACGTCCCACAGGTGGTGCACGGGGTCATGTACGAAGTAGCGGCCGAGTGTCGCGATCGTGAACGATGCGCCGTCACTGCGCAGTGCGGTGCGCCCGAGCTCCGCCTGCGGAACGGCCTGGAAGGCTGCGGAGACGCGGCCAGCGGCATCCGTCAGTTCACGGGCAACGGTGGCAGGGTCCTGTAGGTCGTAGCGATCGGCAACGGCTGCCGCGTCCTGGTCCCAGTTGGCGAACACCGGATTGTCCTCGGTGCGCATCAGTTCGATGCGGCCGAGAAAGATGCGGTGCACGTCCCGCACGTGCGCTGCATACTCCAGCGGCGACCAGGCGTGGTCGTTCGGTCGCTCGCGAACATCCGCTCGCGCGAGCACGGCCGGCCATTGAGTCGCGTTGTCTCGCACGATCGCCGGGATGCTCGCGTACGCGACGCTCCCAGCATCGAACCCGCATTCAGGGCAGGGTTTCTCCAACACCCAGGTCCAGCTCTTGGTTTCCGGCACAATCGGCATGGCTCGATTGTAGAGCGAGGCCGAATACTCTCAATCTCCGGACTGCGGAAGCGGAACTGCCGTGTCCGACGGTTGCGGCGTGACGCCCTTGGGCGGGCAGATCGTGTTCGCGGCCATGCCCTGCTTCGCCTGATCCGATGACCACGGCAGTGCGATGACCGGTGCCTTGCCCGTTGTTGCAGGAACCTTCGAGGCGATCGACGCAAGCTGCATGCCCAGCAACTGGGCGAACCCGCCGCCGAGCGTCGAATTGTTCAACATGACGACGACCGTCAGGCCGGATTTCGGATCGCTCATCATCGATGAGATGAACCCGGGGATCTCGCCGTCATGTCCGCGCATCGGGCCGAGCGTGATCACACCCATTCCATAACCCTGCCAAGTTGGCGAAGTGCTCGACAACGGCATTGTGGTCCACTGCTCCTTGGCTGACGCCGGCGAAACCAGGGTGCCTGCCGCAAGAGCCTGCACGTAGGTTTTCAGGTCATTCAGAGTTGAGACCACTCCGCCGGCCGTCCAGCCCATCGACGGGGACAGTTGCGTGTCGTCGACGACGGTCTCGCACACCGGCTGCCCGCCGGGGTTCAAGGCAGTTGCATAGCCTTGCGGATGCGGCGACGGGAGCGCGGTCACACCGGCGTTCGGCAGGCTCGTGTTCTTCAAACCCAGGGGGCCCCAGACATAATCCTGATACAGGTCACTCCAACTGCGGCCCGTGGCCGCCTGCAGTGCCATTCCGAGGAGCACGAAGCCGGTGTTCGAGTAGGCGAAGTGGTCGCCGGCGACACCGGTCGCCGGCTCGGCGAGGCCATCGCTGATCAGTTCCATCGGAACCCACTGGCGCGTCGGATTATTGACGAATTGGGCGGCAAGCGACGGTTCGTAATCGGCGATACCAGACGTGTTGTGACACAACTGACCGAGCGTTACGCCGTCGAGGCCGACCAGACGCGGAAGGTATTTCGAGACCCGGTCACTCAACTCAACCTGCCCGCGGTCGACGAGGGCGAGCAGCACAGTGCAGGTCATCGACTTTGAGTTCGACGCGATGCGAAACGACATGTTCGTTGACATCTTCGCGGCGCCCTTGTCCTTCGACACCGTGCCGAGCGCCGCCGTCCATGTGCCCGCCCACGGTGCCCAGACGCCGACGATCGCACCGGATGCGCCCGCGCGCGTCATCGCATCCGTCACGGCCGTTTGCAATTGCTTTGTCACGTCACTCGGCAGTGAACCGCTCGCCTGCGCAGGGAGCTTCGGCGTGGCGCCGCTTGCTCCCGTGCAGGCCATCAGGCCGAGCGCCAGCAGCGCCGTTACCGCGAGCGCCAGGGAACGCCTCAGCCGCGCCGTTCTGCTGCCCATTCCATCCCCCGACGGTCACAATCACGTTCCACTGGCAGTCTAACCAGAGAATTCGGCACCGCCGCTCTCACGCTCGGGGAGGCCCATCACGGGCGCGCACTAGCATCGAGAGATGGCCGACGTCTCCCCCATCAGATTCCCGCCCACCGTCGTGGACGCCGTTCTTGCTCACATGAACACCGACCATGAACCCGACAACCTGATCATCGTGCGCGCATTCGCGCAACCGAGCGCCACCGCAGCGATCATGGTCGGCCTCGACGCGGCCGGCGGGCAATGGGCGGCAACTCTCCCCGCCACGCAGCACACGGCCGCGCAGCTGCCGGCCACCCAGCACGCCGCCACCCAGCACGCCGCCACCCGACAGACGGTGACGATCCCGTGGCCGCTGCCGGTGGCAGAACGAGCGGACATCCGCCGCGCTGTCACTCAGCTCTACCGCGACGCCTGCGGCGTTTTGGGCATCGAACCGCGCGTCGCGTAAGGTTAGGGCAACCTAACCTGCATCGGCGCAGCTGTGTGTCCGAGCTGCCGATTCACACCCTGGAGCACCTGTGACCGTCGTGATCCCGTTCTCCCAAGCGCTTCGCGAGCGCACCAGCACCGACCACGGCGAGAGCGAGGGCGCCGGTTTCATGTCCGACCTGATGACAGGCAAAGGCACGAAGGCCGACTACGTCGCACTGGTCGCGCAGCACTACTTCATCTACGCTGCGCTGGAGCACGCGGCAGAGCGGATGCGCACCAACCCCGTTGCCGCACCGTTCATCTCTTCGAAACTGACGCGCTTGCCTGCGATCGAAGCCGACCTCGACTATCTGATCGGCGCAAGCTGGCGCGAGAAGATCAGTCCGCTACCGACGACGCAGCAGTACGTAAAGCGAATCAACGACGTGGCCGCGACCTGGCCCGGCGGTTTCATTGCGCATCACTACACGCGTTATCTGGGCGACCTGTCCGGTGGGCAGGTGATTCGCACGCTCATGCAGCGCCAGTTCGGCTTCGAGACCAACGGAGTCGGTTTCTACCTGTTCGGCGACATCGCCGACCCTCGCAAGTTCAAGGAAACCTACCGCACTCAGCTCGACGCGGTCGACTGGAACCATGCCGAGCGCGAGCGTGTGATCGACGAAGTCATCCTCGCCTACCGTTTCAACACCGAGCTTTTCGCGGATCTCGCCCAGGCAAAGACCGCTGCGTAGCGCGCCTCAGAGCTTTCGCAGGGTGAGAATCTGCTCCGCGCGCCCGAATGGGCCGACCTCGTCGTGCAGAACGCTCGAGGTCAAGCCGATGCCGTCTGAGCCGAAAGTCACGCTGTTCTGCAATCCGAGCCAACGCCCTGCCGGCTGGCGGTACAGGTGCAGTTGCAGGTCCAGGTTCGGGAACGCATAGCCGTCACCACCCGGCGGAACTCGCACGGCGATGCCGTTACTGGTGTCGACCAGGCCAATCAAGGCGGCGAACTCCGAGTAGGGCGTGTCGGAGTCCCGAGCGCCAGAGACGAGCGGATGCCGCGTGCGCAGCCAGGCACTGCCGCTTCCGGCCCGATGATCCACCGTTGGAAACACGTCGATGGACCGGATGTAGCCTCCCGGCCACGTCGTCAACGACGCGGGCGCCGCGATGCGGTCGCGAGCCGGCATCGGTGGATCTTCGACGGCGGCGACCGCGCTCGTGTCCGAACGCTGCATCCGCCACGCGCTGGCACGCACGGCGACTCGGCCTCCTGCGATCAGCTCGGCTTGAACGAGCTCGATGGTGCGGCCGGGGCGCAGCATCGAGGTGACGACTTCGAATTCGCCATCCGGAATCAGTCCGAGGATTTCAAAGCTGAGGCGCGCCATCCGCAGGTCGGGGCGAGGCGAGAAACCTTCAAGACAGTGTGTCAGGATGCCGGAAACCGGTGCCATGTGCTGTTCGTGCGGGTTCCAGGCACCCTGTGCCTGCACCGTTGATTCGAATCGTCCGTCTCCGAGCGCGATGTAATACGGCTCAGGAGGGGTCACGGGGCAAGTCTACGAGATCAGGATGCGGGTCTCGATACGCTCGCCCTTCGGCTCCGCGGTTCCTGAGGAGGCCGCCCGCGGCCGTCTCGAAGGGCAGGGACCGAAGGCTCGCTACTCGACCACCGGCGCCGGTGATCGAGTAGCGCATGAGCGCAGCGAATCCGCGTATCGAGATCCGCCACCATCACCGCTCGGCCATAAACCGCCGCACGTCTGAATCGACCATGATGTCATTCGGTCGCAGCGGGCGGGTCAGGTATAACCCGTCGAGGCTGGTCAGTCTGCTCAGGGCCACATACGTCTGCCCGGGGCTGAACGCGCGGGCGCCCAGATCGATGATCGCGCTGTCGTAGGTTTTTCCCTGCGACTTGTGGATGGTCACGGCCCACGCCAACCGCAGCGGAAACTGGGTGAATTCGGCGACGACGTTCTTCGTCAGTTTCTTGTTCACCGGGTCGTAGCTGTACTTGAACTTCTCCCAGATCGCGGGCTCGACCTCGAGTGCCTGCCCGTCGATGTCGACGAACACGGTCGAGTCGATGCGTGTGACCGTGCCGATCGAGCCGTTCACCCAGCGCGGCCCCTCGCCGCCCTGCCCGGTGTCGTTGCGCAGGAACATCACCTGGGCGCCGACTTTGAGCTCCAGTGTCTCATCGGCAGGGTACGTGCGGTTCCCGAAGTCGCCCGTGATCTCCGCCTTGGCAGACAGCGCCCGGCCGGGCAGCCGTTTCAGGGCGGATGCGTTGATCCGGTTCACTGTGTCGTTGCGGGTGGCCAGTGTGATCGTTCCATCATCGGGCGCCGGTCGGGCGCCCGCCGTGTTCAGCCGGTCTGCGATCTCCTTCGTGACCCGGCCGTGGCGCACCGCGTTGAGCATGGCCTTGAAATCGGAGTCGTGCTGGCGATGGATCTCGGTCAACTCGAAGATCTTCAGGTCCGCATCCCGCCAGACCTTCGCATCGAAGAACCACATCGACCGGTAGGTGTCTTCGAAGTAGGCACGCTCATCCGAGTCGCCGGGCACGGGCGCGAGTTGGTATGGGTCGCCGAACAGCACGATCTGCACCCCGCCGAACGATTCTGCTGAGCGCTGCCGCGCCTGCCGGAGCGCGCGATCAATCGCATCCATCAGGTCGGCGTTGACCATGGACACCTCATCGATCACGAGGGTGTCAATGGTATTCAGCAGTTTGCGCAACTCGGCGCTCTGCTCGATCTGATGGTCGGCGATCACCCCGATCGGCAGACGGAACAGCGAGTGGATCGTCTGCCCGCCGACGTTCAACGCCGCGACCCCTGTCGGCGCCGCGATGACAAGTTGTTTCTCGGTGTTCCAGGCAAGATGATTCAGCAGCGTCGACTTGCCGGTGCCCGCGCGACCGGTGACGAACACGTGCTGCCTGGTCGTCTCGATCGCTTGGTACACCGCGGCCTGCTCAGGGGAGAGCGTCAGTGCAGACGTCATGATCTGGCGTGATCCTGCTCAGCGATCGCCGCCAGCCGTGCGTTGTATGCGTTCAGTTCGGCGTCTCCCGTTCGGTCGGCGTTGCGGTCGTTGCGCTTGGACTCTTTCGCGTCACTTCTACTCCACTGCACCGCGACGATGAGTGCCATCAGCATCGTTGGAATCTCACCGATACTCCACGCTATGCCACCCCCGGTCTGCTGATCGACGATCGGCAGCGCACCCCAGACGCGCCCCATCGATCCGTACCAGTCCGCCAGCAGCAGGCTGTTGGTGGTCATCAGCGACACACCGAACCAGGCGTGGAAACCCATGGTGCCGAGCAGCAGCACCAGCCGGAACGGGTATGGCAGGCGATAGGGCACGGGGTCGATCCCCATGATCGACTGCACGAACAGGTAGCCGACGATGACGAAGTGGATGATCATCCACTCGTGGCCGATGTGGTCGACCGTCGCCCAGCGGAACAGTGGTGTGTAATAGAACGCCCAGAGAGAGGTGACGAACAGCACGGCCGCGACGATCGGGTTCGCGAGGATCTTGGCGATCCAGGAGTGCACGCCGAGCAGGATCCATTCGCGCGGGCCGCGCGAGCCATCCGTTCTCTTGTGGATGGCGCGCATCGCCAACGTGACGGGGGCCCCGGGCACCAGGAGCATCGGAACCATCATCGTCAGCACCATGTGCGCGAGCATGTGGGCGGAGAACAGGTAGTTCTCATACACGTTCACGCCGCCATTGGTGATGTAGCACAGCAGGAGAATGCCAACGATCCAGGAGAGCGTGCGCAGAATCGGCCAGCGGTCGCCCCGGCGATGCAACCGGACGACGCCGGCGATGTAAAAGAAGAGCACGAACGCGCAGCCGATCAGCCACAGCGGGTCGATGTTCCAGGCGAACAGGAACTGCTGCAGGGTGGCGGGAGGTGGCAGCGGTTCACCGGTGAGGATCTCTGCGGGCGTCGCGGCCGTGCTGAGTGTCTGCGTGACCGGCGTCGCCGTGCGTGCAAGCGCGGCGGCGACCCCGGAGGCGATCCCCATGAATGCCAGTTCTGCCGCGATCAACCACCAGAACACGCCGCGCCCGCCGCCGCGCCGCAGTTTGTCGATCAAATAGCGGCGGTGCAGCAGACCGAAAAGCCCAAGCGAGCAGAGCGCCGCTACCTTGACGAGCACCAGAATGCCGTACGGCGTGAGCAGGTTGGCCAGGGTTCCGATTCGCAGGTCGGCGTTGATGTACCCGGAGAATGCCACGACGAAGAAGCAGATGATAGCGAGCGTCGAGTAGCGCGAGATGACCTCGATGATGCGTTTGGGCTCGAGTGTTCGGCGGAGGAACACGATGGTCACCAGCCCGCCGACCCAGATCGCCGCGAAGACGAGGTGCAGGCCGAGTGACGTTGTCGCCTGATCGTGGCCCGCCGTGCCTGCCGCATGACCTTGCTGTGACATCGGCAGTAGCGAGAGCAGTGCCAGACCGGTTACGACGAGGAGCGCCGTGACGTTGCGCACGGCGAAACACAGCACGGTGACCGCGGCGCAGATCAGCGTGGTTTCAAGCCACGACTGCCCGAGCGGGATCGTCGCTGCGAATTGCCCGAGGCCCTGACCGAACGTCGAATCGAAGGTGAGCGGGATGCCGCTGACGCTCAGGTAGGTGAGAAAGCCGGTCAGTGCGCTCGTCACGGTCATCAACGCGGCCGAGCCGGCTGCGACATCCAGCGCCGTGTTGAATTCCGGCTTCTTCGCGCTCAACGCGAAGCAGGTGAGGACCAGTGAACCGATCATCCCAGCCGCGCTCAGGTTGACGAGCAGCTTGGTGATCGGCAGCCCCCAACGCACAAGAGGACCGGGGTCGATCAGGATGGGCGGCTGTGCCCCGCCGCCGTAGGCGAGCGCCACGAGAACGGCAACCAATGCAACGACGACAAGGCTGACGGGCCCCGCCACACGTTGCACTCTGTTCACCCAACAAGCTTAGGCTGCGCCTCCTGCTTTCCGGCGAGTGCGGCCACGTGGTCGTTTTCACCCTCGCAACGGCCCCGATGGCGGCCATTTGCGCGCACTCGGCGGCGGAGGCGGGCACGGAGAGCACAGAGGGGACGCCGGCGAACCGGCGTCCCCTCTGCTCGTGTTGAGCCCGTATAGCGCGAAGTTACTTGACGGATGCCTTGAGCTTGCTTCCCGCGGTCAGCTTGACACGGTGGCCGGCAGGGATCTTGATCTCTGCGCCGGTCTGCGGGTTGCGGCCGGTGCGAGCGGCGGTTGCCGTGCGCTCCGCTGCGAGCCAGCCCGGAATGGTGACCTTGCCACCATTGGCCACGGTGTCCGCAATCGTGGCGAAGAATGCGTCAAGCACGCCACCGACGGCGGCCTGGCTCTGGCCGGACGCAGCCGCAACGGCAGCAACGAGCTCGGTCTTGTTCAGCGACTTGTCAGCCATTGAGTGTCCTCCTCGGACCTTCTGCTGTGGATACAGCGTCATCTATCTGGAACGGTTGAGCCACGAAGGCCGTTACGTTTGGTCTGTTCGACCGCCTTGAATGTATCAGAAACCCGCGATATCTCGCGGATTTCCGTGCCTTTCACGCCGTTTTGCACCCGTGTGTCCGCATTTCTGCGGACCGTCGGAGCCCGAACGGGCTCGCCGGAATGCCAGAGGGGATGCCGGTCGAAACCGACATCCCCTCTGGATGAAGCGTTGCGGGCTGTTACCAGCTCGACTTGGTGATGCCGGGCAGCTGACCGTCGTGTGCCATGTCGCGGAAGCGAACACGGGAGACGCCGAACTTGCTCAGGTAGCCGCGCGGGCGGCCGTCGATGGCGTCGCGGCCGCGCAGGCGGACCGGCGATGCGTTGCGGGGAAGCTTCTGCAGGCCGACGCGTGCGGCCTCACGGGACTCGTCTGTGCCGTTCGGGTCGACGAGGGCCTTCTTCAGTTCGAGGCGCTTTGCAGCGTAACGCTCGACGATAACTTTGCGCTGCTCGTTCTTGGCGATCATGCTCTTCTTGGCCATCTGCTTAGCGCTCCTCTCTGAATTCAACGTGCTTGCGCACTACGGGATCGTACTTCTTGAGCACGAGACGGTCTGGGTCGTTGCGACGGTTCTTCTTGGTCACGTAGGTGTAACCGGTGCCTGCCGTCGAACGGAGTTTGATAATCGGACGAACGTCCTGCTGCTTTGCCATTAGATCTTCTCCCCACGGGCCAGGATGTCCTTGACAACGGATTCGATGCCACGAACATCAATGACCTTGATGCCCTTGGCCGAGACGTTCAGCGTGACGTTGCGGCGCAGCGACGGCACGTAGTACGTCTTGCGCTGCACGTTCGGGTCGAAGCGACGCTTGGTGCGCCGGTGCGAGTGTGAAATGTTGTGTCCGAAGCCGGGAACGGCTCCGGTCACTTGGCAGACTGCTGCCATGGTGTCCTCCATCATTACCGCAAGACGGATGCCTTGCCCAAGATCTCTTGTCGGCACGATTCATCCCCGAAACTGTTTCGAGAGGGGGATTGACGTGCGATCTGAGCGGAGGAGTCCGCTCAGCCAAGGATCTAGCTTACGTTCCTCCGGCGTGTCGCGCAAACTGACGCGGCTGCGGCACGGTCAGGTGATGACTACGCCGCGCTGCAGTTCGCGCACAGGCCGAACACGTCGACGACGTGGCGCGCCTGGGTGAATCCGTTCTTGGCGGCGACCGACTGCGCCCACTGCTCGACGGCATCCGCCTCGATCTCAACGGTGAGGCCGCAGTTGCGGCAGATCAGGTGGTGGTGATGGCCGGTCGAGGTGCACGCGCGGTACAACGCTTCGCCCTCGGGGGACTGCAGTGAGTCCGCGTCGCCTTCGACGGCCAGGTCCGCCAGTGCGCGGTAAACCGTGGCCAGCCCAATCGGTGATCCCGATTCGCGCAAGTTGGTGTGCAGGCTCTGCGCACTGATGAAGCCATCGGTGAAGCCGAGTGCCTCGCGAACGGCCTCGCGTTGCCAGGTATTGCGCTTCATCACCGTCTGTCCTCCGGGCACCGCTGATGGTCGAGCACCCTGTTCCCAGGATAGCTGGACGCTGCCGATTTTCGGCTGGGCATTGACAGGGCGAGGATTCCGTGACAATAGTGGAGTGTCCACTCATCGGACACTAGTCCGAAATTGAATTCAGCGAGGAAGCAACATGGACCTGGGGCTGTTGGTGCTGCGGCTGATCCTCGGTGCGCTCCTGTTCGGGCATTCGACACAGAAGGTCTTCGGCTGGTTCCGCGGGCAGGGTGCCCGTAACACCGCCGCGTCGTTCGAGAAGTGGGGACTGCGACCCGGGCTTCCGTTCGTCATCCTGTCGAGTGCCTCAGAGCTCGTCGGCGCGACGCTGATCGTGTTCGGCGCGTTCGTGCCACTCGGAACGACGATCGTCGTCGGCACCATGACCGTAGCGATCGCGTACAACTTTCCAAACGGCCTGTGGGCGCACCTCGGGGGCTTTGAAGTGGCACTGGTGTATGCCCTACTTGCAGTGGTGATCGCACTCACCGGTCCCGGCCAGTGGTCCATCGACCACCTTCTCGGGCTCGATTTTCTCAGCGGCCCGGCCTGGGCGGGTGGCGCAATCCTGGTTGGCGTGCTCGGCGCAACGGGACCGATCGCGTACCGAAACTTCTGTGTGCGCCGCGCGCACGTTGCATCCGATTCATCGCAGGCATCCGATTCACAGGCGAAATGAGGTAACAAGACCGTGGCCGAACTCGTCGCCGTACTGGCGACCACTCATCATCCGTTCTATCTCAAGCTGACGTCCGCGCCGCCGGAGGAGCAGATTCCCCAGGCACCGGAGTGGAAGCGCAAGGTCGAGGCGTATCGCGAAACGCTGACTCGAGCCAAACCGGACATCTTGGTAATGGTCGGCGCCGACCACTTCCATCAGTTCTTCCTGGACAACTACCCGCAGTTCCTGATCGGCAAGGCGCCGAAGTACGACGCCACGTTCTACAACGAGGAGCGAGAGTTCGGGATCCCGAAGTACGTGCTCGACGGGCACGAGGATCTCTCCGCATTCATGCTCGAGGGTCTCATCGACCGAGGCTTCGACATGGCGTTCAGCAACGAGTTGAAGCTCGATCATTCGATCATCTGCCCGATAATCACCACCCGACCGGATGCCGACCTCCCGGTCGTTCCGATCTACACCAACATCTTCGCCCCGCCTTTCCCGACCCCGCAGCGGTTCTGGGATCTCGGGCGGGCCATCCGCGAGATCATCGACGAGTACCCCTCCGACCAGCGCATCGCCGCGATCGGCAGCGGGCATCTGTCACTCGAGCTGGGCGGACCGCGGCAGTTCGAAGACCACGGGCCGGATCCGGAGTTCGATGCGCGGGCGATTAATTGGCTCGCCACCGGCGACATGGAAGGGATGCTGGCGAACGTCACGCGAGGCAACCTCGGCACGTTCGGCAACGCGACCCACGGGTTCCTCGACCTGGTCACGATGATGGGCATCGCGGGACCGATCAAAGCCGACTATGTCGACAGCCTGGACCTGTTCCACACGCGCGAGGCGTATGTCACGTGGTATCCCAATGGAGTCGAACCCGATGGAGTCGAGCCCGATGGAGTCGAGCAGAGTGGAGCGCCGCAATGAGTAAGTACTACGTCGACAAGTTCCTTTACACGACGGACCGCGATCCAGACCTCCTGCACCAGTACAAGACAGAGCCCGCCACGTACATGGCGCGCTGGGAGAAGGAGATCGGGCCACGGCTCAGCGCCGCGGAGACAACCAGTTGGACTGCCTTCACCGATCAGGAGCGCACGGCGCTGATCGAGCACGACTACGTCACCCTGTTCGAATTGGGCGCGCACTTCTTCCTGTCGCTGACGATCTACATCGGCATCTACAACGATGACTATGTTGCTGCCTCCGGCCCGCTGTCGTTCCAACGCGAGTACGGGGCGAAACTCCAGCACTGGCGGGGAAGGGAATATCCATCGGTGGTCTGCTAGTGGGTGGCGAATTGATGAGTGATGTGCTGACGAGAGATGTGCTGACGAGAGATGGATCGATGAAAGAAGCCGCGTTGGAACACCTGCGACCGGCCACGTCCGGTCCGCTTTCCGGCATTGTCGTGGCCGACTTCTCCCGCATCCTCGCCGGGCCGTACTGCACGATGCTACTCGCCGATCTCGGCGCAACCGTGATCAAGGTCGAAAGCCCTGCCGGCGATGACACCCGCAGTTGGAGCCCGCCGTCACGTGGGGACGATGCCACGTACTACCTCGCAATCAACCGCAACAAGAGCTCGATCGCACTGAACCTGAAGGATGCGAAAGATCTCGCTGTCGCGCGCCGGCTCGCCGAGAATGCAGACGTGTTCATCGAAAACTTCAAGCCGGGCGGGCTCGCCCGTTTCGGCCTCGATTACGACAGCGTCGCGGTGGCGAACCCGGGTGTGATCTATTCGTCGATCAGCGGCTTCGGAACGAAAGAGGGCGCGGCACTACCCGGTTACGACCTGTTGGTGCAAGCGCTGTCGGGGCTGATGAGCCTGACCGGCTCACCGGATGGACCCCCATATCGGGCGGGGATCTCCGTCTTCGACGTCATGACAGGGATGCATTCCGGAATGGGAATATTGGCGGCACTGCACCATCGCACGCTTACCGGCCAAGGGCAGCATGTGGAGACGAACCTGATGTCTTCCGCTCTTTCCGGGCTGGTCAACCAGACGTCTGCGTACGTTGCGGGTGACTTCATCCCCGAACGAATGGGCAACGCACACCTCAGCCTGTTCCCGTATGAGCCGCTGCCCACCGGGGACGGCGAGCTCATTGTCGTCGCAGGGAACAACGGCCAATTCGAGACGCTCTGCACAGCGCTCGATCTACCGGACCTGCCGCGCGACCCACGGTTCTCGACCCCGTCTGGGCGCAATTTCGAGCGTGAGCAATTGCGCCCTTTGCTCCTGGAACGCCTCAGCAGGCACTCCGCGCACGAGTGGTTCGACATCCTTACGGCCGCCGGCCTCCCGTGCGCGCCGATCCAGAACGTCGCTGAAGGCGTACAACTCGCGGAACGGCTCGGCCTGGAACCCATGGTGCTCGCCGGCCGTGGACAGAGCGCGATACCCACCATTCGCAACCCGATCACGTTCTCCGAGACACCGCCGAGCTACGACCTCGCCCCGCCGAGCCTGGACGGAGATCGCGCTGCCGTGCTGGCGTGGCTCGAGACAACATCAGGCAACCGAACAGACGCAACCGATGGAGCATCCGCAGATGACTGAGAATCAGACGAACACCGACACCGACGTGCCCGCTTTCCCCACGTCGATCGGCACATCGACGCCGACCTCCATGTCGCTGCTTGGCCAGGACATCGCGAGCGAAATGCTCGGCAAGGTCAGCTTCGGCGAGCTCGCGCTGTGGTTGATGACGCAGGAGCGGCCGACGCCGCAGCAGGCGCGGGTGTTCGATGCCGTCATGGTCGCGCTCGCCGATCACGGGCTGACTCCGATTGCGATCGCTTCCAGGCTGACCCTGTACAGCGCGCCTGAGTCGATCCAAGGCGCACTTGCGGCAGGGCTGCTCGGCGGCGGCTCGCGCTTTCTCGGTGTGACAGAGGACACCGGGCGATTCTTGGCCGCCGCGCTCGAATCCGCCGACAACATGCCGGTCACCGAAGCCGACTACGACGCGCTCGCACGCACAGCGATCACCTCCGCCCGCGCCGCCGGTCACCTCGTTCCCGGCCTCGGGCACCCTGTGCACAAGACCGGAGACCCACGCGTTCCTGTGATGATCCAGATTGCGAAGGACGAGGAGCAGTACGGTCCTCAGTTGCAGCTATTCGAGGCGATTGGGCGCGTGCATCCGGAGATTCTCGGCCGCACGCTCCCGCTGAACGGCGCCGGTGTGTGCGGGGCCGCCCTGGCCGACATCGGCGTGCCGCTCGGGCTGTTGCGCGGGGCGGTGCTGCTGGCACGCTGCGCGGGGTTGCTTGGACATCTCGGTGAAGAAATGCGCCGTCCCATCGGCGAGGCGGTATACATGACTGTGGATCGTCACGCGCAGTACGTCGCGGACGACCGCAGCTAAGACGCGATAGGCACCGCGTTGGAACGGAAGACACTGCATGCGACGGGATTCCAGCCCTGATTTCATCGAGGCGATCGCCAGGGGGCTCGACGTCATCCGGTGCTTCAACGCAGCCCGCCCCGCAATGTCGCTCAGCGAGGTCGCGGTCGCATCGGCTCTCCCGCGCCCGACCGCACGCCGCATATTGATCACCCTCGAGCAGCTCGGCTACGTGCGCTCGGGCACGCACGGGTTCATGCTGACACCGCAGGTGGTCGAGCTCGGCATGGCCTACATCGGTTCGATCAACATCTGGGAGATCGTGCGGCCGAACCTCGAGCACCTCGTGCAGCAGACGAACGAATCGAGTTCGATCGCCCTGCTCGACGGTTCGGACATCGTGTATGTGGCGCGCGTCGCCGTGCCCAAGCTGGTGACTCTGTCCGTGACGATCGGCACCCGCTTCCCCGCGCTGTCGACGTCGCTTGGAAAGGTGCTGCTCGCCGCCCTGGCACCGGACGAACTGGATGCCACGCTCGCGTTGCCGACCCGGTCCGGTCTTGAGGCCCGCTGGCAGCCGGATCGACCGGAGATCGACGCAGCGCTGCAGGGCGTGCGCGAGCGCGGCTGGGCGATGACGGATGAGCAGCTTGCGCGGGGCATTCGCTCGATTGCCACGAGCATCCGCGACGCCGACGGCCACACGGTTGCTGCTGTGAACGTGAATGCGAACAGTGCGGAGACCTCTCTTCAAACGCTGACCGACCATCACCTGCCGCTGCTGACACAGGCGGCGGATGCGATCAGCCAGGATTGGATCGCTTGGCACTCGCGCCCCCTGCTCACCCTGGGGGCCTGAGCGCTCCCCGCTGGTCGAGTAGCCCGCGAGCTTTCGGTCCCTGAGCGCAGCCGAAGGGCGAGCGGGCGTATCGGGACCGCCGCAAAGGGTCTGGACCTCCCATTGGGCTGTCGGCATTCAGGGCGGATTTCAGGCGTTGACAAGTTGGTGCGCGCGCTGGTGACTGACGCCAAGAAGGGTGCCCACGTCACGGAGAGGCACGCCCTGTTGAGCGAGACCGCGCGCGAGTTCGGCGGCCTTCGCAGTGGCGTCGCGCTCAAGCCATGATGCCTGCTCACGTTCGGAGTGGATGCGTTCGAGCGTTTTTGCGATGTCCTCGATCGCCCCCACTCGTTCGACCGTCAGGGCCACGCTGATCGACTCGATCGGCAAATCCAGAGTTACCGCGACATACTCCTTCGCCATGAGTTCCGCTTCGGCGAGCCTCCTGGCCTGAGTGAGTCCGTTGAGTTCTGGAATCGAGATCATCCACCATTTGCCATCACGCGTAACGATTGCGCTGTACGTCATTGCTTGGCCTCCCGGTTGGTTGTGCACTCACCATCAGAATAGTCCAGGGCAACTAGACAGCATGAGTCTATTGATGCTAGACATTTTCGATCCTGCCGATCATCGCGCCGGCCCAGAGGTGATCCGCCTCCAGATGTGCCTCACACCGAGCGTGGAGAATTCGGCCCGCTGGCTCACGTCGTCGACCTGCGGCTTTCCGCAGCCCTCGCACGTGATGGACCCCTCCTTGTAGCGCACCCCCTGCCGGACTGGCGGACGTCACTGTCATGCACAGCATGTTCCTCGCTGAGCCCGGGCCGTTCGGCTGCTGTTACGTGAACGGTGGGGAACAGGTGACTCCCCCGATTGGGGAGGACAAGATGACGTCGGGGTCGCCGCAATGCCCGCACCAGCCGATAGCCTCATTCCCAGTAGCATCCAGCGGCGACAAGCGGCATCCGGCTGCGGCAAGCACGAAAGAGAGTGGTATGGCGACGACCATTTACGAGATCCTTGACCAGCTGCACGCCGCAGCGCTGGACGAGAGTGAGGGCGATTACCGTCGCATCGATAAGGCGACCGATGACATCCTCGCCGACTGTCAGAAGTCGGTCGGCGCCGAGGCAGGCCGGGCGCTCGCGGGCCTGCATCTGAACTACGAAACGGCGCAGCCGTATCCGCTGCACGAGACCCGCATTGCGGGTGCGCGCGACCGCGTCAAGAAGATGCGCTATGCCAGGACTGGCAAAACAGTCGACAAGACGACGATCACCTACAACTGCGCTATCACGTCGTCGGGCATTCCGCTTGAGGCGCAGGAGTACCTGCTCGGCTCCCACAGCGCTCTCGACTGGATCATCGAGCGGTACCAGGTGAAGACCGACAAAGCATCCGGAATTCTCAACGACCCCAACGACTGGGCCGATCAGCATGGCAACGCCCGCTATATCCTCGATCTGATTATCCGCATCGCCACCGTGAGCGTCGAGACGGTTAAGATCGTGAACCCCCTACCCTCGCTGAACACGATCGAGTAGATGGTGTCCGGCTCGGTGAGGGTAACGCTAGCGGGAGGCGAGTTGGAGCAGGTCGCCGTATCGTCGACCTCTTGCAGAAACAGGCCAAGCTGGCAGATCGCTATGAGAAGGTTATGGGCGTCACTCCAAAGCCCAATTCGGTATGCGCGTCCGACGACCAGGCTAGCAACCCGCTGCAGCTCGACCAGTTCATTGGATACTGCCTGCTGCAATCCATCGACGCCGCCCGTATCAGCAGTTTCGTCGTAGACGGGCAGGGGCCGGGCGAGACCGAACTGCCGATCATGGGGCTGTACCCTCTCTTGCGCGCCCAGATCGAATGCGCCAGCCTCGCCGCCTGGGTGATGACCCCGAGTACGCGGCGCGAACGTATCCTGCGGCGCCTCCAAGCAAGCCACGACGAGTTCCGCTACGAGAAGATGTTCGTCGAGGCCGGACTCGAACTTGGAAAGAAGACCAACAGCTACAAAGAGAAGGTCCGCCGCGAAATCAGTAGGCAGGCCAGGGAACAGAAGCGCTACCTTGAAGCGATCGCCGACGCCAACGGAATCGCTAAGCACGAATACGAGGAAGCGCTTCCTGGTCTGGGGGACATGGCCAACGAGGCAGGACGCTGGCTCGGCCTCGGCTCGGCGGCCAAAGTGGCGTGGATGCTCTCCAGCGGGTTCACGCATGCCTCCTTCCGCCGAGGACTTCGCGTGTTGGACCTCTCCGTATCCGCTACCCACGGCAACATTCACGAAGGTGTAATGACGACCAATAACACCTACCTGCACGCGGGGCTCGAGGTGGTCTACAGAACGACCTTAGTTACATTGAAGCGATGGGGCCATCGGAGAATCGCGATAGACGGGGAGCGCCCGGTCCCCACGCCGCTCCTCTGATGCTCGGTCTATGTCGACCTCGCCGCCGACGTCCGCTGAAGTGGGCACCCTGTCGACCTGTCGGAGTTCCGGGCAATCGCAGTCGTTGCCGGTAGTGTTCGAGGGTGGCACGGAAGGGCAGCAAGGCATCACGGCAAGGCAGGGAGCCGCAGCCGAAAGTGAAGCCGTCGCCGTCCGACGTGCACGACATCGTCTACTTCCAGCGGCACCAGAGCGACGACCCGGGCATTTCCGCGCCCGGGCGCGATGCGTTGCGAAACTGGCCCGACAAGATTCGAGCGAAGACCTACGCCGTGCTTGGCGCCGTCGCCGCAGCCCCGCCTATCCGCTTCGCAGGTGGCGGGTACTGGGAAGCCATGCACGGAGACATGGCAGGCTGGTTCGAGGTGCGCATTGACGGCCCGAACCGTGAGCACTTCCGCCTGTTCTGTCTGCTCGATTATGACGCTCTCGACGAGAACGGCAACCCGGTGGGCAAGCCGTATCTGGTGATCATCGACGGCCGACGTAAAGTCTTCCGCACCACACTGGCAGACGCTGAGTACTCGAAGATCCGAGCGCTCGGTGACGAGTACCGCGGCCGGAACGCGCCGCGCTCGGTCATCTAGCTCTGGACAGCCACCCAGACGCCTAAGCGTCAGACGGCAGCGTTCCGCATCGGCCCAGTGATCTCCAGGCGCTCAGTTTTGGTCATCTTTTCGAGCGTGACTCGGAGCCCAAGTGTCGCCGCAACCTCGACGAGCGTTGAGACGGTCGGATTGACGGTTGACGCAGTGAGCAGGCGACGCACGGCTGGGGCCTGCATCCCTGCCGCGCGCGCGATCTCACTCCTGCTCATGCCCTCCGACACCGCAGCCTCGTTCAGCGCGTTGACGAGAGAGTCAATCGTGCGCACGCGAATCGCCTCCGCAGCGTAGGCGCGCGCGAACTCGGGGTCCTGGGCGTCTTCTGCGACGTCGTCCCAGAATGTTCCAGGCATAGTTTCTCCTCGATCGATGTTGCTTTTGCTGTTGCCGCGCAAAGCTGTGGCGTAACTTCTATGTTACACCCTAGAGGCTGTCAACAACCGCGCGGGGCGGGTGGCGATCAGCCCGCCAGCAGGCAGCCGAGGCACGGCATCCTCGCCATGAACGACCACGCGGTCGATCGTAGGCTGGCCCGAATTGCGAAGTGTGTCGACGACGACATCGTCGAAGACCGCCTGGTGATTGCGCACCACAACCAGCTGGTCGTCACCGTTCTCAATGAGAATCTCAGCGCCGCGCTGAACGATCAAGAGACCATGAGGGCATGATCACTGCCCCGTGGCGGCACTGACGCCGTCAGCTTCGTTGTGCAGGGGCCACACTGCACCCCGCCGCGAGCGCGGCCCGCGCGAGATCGCGATCCCAGGTCGCTAACAACAGCGCATCCGTGTGGACAGAAAGCGCCGTCGCCAGGTGGACGGAGTCGTAGCCGCGTAACCCGTGCGCCTGCGCGAGCTCACCAGCGGCGTGTGCCAGGTCGGTATCCAACCCGATGATGCCCACCTGGGCCACGAGAGCGTCGATCGCATCGACTGCGCGGTCAAGCGTGGCTGAGTCGATCCGCCCCATTCGGTGAGCAGCCGCGGCAGCCGCGCGCGCCTCCGGGTACAGCAACTGGCTGGAGACCACGGATTCGGATCGGTCCCAGAGCTCGGCGGCAAGTTCCGACCCGGGCTCGTCAAACACCAGCTTCATGAAAGCCGACGTATCCAGATAGACGATCAGCGCCGCTGCTCGCTTACCAGATCAGACACCGTGCCGGTGGCTGTCAATCTCGAACGCCCTCGTAACGGTTGACGCTCATGCTCCGGGTCGCGCACCAATCCGCGAGCGCGCAAGTCCGCCAGTGCATCATCCGCGTCGACCGGCGAAAGGCGCGCGACGCGGTGGCCTCGCATCGTCACGACAACATCGCGGCCGGACGCGACATAGCGAAGATAGTGACTGAGCTGGTCGTGCAGCTCACGCACGCCGACTTCCGCACTCGACTTCTGGCCATGTAGCGTCATGTGTCAATCATACGCGCTACGTTGGTGACTGGGCTCTGGCTCTCTCAGTCTCCGGATCTCTGGTCTCGATACGCTCGCAAGCTCGCTACTCGACCACCGACGCCGCGTTACTCGACCACCGAGGCGGCGAGCCTACGCGCGGCCGAGCAGCCGGTTCATTACCGTCTCGACTGCACGGTCGGCGTCGGCATCGGCGTCCGATGCCCGCCAAGCGAGCACACCGTCGGGTCGCACGATGATTGCGCCGTCCGCAGGCACACCGTAGGCCGCCTCGAACGCACCGTCCGCCGTGGCGGCCACGTCGCCATCCGCAGCGATCCGCACGGCCGCGAGCGGAAGGTCCGTGCGCGCGGCGAGCGCCGCGGCTGCTTCCTGCCAACGGTTCCCCCGGGCAGCGGCGAGAAGTGTGTAGCCATCCGTGAAGAGGTCGTGGATGCCGATCGTTGCGTCGTCGCGGGTCAGCTCCAGGTGCGGAATACGCGAACCGATCGGCGGCTGCGCTGCCCGCGGGTCGTGCACTGCACTCTCTTCGCCGTCGCCGTATTCGTGCCCGCCGTCACCGATGACACCGGCGGAGCGGTAGACACTGCCGAGTTCGACCGCTTCGGCCTCGAGCGGTTCTGCGAGTGGTTTCGTGTCGTCTGTCGCGCGCTCTGCGTACCGGCCCGCGTAGATGGCGTATGCCTGCTCCATCGTCATGAGTCCGGTCGGGCGGCGCTCGGCATCATACGTGTCGAGCAGCGCAGGGTCAGCGAATCCCTTGAGCACAAGTGCCAGCTTCCAAGCCAGGTTGTGGGCATCCGCAACGCCGGTGTTGCCGCCCCAGCCGCCTGTGGGCGGCATCGTGTGGGCGGAGTCGCCGGCGAGAAACACTCGGCCCTTGCTGTAGCGGCGGGCGGTGCTGGCTGACGCCTCCCATTGCTGCACGCTTTCGATCTCGATCGGGATGTCGTCGGAGCAGCCGAGCGCCATTCGAACGTATTCGATGCAGCGCTCCTCACCGATGTCCGAGACCAGGTCGCGGTGCTCTCCCGTCTCAGGGTCGGTGACCGAAAAGATCGAGAGGAACCCACTGCCCGCGTCGAACGAGAACCGGAAGAAGCCGAGCAGGTTCGGGTGCAGCACATAGATGACGCTGAGATTGCGATCGCCGATCATCTCTCGCATCTGCGCCTTGAAGTAGACGGTGATGCAGTCCGAACTGCCGTGCCCGTCCATCGGGATGTCGAGCTTCTCACGAATCGTGCTGTGCGCTCCGTCTGCAGCGACGAGATACTTGGCGCGCACCTCGTGCGCAGCCCCGCCGTCACGCGGCTGCAGAACTGCTGTCACTCCATCGGCATCCTGGGTGAACGACACGAGCTCCTCTCCGTACTCATGGCGCGCGCCGCGTTCGCTGGCCGCATCGCGCAGCACCGGCTCGAGCCCGACCTGGGTGATGAACAGACGTGAGGTCGCGCTGAGGTCTTCAACACCCTCGTTCCACGACTTGTAAAAGTACTGCAGTTCCTTGCCACACAGGCTTTCGACGGCGACGATCGCACCGTTCTGCACGAACTCCAGTGCCGCGGCCTTTTCGACGGCGTCCTGAATTCCCGCATGGCGGTAGACCTCCATCGTGCGCTGATGGAATGACGCCGCCCGCGGATGGATCGCGGTGCCCCGGTGTTTCTCGACGACCAAGTTATCGATGCCATAAGAGGAGAGCAGCAACGAAGTGGTCAAGCCCACCAAGCTGCCGCCGACGATCAGGACCGGGATATCCTGGCGGTCCTGCGTCTGAATTGTCGTGGCTGGAACTGTCGTTGCACTGGTCATCATTGACTCCATATTTTCCTCGATGAGGTGACTATCGTTCGCTAGTCGGACACTTGACCGATCTTTTGCGCTATTTGCATTATGAGAGTGCTCGCCGAGCCTGTCAAGGCTGGGCGTTGACTCGCTGACGCGGACGTGGCTATCATGGCTGTGTCCGCTGGTCGGACGTTCGTACGCAAAAATCGGAGCGGCTCACAGGCGCCCTGTGGGCACCGCCGAGTCAACTCGATGAATATCAACCCGCTGAATAGCAACTCGATGAAGAGAAGGCCTCAAGATGCAAGGCACCGCCGTACAGTCACAGTCGATGAACCAACCAGACTTCGCTTCCGGCCGCCCCGTGGTGTTCCGTCATGCGACGGTGCTCACGATGGACAGCGCGGGAATCATCAGAGATGGCGATGTGCTCGTCGTCGGCGAACGGATCGCCGCAGTCGGCCGCAAGCTCGAGGTGCCGGAAGGCACGATCGAGATCGACGCGACCGACGGCATCCTGATGCCCGGCATGATCGACAGTCACCGGCACCTCTGGCAAACGGCCATGCGCGGGTACGGCGGAGATTGGTCGCTGAGCCAGTACTTCGTCTTCTACTACCTGAGCTGGGGCAAGCTGTTCCGCCCACAAGACATCTTCGCGGGTAACCTGCTCGGAGCGATCGAGGCAATCGACAGTGGTGTGACGACGACGCTGGACTGGTCGCACGGGCTTCAGACCACCGAGCACGCCGAGGCGGCCATCGAGGCCTTGCAGGCAGTGCCCGGCCGCTTCGTGCTCGGCTACGGCAACCTGCTCGGTGCGCCGTGGGAGTGGCCGACGACCCCGGAATTCCGTGCCTTCGTCGACCGGCACTTCTCAGCGCGCAACGACATGCTCGGCCTGCAACTGGCCTTCGACGTGACCGGCCAACCGGAATTCCCGGAGCGGGCCGCGTTCGAAGTGGCGCGCGACCTGGATCTGGCGGTGACAACACACGCCGGCGTCTGGGGCGCGATGACGGACGACGGGATCGTGCAGATGTCTGATGGCGGCTTCATGAATCCCCGCGTCACGTACGTTCACTCGGCATCGCTCACCCAAGACTCCTACCAGCGGATCGCGGCAAGCGGCGGCAACATCTCCGTATCTGCCGAGAGTGAAGACAGCGCAGGACAAGGCTATCCGAGCACGCATCAGGCGCGGCAGCACGGCATCCCGGTTTCACTGTCGATGGACACGAGTGTGTGGTGGAGTGCTGATGTGTTCAATGCGATGCGCGCCACCGTCAACGCAGACCGTGCCCGCGACCATCTGGATGCCCACGGCCGCAACGAGACCGTTGTCGGCAACGACGTGCGCGCCGAAGACGTTGTGCGCTATGCGACAGTCGGCGGGGCGCACGCACTCGGGCTGGACGACACCGTCGGCACGCTGACCGTCGGCAAGAAGGCCGACATCGTGTTGATCAAGAACGACGAGTCACCGACGATGACCCCGATCCTCAACCCGTATGCGCACATCGTCTTTCAGGCCGGACGCGGCGATGTGCACACCGTGGTCGTGAATGGTCGGGTCGTCAAGTACGACGGACACCGCCTCGCGGGAAATCTGGCGCAGGCGAAGGATGCCGTCGCCGACACCGTCGACTACCTGCGTTCCTCGATGGGCGAGGAAGCGTGGGCAGAGGGCATGACGCCGGAGCTTCCTCCGGCCGAACTCATTCCGAACCCGTACAGCTACACGGAGTGGGACGGCGGGGATCGCCTCGTTCGCGCGGAGGAGTAGGCGGACACGCATCGGTACTCGCGCCGACCTGTCAGGACACCGATGCCGGGGCGCGACGCCCGCTGATCCCAGCACGCGTTCGTACCGCCGAGATCACCCGGCACACGACGTAGATCAGGAACGAGATCGTCGTGACGTACGGGCTGATCGGGATCGATCCACCGAGCGCCAGCAGGATGCCGCCGACCATCGATGTCATTGCGAAGATCACGCTGAGCACGGGCACGAGCACCGGTGACGAAGAGACCCGTAGCGCCGCCGCCGCCGGCGTGACCAGAATGGCGAGCACGAGCAGAGCACCGACGATCTGCACGGAGACCGCGACCGCAAGGCCGAGCAAAAGCATGAACACGATCGACAGCGTGCGAACGGGAACGCCGCGCGCGGCCGCGACATCGGCATCCACGCTGGAGAAAAGCAGCGGCCGCCACACGACGAGCAGACCGGCGAGCACGATCGCGGAGATGACGACCAGGGCACCCAGCTGCGGATTGTCGACGGCGACGATCTGCCCGGTCAGCAGCCCGAACTTGTTCGCAGAGCGCCCCTGGTACAGGGCCAGGCACAGGATTCCCAGGCCGAGACCGAACGGCATCAGCACGGCCGTGATCGAGTTGCGATCACGTGCTCGCGAACCGAGCACGCCGATGACGAGTGCTGCGATCACCGAGCCGATCACCGAGCCCTGCACTACGCCGATACCGAACAGCAGACCGGCGGATGCCCCCGCGAACGACAGTTCGCTGATCCCGTGCACTGCAAATGCCATGTCCCTGGACATCACGAAAACGCCGATCAACCCTCCGACCAGCCCGAGGATGGCACCGGCCAGGATCGAGTTCATCAGCAGTAGCACCAACTCGCCGTAGTCGGTGAAGTTGAACAGTTGCGACCACAGGTCGTCAGCCGCGGCCGCTGCGTGCGCCAGCCCGACGGTCAATCCGGTCACAGCGGCCGCACCTCTACGTGGTGGCTGACATGTTCGGGGTCGTATGGAGCGTCATGGTGCTCATCGTGGTGCCCCGCGCCCGCGTCGGCCGTTCCGATCACGATCACACGCCCGTGGGTGCGAACCACCTCGACCGGGGATCCGTACAACTCGCTGAGCACGTCGCTGCGCAGCACCTCGTCTGGGCTGCCGATGCGGAAGCGCCCACCGGCCAGATACAGCACCCGGTCGACCATGCCGAGGATCGGGTTGATGTCGTGGGTGACGAACAGCACGCCAATCGCCTTCTGGCGACGATTGGTGTCGATCAGCTCACTGATCGCCCGCTGATAGGCCAGATCGAGCGAGATCAGCGGCTCATCGCACAGCAGCAGCCGCGGGCTGTCGGCGAGCGCCTGCCCGACGCGCAGGCGCTGTTGTTCTCCACCCGAGAGTGTTGCTATGGGCACCTTCGCATAGTCGGCGGCGCCGATCGAGGCGAGGACGGCATCCGCTCGCTTTCGCCGTGCCTTGGACGGCAGGGCAGGACCCCAGCGATGACCGTCGATCGCCAGCATGATGAGGTCTCGCGCACGCAACGGCGTGCCCTCATCTGCGAGTTTCTGCTGCGGCACATAACCGATTCTGCGGTTGCCACGCCGCACCGGTTCGCCGAGGAAGCTGACCCGACCCGAGCTCAGCCGCTGCTTGCCCAGGATGACCTTGAGCAAGCTGGTCTTGCCCGATCCGTTCGCGCCGAGAACCGCAACGAATTCGCCGGGCATCACGTCGAGGTCAACGCCGCTCCACAGCGTGCGGTCACCGAAGCGGAGGGCTGCGGCGCGCAGACTGAGTACGGAGTCGCTCACGAGGTCAACGCTACTTGCTCGACGGCGTGTTCAGTGCTGCTGCGACGGCAGCCAGATTGCCGCTCATCCAGGATAGAAACGTGTCGCCTTTCGGCATCGTCTCGGCCACCGGCACGACAGGCACGTCGGCGCTCTTCGCCGCCGCCAGCACGGCATCGGTCTGCGCACCGGTGGTCTGCTCGTTGTAGACCAGGAGCCTGACCGCGTGCTCGCTGAACAGCGAGAGCGTGTCGTTCAAAACGGACGGCGCAACATCGGTGTTGTTCTCCACTGCCTCGCTGAACTTCTGCGGCGTCTTGTCAACGAGTCCGATCGAGTTCAACAGATACAACGGCACGGGCTCCGTGATCGCCGCGCCCTGACCCGAATACTTCGCTTTGAGTGCCCCCTCCCGCGTTACGAGGTCGGCGATTTTCGCATTCAGTGCGCCGGCGTTCTGCACATAGACGGTCGCATTCTTGGGGTCGAGTTTCGCAAACGCGGAACTGAGCTGCGTCGCTACTTTCTCCACTGTCGGGAAGTCGTACCAGACGTGCTCGTTGAGCCCTGCTGATCCGTGCGCCTTCTTGCCGGAAATCTGAACGGCGTCGAGCACGATGCGCTTCGAGTTGCCGGCCGCACTGTTGCCGGGCGCACTGCCGCCGGTCGCACTGTTGCCGGCCGCGTTGTTGCCAGCAGCGGCGAGCATGGTGTTTGCGAAGTCGTCGTAGCCGCCGCCGTTCTTGACCACGACATTGGCCTTCGCGATCGCAAGCTGGTCGCGGGCATCCGCTTGGAATTCGTGCGGGTCGATATTCGGGTCGCTGATCAGCGAGGTGACGGTGACATGATCGCCGCCGACCGTCGCCGCGATATCGCCCCACACGTTGGTGGTCGCAACCACCGACAGCGTGCCTGAGGTCTCGGACGGCGCGGCGGATGCCCCGGCGGAGCAGCCGGTCAGCACCACGGCTGTGGCAAGCAGCGCCGCGAGCAATGCTGGAGCGGCAAAGCGCTTGCGGTTCATGGTGGCCTATCTCACGTGCGGGGCCGGCGCTCATCCCCCGGTCGATAGCCAACTTTAACTCTTATTGATAATGATTGTCAAAACCATTATCACGCGGCCCGGTGTCGAGGCCACGATGCGATCCTTTGCTGCCGGGGTCTCGATACGCCCGCGCGCTGCGCTCGCGAGCTACTCGACCACCGGAAGGGGTGCGCGCTGCGCTCGCGGGCTACTCGACCAACGGAAGGCGTGCGCGCTGCGCTCGCGGGCGGCTCGACCAGCCGGGTGCTCGGCGTGTCAGTCCAGCAGGAGCGCGGGCTCCTCGATGATCGACGCGACGTCCGCGACGAAGCGACTGGCGACATCCCCGTCGACAACGCGGTGGTCGAACGAGGCGCCGATCGTCGTGACCAGGCGCGGACGCACCTCGCCGTCGACAACCCACGGCTTCTGTTTGATCGTGCCGAGCGCGATAATTCCCACCTCGCCCGGATTCAGAATCGGCGTGCCCGTGTCCATGCCGAACACACCGATGTTCGTAATCGTGATCGTGCCGCCTGCCATATCCGCGGGCGACGTTCTGCCATCACGCGCCGTCAAGGTGAGCTGCTCGAGCGCGCGGGCCAAATCGAGCAGGCTGAGATCCTGCGCGTCCTTCACGTTCGGAACGATCAGGCCGCGCGGCGTTGCTGCCGCAATGCCGAGGTTGACGAAGTGGTGCACGATGATCTCTTCGTCAGTCCAGGTCGAGTTGACTGTCGGGTTGCGGCGCACCGCCCAGATCATCGCCTTTGCCATGATCAGCAGTGGGGATACTTTCACTCCGGCGAAGTCGGTCGAGTTCTTGAGCCGCTTGACGAACTCCATCGTGCGCGTCGCGTCGACATCGACGAACAGGCCGACGTGGGGTGCGCTGAATGCGCTCTTCGACATCGCCGTCGCGATCGCCTTGCGCACGCCCTTGACCGGGATGCGCTCCTCGCGTGTGTCCGGCCACTCGGGCGTCTGAATGTTGTGGAACACACTCGCCTGCGTCGCTGCACGCACCACGTCATCGCGCGTGGTTTCACCGGCCAGCCCGGTCGGTTCAACGTCAGCCAACTCGACACCGAGGTCCTTGGCCAGCTTGCGGATCGGCGGCTTCGCGATCACAGGCGAAGCGGATGCCGCCGGCATAAGCTCTGCCCCGCTCGGCAGATGCCGGCGCTCGTCTGGCCGCGCCGGTGCTGGGAACTGGCGCGGCGCATCCGCTGCCGTACTGCGGGGAGCTGCGCCGCTGGCCGGCGTGGCGCCAACCACCGCGCTGCCCGGATGCGTCGCTCGGCGGCGCCTGCTCGGGCCATGCCCCTGCGAACCGTAGCCCACCAACACCGCGCCAGGTTTCTCGTCGTCTTCGCGTTCAATGGTCGACTCGACGTCGACCGCAGCATCCGCGAAGACCTCCTCGCTCGCTCGCTCGCTCGGGCCCGCGGGCGCGGTTGCGGTTGCGGGATCGCTGGCGCGCTCCCCCGCGCTTGACAGCGCGACATCCGTCACGATGATGATCGGGGTGCCGACGTCGACGGTTTGGCCTTCACTCACCAGTAGTTCGCCGACGACTCCGTCGAACGGCGACGGCAGTTCGACCAGCGACTTCGCCGTCTCGATCTCGACAAGTACCTGGTTGAGGTGCACGGTGTCGCCGGGCGCGACCTTCCACGACACAATTTCAGCCTCGGTCAAACCTTCGCCGACATCGGGGAGCAGGAACTCGGATTCACTCATGGTTGCGCTGTCCTTCATTCGGTCGGCGAGAGTGTCCAATTTGGACGAGCGCGCCCGGTATTGCGAGCACTTTGGTCCGAAACGGACACTGTCGGGGGCGAATCATCTCAATACGCCAGTGCGCGGTCGACGGCCTCGAGCACGCGGTCGGCGTCAGGCAGGTAGAGGTCTTCGAGCTTTGCGGGCGGGAAGGGCGTGTCGAACCCGGCGACGCGCAGCACCGGCGCCTCGAGCGAATAGAACGCCTTCTCCGTGACGGTTGCGGCGATCTCCGAGCTGACGCTGACGAAACCGGGGGCTTCTTGCGCGACGACGAGCCGCGTCGTCTTGCGCACAGACTCCAGAATCGGCCCGTAGTCGATCGGTGAGATCGAACGCAGGTCGATCACCTCGACGCTTGTGCCTTCTCCCGCCGCGAGCTCGGCCGCGTGCAGCAGCACACTGACCATCGCGCCGTGGCCGAGCAGCGTGACATCGGTTCCCGTACGCACGACCCGGCTGGCATGCAGCGGAACGGCGTGCGCAGAAAAGTCCACTTGACCCTTGGGCCAGTAGCGACTCTTCGGCTCGAAGAACATGATCGGATCGCGTGAGGCAATCGCCTCCTGGATCATCCAATACGCATCGTTCGGCGTCGACGGGCTGACGACGCGCAGGCCGGCCGTGTGCGCGAAATAGGCCTCCGGGCTTTCCTGGTGGTGTTCGACGGCGCCGATGTGCCCGCCATACGGCACTCGGATGACGACGGGCATGTTCAGCGTGCCCTCCATCCGCGCTGTCAACTTGGCCAATTGGGTGGTGATCTGGTCGAATGCCGGAAATATGAAACCGTCGAACTGGATCTCGCAGACCGGCCGGTAGCCACGCAGCGCCAGACCGATCGCCGTGCCGACGATGCCGGACTCCGCGAGCGGAGTATCGAGCACGCGGTTGACTCCGAACTCGGCCTGCAGCCCTTCCGTGACGCGGAACACTCCACCGAGCCGGCCGATATCCTCGCCCATCAGCAGCACCTTCGGGTCGTTATGCATCGCCAGGCGCAGGCCCGCGTTCAGCGCCTTGGCCATCGGCAGCGATTCGACAGTGCTCTCTGCACCACTGGTCGCGGCACCACCGGCGGGAAGGTCGCGATTCGGCGTGCTCAGCGACCGATCCGATTCGAGTGTCGTCATGCGGACGCCTCTCCCGATTCCGTGGATTCCGGCGTGACGAAGGACCCCTCGTAGCGTTCGAGCCATGCCTTCTGTTCGTCCATCACCGGATGCGGCTCCGCATACACATTGTCGAAGATCAGCGACTGGCTCGCCGGCCCGAGCGCCAACGTGCGCGCGCGGATATCCGCCGCGAGGTCATCCGCTTCTTCGTCGACGCGGGCGAAGAAGGCGTCGTCGGCGCCGCGGTCGGCGAGGTAGGTGCGGTAGCGAGCGATCGGATCCCGCGCACTCCAATACGCAACCTCATCGGCGCCGCGATATTTAGTGGGATCGTCGCTGGTGGTGTGCGCGCCCATCCGGTACGTGACCGCCTCGATCAAGGTCGGTCCGTCGCCGGCGCGCGCGCCGTCGAGGTGTTTGACGGTGACCGCGAAGCTGGCGAGCACGTCATTGCCGTCGACCTGCACTCCGGGAATGCCGAACCCGGTCGAGCGCAGATACAGCGGGGTTCGCGACTGCGTCGAGACCGGCACGGAGATCGCCCAGTGATTGTTCTGCAGGAAGAACACCTGCGGCGTCTGATAGCTGGCCGCGAAGACGAACGCCTCGCTGACGTCGCCCTCCGACGTAGACCCGTCGCCGAAGTAGACCATCAC
The DNA here is from genome assembly GCF_030866825.1 of Rathayibacter sp. SW19. NCBI lineage: Bacteria > Bacillati > Actinomycetota > Actinomycetes > Micrococcales > Microbacteriaceae > Rathayibacter > Rathayibacter soli. The sequence continues at coordinate 4,661,979 of NZ_CP133020.1, forward strand.
CGCCGCATCCGTCTCCGGGTCGCCGGTGCCGCACGCCCCGTCGAACTTGATGCCCATCGCGTAACCGGTTGCGTGCAGTGTCTGCGTGCCGAGCACGAGGGTGTACGGATGCACATTGCCGTTGCTCGGGTCATCGAGCGTCCATCCGCTGTTCGTCAGCCCTCGCATGACGCGGATGATGTCCAGCCCGTCAACGCCGCGAATCATGCCGACGATGTGCTCGCGATACGACGGGAACAGATGGTCCTGCGCTCTCGCGGCGTGCGCGGACCCGACCTGCGCCGCCTCTTGCCCGTGACTTGGCGGCCAGAGTGCAAGCTGACCCTGCCGTTGCAGATTGGTGGCTTCCGTGTCGAAACGGCGCGCCGTGACCATGTCGCTGTAGAAGCGGCGAAGCAGTTCCTCGTCGAGCCGCTCCACGTATGGCAGGTATTCGTCTGCTGCGGCACTCGGCTGAATTCGGCCATCCGGGGTGAGCAATTGCACGAACGGAACCGAGGGGTTCGCCGAATCTATCAGGGCAGGGTTTATTTGGGCAGGGTGTATTTGGGCAGGGTTCACCAGGGCAGGATCGGGCGCGTTCGAGACAGGCACCGTACTAACCTAACCGCTTGGCCTGATGCCCCCTTGGTAGGTCTCGAACAATCTCTTTGGAAATCTTTAGAACTTTCTCGACAGATTCCGCCTCTCCGACCGAAATGCGGATGCCCTCTGGCGGGAACGCGCGCACCGACAGTCCCGCATCGAAGAAGGCATCCGCTGCCTGCGCTGTCTCCTCGGCGGTGGCCAGCCAGACGAAGTTGCCCTGCGATTCGGGAATGCGCCAGCCCTGGTCGATGAGCCTGGCACGGAGTTCATCACGGCGCAGTGCGATCCGCGCTACTCGCTCGAGCAACTCGTCTTCGAGGTCGATGGAGGCCAGCGCGGCGGCCTGTGCGACATCCGTCACAGACATCGGGATGGCGGCAGATCTCGCGGCTGCAATGATCGCTGCGGGGCCGACCGCATAGCCGATGCGGAGGCCGGCGAGCCCGTACGCCTTCGAGAAGGTGCGGAGAACGACCAGGTTGGGGTAGCGCTCCAACAGCGGAGCACCGTCGACGGCTGTCGCATCCGTCTCGAACTCGTGGTACGCCTCGTCGAGCAACACCAGCACGTCGGAAGGCACATTTGCCATGAAGTCCACGAACGACGAAGCCGTCACAATGGTCGACGTCGGATTGTTGGGGGAGCAGACGATGATAACCCTCGTGCGCTCAGTGATCGCTGCGGCCATCGCGTCGAGGTCGTGGCTGCCGTCTGCGCGGTTGGGAATCTGCACGCTGTTGGCGCCCGACACCGCTACGAGCCCCGGGTAGGCCTCGAACGATCGCCACGAGTAAAGCACCTCATCGCCCGGGCCGGCTGCGGCATTGATGAACTGCGACAGCAGGGCGACGGAGCCTGCGCCGAGGTGCACCTGATCGGTCTCGACGCAGAATCGTTCCGCGAGCCGGCCACGCAGCGCCAGCGCCGCACCGTCTGGGTAGCGATTGAGCGTGGCCGCCGCGCCGACCGCGACGAGCACTCCGGGCAACGGGTCGAACGGGTTCTCGTTGCTGGAGAGTTTGAAACCGGACTCCGATGGCGTGCGGCCCTGTCGATACGCAGCCAGGGCGACGATCTCCGGGCGAAGCTTGACTGTTGGTTTTGACGGGGGCTGGGTGTCGGCGCTCACAGGGTCAAATCTAGTCCGAGCCGCCTGGGTGCGCAGAAAGAATAGGCGTGCAGAACACTCGTGACAAGTCAACACTCGCGAACCGGCCGAGCACCTGGGATAGTGGACGAATGAGATTCCTGGTCAAGCTGATCATCAATGCGCTCGCCCTCTGGCTCACGACGCTGATCGTCAGCGGAATTGCCGTCAAGCCGTGGACGAGCGGCTTTTGGCCAACGCTCCTGACCTACCTGCTGCTCGGTCTCATCTTCGGACTCGTGAACGGGATAGTCGGCACGGTCATCCGTGTCGTGGCGTTCCCGTTGTACATTCTGACGCTCGGCCTCGTCTCGCTGATCGTGAATGGGCTGCTGCTGCTCATCGTCGCGTGGATCAGCGGTGCGATGGGATTCGGCCTGACCGTTTCCGGCTTCTGGACGGGAGTGCTGGGAGCTTTGGTGCTCGCCGTGATCAGCTGGTTCATCGGCCTGTTCGCCCGGCCGATCACCCGCAGGCCGTAGTAACAGCCTTCAGTGCGGGGCGACGCGTTCGCCTCGCCACATCGTGACCTGTGCGTCGACGCCGCCCGTGAAGGCTGCCAGCGTATTCCGCGCCCCGACCAGTCTGGGGTCCCTGGACGCATCCATCCGGCTGGCCGTTTCGGCGTAATTGCCCAGGCTGTGCGCGACCAGCGGCGATTCGTCCAGAGGCGGAGGCGTGTCATAACTGGTGCGTTCCACGAGGATGCGATCACTTCCACCGTGTGCCGAGGGGCGCTGATTGCCGCCGAGCGCGGGAATGACATCGTCTCGATGCTCGACCGCAATATCCGTCACGCTCGACGGAACGTCGATCCCGCCGGTGGGGGAGCCGAAGGTGACGAGCGCCGGAGTACCGTACTGGGTGCCTGTCGCCAGACTGGTCGCTGCGATGCCGCCCTGCGAATAGCCGACCGGGAGCACGGCGTCGCCCGGCAGGGCACCGGCAGCCGCCAGCGCCTGCTCTGTTGCACGAACAGAGCCCGCGCTCAGACCCGCTACGCCGTTGACGTTCGAGGTATCGTCCCACGGCTCACCGCCAGTCACGAACCTCGGGTCGACCGTTCCGGCCACGTAGACCACCCAGTGCGGGCGGTCGGCACCGACGTCGTAGCGCTCAACCCGCACCTGCGGGCCACCCGCAGTGCTCGCAGGCACACGGTCAGCCAGGTCACGAAAGCCCGCAGGGGCACCGGCGGTGACGGATACATCGTCGAGCCTGCTCACCGTCACCGGAGTCTCCTTGAGGGCGTTCGGCCCGGCCAATGCAACGACCGTGCCTGCCGCGCCGCGCAATCCGAATAGTCCGGTCGCACCGTCGTCGAGCGCCCGCACCACCGGATACGGTACTCCCGCTGCGCCGAACAGCGTGCTGTCCGCCGCCGAGACCGCTTGGCGCACGAACGACACGACGGCGGGGTTGCGTAACACTCCCCGATGCGCCGTCAGCCAGCGGAACAGCCCGCTGACGGTTTTTGTCGGCGACACGCCCAGAAGCGATGCGCCGGCGAACACGGCTGCCCAACCGGGCAACGAGGCCGCAATGAGCAGGCCGATCAGCGGTGCGGATGCGCCGAGGGCGTATCCGGCGACGGACCCACCTGCCTCAGCAGCGCTCGCCGCGGCCCGCTCGACCCGGCCGTACGCATCCGCTGCCTGGTCGAGGTCGCGTGCGAGCCCCTGACAGAGCTCGCGGCCTGCGGCAATGGCACGCTGCGCGCGCAGCACGTATGGCCATGGATCATGCGAGCCTTGAGCCTGTGCCGTGCGTGCACTCGCGGCGATGCCATGCGCAGCCGATGAATCCAGTGACTGCTGCCACGCCGAGGCCGACTGTGCCAGCGCGTTCAGCGTGCGTGCGTCTTCGAGCATCTGGTCGGTCGCGACGGCGCTCATTCCTCCGCCGGAAATCGTTATGTCGCCCACGTCAGTATGCCTCCGCGCCGAACGTTGTGCGTGCAGCAGCATTCCGCTCGACGACCGCGATGGCGTGATCAACTTCATCGATTGCCGCGGCGAGCGCTGCCCATGCGGCGCGCAGGTCGTGCTCGAGTTCACCGAGCTTGCGCAGATAGGCGCGCTGGGCGTCCGATCGCCACGACCCGTCGGTCGTCGGAATGCGGTGCAGGGAGGAGGCGAGCTCCGCAGCGACGTGAGCGAGAACCCTTCGTTGCATGCGCAGGCTCGTCACGGTCGCCCCGGCACCCGCAACCCCGGCTCCCGCAAGTCCGGCATCCGCAAGTCCGGCACCCGCTGCGAACGTCATGTGCGCCCCTCCTTGTGTTGTGGTCGCGCCTCCAGTGTCGCGGTTCGCGACAGACAGCGAGACGCGAGCGGCGGCATCCGTGGAGAACGGCCGGCAGGGCTTGCGGGGGAGGCAAAGAGAGCGGCTGCGTGGCGGCGCCCTGTGCGGGCGCCGCGCTATCCACGCGCGGCAACGACCCCGCATCCGCCCTAATCCGGTGTGCGCCAGAATGGAACCATGACTTCTCTGCCGCCGCAACCGCTCAGCCCACTCGACGGTCGCTATCGCACTGCGGTCGCTGCGCTGGGCGACCATCTGTCAGAGGCCGGCCTGAACCGCGCCCGCGTGCAGGTCGAAGTCGAATGGCTGATCTACCTCACCGGGCACAGCATGTTCGGCTCGTCGCCGCTGACCGCCGAGCAGCTCGACTCCCTGCGCGCCCTGGTCTCGACGTTCGGCCAGAAGGAGATCGACGAGCTCGCCGCATACGAGGCGACGACCCGGCACGATGTGAAGGCTGTCGAATACCTTGTGCGCGACCGCCTGGCGGCGCTCGGCCTCGACGCGATCGCGGAGCTCACGCACTTCGCCTGCACCAGCGAGGACATCAACAATCTCGCCTATGCCATCACCGTCAGCGCGGCGGTGCACCAGGTGTGGTTGCCGAAGCTGCGCGCTGTGATGGCCCTGCTCAAGCAACAGGCCATCGCCTATCGCGATGATGCGATGCTTGCCCACACGCACGGCCAGCCTGCAACACCGACCACGATGGGCAAAGAGCTCGCCGTCTTCGTGCACCGGCTCGAGCGCATCGCCGACCAGGTGTCGCACACCGAGTTTCTCGGCAAGTTCAGCGGTGCGACGGGCACCTTTGCTGCACACGTCGAAGCGGATGCGACAGCAGACTGGCCGCGCATCTCGCGCGAGTTCGTCGAATCGCTCGGGCTCACCTGGAACCCGCTGACGACGCAGATCGAGTCGCACGACTGGCAGGCCGAGCTCTACAACCGCATCTCCCACGCGAATCGAGTGCTGCACAACCTCGCAACGGATGCCTGGACCTACATCTCGATGGGCTACTTTCGGCAGATTCCGCAAGAGGGCGCGACGGGGTCGTCGACGATGCCGCACAAGATCAACCCGATCCGGTTCGAGAACGCGGAGGCGAACCTGGAGCTCTCCAGCGCCCTGCTCGACTCGCTGGCCGCGACGCTTGTCACGAGTCGCCTGCAGCGCGACCTGACCGACTCGACGACGCAACGGAACATCGGGGTTGCCTTGGGCCACTCGCTGCTGGCGCTGGACAACCTCCAACGCGGCTTGGGCGAAATCGACCTGGACCGGGCGCGGTTGGCGGCCGATCTCGATGCGAACTGGGAGGTTCTCGGCGAGGCGATTCAGACGGTCATCCGTGCCGAGGTGGTCGCGGGTCGCTCGTCGATTCATGATCCGTATGCTCTGCTCAAAGAGCTCACCCGCGGCAAGCGCATCGACCGCGACGACCTGATTGCCTTCGTCGAGGGCCTTGACATCGGCGAAGCTGCCAAGGAGCGTCTGCTCGAACTGACGCCGGCCACCTATGTGGGCCTTGCGAGCGAACTCGTCGACTACCTGAAGTAACGCAGCCGAAGGTCGGTCCCTGAGCGGAGCCGAAGGGCGCGACTACTTCTGGTCGCGCTCTTGGCGGCGCTTCTGCGCCGCTTCATCCTGCTCGACGATGTCCGCCCTCTCATGGTCATCTTTCTTGGAGCTCAGCACGAACATCGCCAGGACCACGAGCGAGACGATGAACGCCAGGCCGAAGCCGATCAACGCCAGGATGGGTTCGCGCGTTGAAATCAGTGCGACTAGGCCAAGGAAAATCGCCATGACGAATGCAATGCCGACGAGCTCCGCTGGCTTGAGTATTTCGCGCATGCTCGGGGTGCGGGGGTTGTCGCTGCCGAGCGGCGGCAACTTCTTGCTCATGCGTCCGTCTCCGTACTCGCTGCCTGCGTGCTCGGTGCCTGCGTATTAGCTGACTGCGTGCTCACTGACCGCGTGCTCACTGACTGAGGTTGTGCCGTGCCCCACTTGAGCGAGAATGCGCCGATAGCGAGGTAGACGCCGATCACGACGGCGTATGCGCCGAACAGGCCGACGGCGAGTACGGCATCCGCAGGGATCAGCAGGAACACAACGGCCAGAACGGCGGTCATAGCCCCGACAACGAGCCAGTCGCGGCCGGCGGCGAGTCTGCCGCGAATGCGCAGCGCCGCGTACAGCTCACTGAACCCGGTCAACGCCGCCCACACGCTGACGACGAACAGAAAGACACCCAGCCCGCCTCCACCGATCCCGAGCGCAAGCGACAATGCCCCTGCGGCAATGCCGAAAACTCCTTGCGCCAGAAACAACGGTCGAACGACGCGATCCGCCAACAGCAGCGCGCCGACTCCGACAACGAGGCCGGCGACAACAGCGAACGCTCCGAACACCGTGAGCCCGAGCCTCGCCGAGTGATTCGCGCTGAATGTGATCACTGCGCCTGCGATCAGCGCTGCGATGGCGCGACCGAGCGGCACAAGCCAATACCGATCCCGTGGCGCTGCCACGGGCGAAGGGGCGGTCACTCGTGACCTCTTTCATCTGCGAGCAGGAACGTCTCAAGTCTACGCGCGGTCACCCAGCACCCCGTTCGAGATTCGAGCGCAGACTATTCGACTTGTGGGCGTTCCCGGCCACTGCATCCCTCTGCACCCCTGTGCACCCCTGTGCACCCCACTGCACCCCACGGGAAACCCAGCCGAACCCCAGCCGAACCCCAGCGCGGCGAAAGCTCACGGCCCGGGTGCTGTCGCCAACCCGGACTCATAGGCGAAGACCACCAATTGCGCGCGATCGCGCACATCGAGTTTGACCATTGCTCGCGAAACGTGCGTTTTAGCCGTGGCCGGGCTGATGTAGAGGCGCTGGCCGATCTCGATATTGCTGAGTCCTTTTCCGACCAGAGTGACGATCTCGCGCTCGCGTTCCGTCAGAAGTTCCAGCTGAGCGTCACGGTCGCTGCTGCGCTGCGGAGCCGCGACGAATTGGGCGATGAGGCGCCGCGTGACACTCGGCGCGAGGAGCGATTCACCCGCCGCCACAACACGCACCGCGTGACGCAGATCGTCCGGTTCGAGGTCTTTGAGCAGAAAGCCGCTCGCGCCTGCCCGCAGCGCCGCGAACACGTTCTCGTCGATCTCATACGTGGTCACGACCAGCACGCGCGTGCCGGCCAGCGCGGCGTCACGCGAGAGCTGTGCCGTGGCCTCGATCCCGTCGAGGCGGGGCATCCGCACGTCCATGATGACGACATCCGGCCGCGTGCGCTGCACGACAGCGACCGCATCGATGCCGTCGGATGCCTCCCCCACCACGCGGATGTCGTCGCTGCGCTCCAGGATCGCCCGAAAGCCCTCACGGATGAGCGCCTGGTCATCAGCCAGCACGACCCGAACCGTCACGATGCCGCCTTTGGTGCGATGACGCTCGAACCGGCCCCGATCGGCAGGACGGCGCTGATCTGAAAGCCGCCTTCCGGGCGATCTTCAGCACTGAAGCTGCCATCGAGCGACTGAACCCTCTCGCGCATGCCGCGCAGCCCCAACCCGGGCACGGGGGCGCCGCCGGTGCCGCGGCCGTCATCGGCGACGCTGACCGTCAGAGCGCCCTCGCGCACGATGGCGGAAACCTGCACCGAGCTCGCGTCGGCATGGCGAATGACGTTGGTCAGCGCCTCCTGCACGATCCGATAGGCGGTCAGTTCCTCGACCGGCGTCAGCACGCCGGGCGGCACGTCAATGCTCGTGGTGACGGTCAGCCCCGTGCTGCGAGCCTCCCGGAACAGTTGCCTCGTCTCGGCCAGCCGCGGCTTGGAAGACAATCGCCCTGTCGTCTCCGCGCTTCCGGCGGCATCACCATCGCTGCGAAGCAACTCGAGTGTCGATCGCAGTTCCGGGATCGCCTGCCGTGCAAGTGTTCTGACGGTGGAGATCGCGGCCCGGGCCTGCGCCGGATTGTCCTCGAACGCATCCAGCGCGAGGCCGCTCTGCACGGAAATCGCTGAGATCGTGTGCGCGAGCACGTCGTGCAGTTCGCGGGCGATGTCGAGGCGCTCCTCCGAGAGCGTCTGCCGCATCCGGGTCTCGGCCGATTCTGCTGCCGCCTGCAGATTCAGCACGTGCGCCCGACGCAGTTGACCTGCGGATGCGCCGATCAGGACATACGCCAACATTCCACCCGCGGTCGCGACCGTCGCTATCGAGTTCCATGCCTGCGCGTTCGGGGGAAGGCTCTGCATCAGCTGCCACGCCACGACGAATGCAACGGCGATCAGTGCCCATCGCAACGACCTGCCGTATGCGGCAATCGAATAGGCCGAAACGAACAGCGGCAACGCCGGCGCGCCGCCGGGGTAGCCGAGCAGGTGGTACCCGAGGATCAGTGCAAGAATCACCGCGCTGACCGCGATCGGATGCCGGCGCCGCTCGAGCAAGAGGGTCGAGGCCGCCAAGGCGATCAGGTATGCGCCGGCCGGGAACGCGATCGTCGCGGTGGAGATGGGGTGCGGGGCGTAGGTGAGCTCACCCCAGACGCCGACCAACGCGGCGGCCGCGATCAAGGTCGCGATCGCCGCATCGACCAGAAATGCGGTGGTGCCAAAAATAGTGGTACGAGCGCGGCTTACCACCGCAGGCGATTCGCCTGACACAGCGGTAGTTTATCCGGAGATATCGGCCGTGTGGGCGTCGCGCGCAACCAACCGGTGCGTGTGCAGCGACGGGCGCCGATAGGCCAGCCACGCCACGCCGGCCAGGCCGAGCGCCCACGCGGCGAGGACTGCGATGCTTGCAGGATCGGGGGCATCGCCCTTTGCGATCGACCAGCCGAGGTCGGCCAGCCGGTAGGTCGGCAGCCAGTAAGCGACATCCATCATTCCGCTCGGCAAGATCGCGGGCGGAACCCACAGGCCGCCGAGAGCCGACATCGCCATGTACAGTCCATAGCTGAGCGGGTAGGCGAAGTCGGAGTTCACACTGAAGCCGATGGCGATTCCCAGAGTGGCGAATGCCGTGCTGCCGAGCCAGATGGCCAGGACGAGTGAAACCCATTGGCCGAGCGAGAGCTGCACTCCCTTGACCGTCGCCGCGGTCAGACAGACCAGCACGATCGCCGGAAGCGCGGTGATGACGCTGGCGATGATCTTCGCGCCGATCACCTGGATTCCGGGCAACGGCATCGAGCGCACCTGCTCGAGCCAGCCGATTTGCCGTTCCTCGGCGATGCGCGGACCTGTGGTCGACAGCACGGCCCAGATGGCGCCGTATGCGGCCATCGCCACCATGATTTCCACGGTTCCCTTCAGCTGGCCCGGCTGTGCAGGGCTGCCCCCGAAAAGTGTGGCGAACAGCAGATAGAAACCGATCGGAGCGCCGACGGCGAGGGCGAGGTATTTCGGGTCGCGCAGCATCCGGATGACTTCCAGACGCAGGTAGTACGTGTTCATGAGAACTCCTGAATGGTGGTGGTGGTGGTCACGCTGTTGTTCGTCGCGCTGTTGTTCGTCGCGCTGTTGTTCGTCAGGCGGTCTTGGGTCAGGGTCAGGAACGATTCGTCGAGGCTCGGCGGATTGACCTGCAGACCTCGCCAGTCGAGGCCGCTCGTTGCAAGGGCACGCACGGTCGCGTCGGGGTCGGTCGTGCGCAGCGCGACCCGGTCTTGCGGGCTGTCACCGGTCACGCCGATGACGCCCGGCAGGTTCGCACATGCTGCGCTCCCACCGCGAATGCTGACGCGCACGACGCTCACGCCGGTGCGGCTGCGAATTTCGGCCGGGTTGCCGTCGGCGACGACGCTGCCGTGAGACAGCACGACGACGCGAGCTGCGTTCTCGTCGACTTCGTCGAGATAGTGCGTTGCGAAGATGATCGTGCGGCCCGTGGACGCATACGCGCGCATCGCAATCCAGAATTCGGCGCGACCTTGCACGTCCAGTGCTCTGGTCGGCTCGTCGAGGATCAGGATCTGCGGGTTCGCAACTATCGCGATGGCGAACCGCAAACGCTGAGACTGCCCTCCGGAGAGCTTGTCGACGCGACGCCTGGAGACGTCCGCGAGGTCGGCGAGTTCGAGTGCGGCATCCGGGTTGAGCGGATGCGGATACAGTCCGGCTGCAAGGCGCACGAGTTCGCCGACTTGCACGCCGGGCATGAGGCCGGTGTCTTGCAGCATGGCCGCAATGACACCGGCCGCCACGGCTTCTCGCGGGTGGCGTCCGCCGACGACGACCTCGCCGGAGTCCGGGACGATGAGGCCGAGCATCATCCCGATGCTCGTGCTCTTTCCTGCTCCGTTGGGGCCGAGGAGCGCGACGGTCTCGCCCGCGGCGAAATCGAGGTCGATACCGCTCACTGCGTGCACGCCTGCATAGGACTTGACGATGCTGCGCAGCCGGATGGCTGGGGTGGTCAGGTGTGTGTTCATGGGTCAAGCGTGCCCGCCGAGCAGGAGCATGGCATCCGCCAGAGCGCGCGACCGCATACGACAACGGGAGTAGTTTCGGCTCGGCCACGTACCATCCGAATCACCACCCGCCTTGAGCCGTCGCCTGAGCCGCAGCGGCTAGATTCGTGTGGTGGCTCTCGATGTGATCTCGTTGACACCGATGCAGTCTCTCGGCATCCCGGTTGCACTGGTCGGAGCCGTTTTCCTGGCACTCGGGGCGCAGTTCCAGCACCGAGGCGTCTCGCAGGTCGACGCACATCGCCTGCCGGCTAACAATGCGGGCTTGAGCGTCCGCCAACTGCTCGGGTTGTTGCGCAACCCGTCCTGGGTGCTCGGCACGGTGATGCTCGGCCTGGCGATCGCGTGCCAGTTGTTCAGCCTCTACCTTGCACCGTTGACGGTGGTGCAACCGCTCGGCGTCGTCGGATTGGTGATCACGGCGATCATCAACTCACGCGTCACGCACACCAGGCTGGGCCGCCGTGCCATTCGAGCTATTGCGTTCTGCGTCGTCGGCGTCGCGCTGTTCGTGACGACCGCGACGTTGACGACCTCCTCGCGGCCGATCCGCGACTCGCAGCTGGTCACGGTGCTGGTGATTCTCGGCTGCGTCCTGCTCGTTCTCGGCACAATATTCGTGCTGTTCCGCAGCAAGTTCACGGCGTTCTTCTACATCGTCGGCGCGGGCATCCTGTTCGGATTCGTGGCGACGCTCGCGAAAGTGGTGATCGACCGCGTGCACACGATCATCGTGGCCCAGAGCCTCGGCACCGGATTCCACCTGGCGCCCGGAGACTGGCTCACGATCGTGTGCGCGGTTGGAATCATCGTGGCGTCGCTGTGCGGCACGTACTTCGTTCAGACGGCGTACGCATCCGGGCCACCCGACCTGGTGGTCGCAGGACTCACGGTGATCGACCCGATCGTCGGTGTCACGATCGGAATCGTCGTGCTCGGCGAAGCCGCATCCGCTCCGCTCTGGGCGGCACTGGTCTTCGTGGTCGCGGGCGCTCTCGCCATCTACGGTGTGTTCCAACTCGCCAAATACCATCCGCAAATGACGCACTGAGCACGCCGGTTCAGTCCGGTTCGCCTCCAGCAGCGGATGCCGGGGCCTTCGGCTTGATCTCTCGGTACTCTCGGTAGACCAAGACGATGATCACCGCGTCGAGCACGGTGAGTAGGATCAGCCCGATCGTCGGCGAGACGACAACCGTGTACACCTGGTAGGCGAGAAACAGGATCAGCACCGCGAGCGCATACGGATACGCGCGATGCAACCGGCGCAGCAGGCAATATACGAGCACAAGCTTCACAACCCCATGAACGATCAGGAACGCGATCAGAAAGCCGAGCCCGCCCTGCGCAAGGCGATCGTCGAGGTTCTCGACATAACCGGCGATGAAGACCCGGATCGGGCCGGACCCCTCACCGGCCTCGGTCGCGATGGCGCTGAGCGCAAGATGCGGAATGCTCGGGGCGATCAGCAGCACCAGGCCGACCAGCAACTCAATGGCTCCGTCGATTCCCTTCAGGATCACGCCGATGAAGTAGAAGATGTCCAGCAGCGTCCAGCGACGCGGCGGCCTGACGGCAGCGCCTGCCGATGCCGGTCCCGCTGATGTCGAGCTCACGGATTTCAGGGTACTCGGCTGCACGGCACGTCGATCTTCCAGGTCGTGGATGGCGCTCCGTACAGCCTGTAGGCGGCGCCCGGCGCGGCCAGATCACAGTACGCCTCCATAGACACGACCTGCGGCTGCCAGCGCGGCCCGTTCGAGCGGCGCGACACAGCCGATGAGAAGTTGCCGACGAGAACGGCGGCGAGAACCACCAGCGTGATGGCAGGCAGCAGCACCGTTCGTGCACGGACACCGCCGGCGGCACGTGCGGCGGCGACGCCCCGGGGTCGCGCCAGCGCGGCGAGGGCGAGCGGCACCAACGCCAACAGGAACATCGACGGTACCACCCCATAGCGCGCCAACCACGGTGCATCCAGTTGCGAATCACTCATCGTGGCGTAGTCGTAAAAGCTGCCGGGGCTCACCTCGACCGCGATGGCATAGAACGCCATGGAGCCGCCGATGCACACCCCGATCATCAACCGCTGCAGCCGTGACCCGCGCAGCAGTCCGACCACGGCGGCTGCAGCGAACGGAAGCAGAAGGACGATACCGGCGATCGGTCCGGCGACCCCGAGCATCCAGGCGATGACGTTCGGGTCTGCCGTCCACGAGGTCATCACCGCATTGATGAGGTAGCCGTATGCGACGGATGCGATCGGCACAGGACTCGCCGACGAGCCACCCCGCGGATCCGACAGGGTGGCAAGCAGTTGCGCAGCTACACCGACGATGTAGAGGATGCGCACCGGCAGCATCCGCCCCTCGCGCCACCGCCACAGCATCAACGGAATGAACAGCGCCATCTGGATCTCGGTCATCGTCGCCAGCAGCGCCGCCCCGGCGAGCAACCACGTTCCGGTACGCGTCCGCGGGCGGTACAACAGCAGCCAGGGTGCCAGCCAGAGAAAGTACCAGTGCAGATTCGCAGTATTTCCGAGGACCTCGCGCGGCGCCAACGGCACAAGCAGAGTGACGGCGGCCAGGCCGAGTCGAAGGATCGTGCTCGGCACCACATCCCTGGCACAGGTGAACACGAGAGCCGCCACGCCCGCAGCGACCAGGCATGCACCGAACGCCATCGCGGTCGCCCAGCCCGCAACGGGCACGACCGCGACGGTTCCATTTGCAATCAGGCGCGGCACCGTGTGCAGATAGCCTGCATACGGTGTCGCCAATGATGCGATCCCGTGCTCGACCGCGTTGCCGAGGAAGTTGCGCGCGTCTTCAGCCCAGAGCGTGCCCTGATCCGCCGGTGACAATCGCAACCATTCGACGATACTGCCGACCACCAGGATCATGATTCCGAGCACCGCAGGCCGCCGCCATAGGGACGTTGGCATCGGCAGCGCGGTGTGCGGGGATGCCGACCGGGGCGTGCTGAAGCGCGACAACGCGCGTGAGCGTCCCGGCGTCGCGCGCACCCGGGGGGTCGGTCGTGTGTTCAGATTCGACGGTGCTCCCACGAATTCAGCCAAGCCTGCGTTTTCCCAGAGTCAACCCATACTGTGTGAATCCGCAGACGGCACTCACGGCATCTTCAGGCTCCCGCAGCCGTCACAATCATGTCGGTTGCGAACCCGGCGAAAAGCCCGATCAGCAGTCCGGAATACAACCAGAAGCTCGTCCCGAATTTGAAGGCGACATGCAGCAATTGCAGGATCACATACAGGATCGAGCCGGCTGCCAGAGCCAGGAACGCGATCGACACGGCGTCGTTGACGAACACCGTGCCGAGCAACGTGCCGACCACCGTCGGCCCGCCACCGATCAAGCCGAGCAGCGCGAGTTGCCCCCAGCCAGGGCGCCTTTCATCAGAGGTCAGCGGGGCGCAGATGCCGAAACCCTCCGTTGCGTTGTGCAGACCGAACCCGACCACGAGCACGACGGCAAGCGAGATCTCCCCGCTCGCAGCGGACTGGCCGATTGCCAGGCCCTCCGAGAAATTGTGCAGCCCGATGCCGACAGCGATCAGGAAAGCCAGTCGACTGGCCGGGCGCCCCAGGCGCAGGATGCCTTCTCTCACCACCCCGGTGCCGAGTCCGTCGATCGGCGTGCCGGCCAGCGAACCGGCTGCACCGCCCACGGCGCCGGCGGAGGCGCCACCGACGGCAACGGGGACCCGTGCTTCGCGTTTTGCCGCCATGAAGCGCGATAGCCACCGATCGTACGCCACCAGGCTGAGCAGGCCGACCGTGATCGCGCCGAAGAAGATCACCAGCAGGCCGATGAAGGGCCACCAGGAATCGTGCTTGGCGCCGGACGCGCGGAGCAACGCAGCCTCGACCGGTTCGACCGCATGAGAGAGCACGTCCCAGAGGAGAAAGGTCAGCACTCCGATGGTGATGGCGTTCAGTAGCGCCTGAAATGTCGTGGATCGAGTCTTCAACCGGCCAATCGGCAGTCCCAGGAAGATGGTGAATCCGGCGATGGCGCCGAGCACGGCGATCTGAAGCGGGGACATGCGCGGCTAGTGGCTCTTTCTGGTGACAGCGGTGAAGGTTAGGCAACCCTATCCTAACGGCGTCTGCGTGCTCGAATCCATTGGGACGACCGGGGTAGTGGCTGAAACCGATCGGGCCGCCATGACGAATCGTCTGATCAGTACGGCATCTTTGACGCCTCTACTCGACTCGACTCCGCTGGAGACGTCCACGCCGCTCGGCGAGACTGCCGCCAGCACGGCCGCGATGTTGTCGGGGGTCAAACCTCCAGCAAGAAGCCAAAAGCCTGCTGGGGCGGATGCCGCGAGCTCGGTCGTGTCGAACCGTAGCCCTTCTCCGGGGCTGGGGGCATCGATCAGCAAGCGCTGACGGGTCGACGTGGGTTCCGGGCCTGCACTGCGCTCGCGAAGATACGTCTGACTGGAGATCGCACGAAGAGTGCGGAATCCTTCATCGGCTAGCCTCGCGAAGTCGGCCGCCGGCTCATCCCCGTGCAATTGCACCGTCGTCACGCCCGCGGCGGTCGCGATACGCAGGACCTCCGCGATTGGCTGCTTGCGGAAGACGCCGACCGTCTCAAGCTCGGTCGGTGTGCGGGCGACGAGCTTGCGAGCGGCATCCGCGTCGAGTTGGCGGGGGCTTCCCTGCGCGAACACGAAACCGACGGCATCTGCTCCCGCGGCGATCGCAGCGTCCAACGCCGCGGGGTCGCGAAGTCCGCAGATCTTGACGAACAGGGCAGGCTTCACGTCCGCCCTCCAACGCGTGGGCTCATCAGCTTTTCGGCGCGGTCGCACCGGGTGAGGCGAGCACCTTCGCGGCGAGGGCGTGCCCGCTGACGCATGCATCCGTTAGGTCGCGCGTGGCGTTGAAGGTCGACAGGAACCCGGCCGCGAAGGCGTCCCCCGCGCCGGTCAGATCCTTGATCTCCGAGACGGGCGGCACCGGAACGATAATGCGGTCGGCTCCCGGTCGGTGGATCACAGTGGGCTCCGCACCGGCCTTCGTCACGACGATCGTTTCGCCGAGGCGAGCGAGATTCTCACCGGGTTCTCCGTCGATCGACAGGCCGAGCAGCGCGGATTCGCTGTTGTTGCCGATGATGAAATGCGGCTTCAACTCTGCCATCAGGTCGATGAAGCGCTGAACGCCGTAGTGCGTGAGCATGCCGGTCGACGACGCATCGATCGACACCAGGATGTCGCGGCTCTTCGCCCTGCGGATCGCGTCAATCACGCTGCTCCCGATCGGCTCGCCGTCGAACGAGTATGCGGGCACATGCAACACGTCCAAGCCGTCGAGCCATTCGTCCGGCACGCGTTCGAGCCGGGTCGCGGCTCCCCGGTGGGGGAGCATCGTGCGTTCTCCCGTCGGGTCGATCAGAATGACGATCGTGCCGGTGTCACCACGTCGCTGCACGCGCACGTCGACGCCTTCTGCGGCGAGTTCTTGCACAAGTGCGTCGCCGAGACGATCGTCGCCGACGCATCCGATGAACCGTGTCGGCCCGAGCCGACTGGCGAATCCGGCCACGTTCGCGCCGCTGCCGCCGCGAACGTGGAACAGTTCGATGTCGGTGTCCGTGCCGTGTTGCACGTCTTCGGCCAGCCAGACGATGATGTCCTCGACCAGGTCTCCGATGATCCCAAGCACGGTGCCTCCGTTCTCAGCTCGTCGGTGGGGTCAGTGGCTCAGCGCGGTCGCGACGCGGCCGCCCAGAGCGACGTTCCCGCGATACACCTCGATGTTCACCTCGAGGCTGAGACCGTGAGTGTCCCGCTGAATGTAGTCGAGCAAGAACGGCGTGCTGGCGTTACCGACAATGCCCTGCCGGTCGGCCTCCGCCCAAGCCCGGGTCAGGATGTCGTCGAGCTGCTCGGGCGGCAACTGCTTGTCCTCTGCGACGGGGTTGGCCAGCAGCACGGCCTGCGGCAGTTCGAGTGCGTCGCGCGCCTCGATGATCGCTGCTGCCTCCTCGGGGGTCTGCACGGCATACGCGATGCTGTAGCCCGAGTCGGAGACGTAGAAGCCGGGGTACTTGGTCGTGCCGAAGCCGATCACCGGGATGTTCAGAGTTTCGAACCGCTCCAGCGTCGCACCGACATCGAGAATCGACTTCACGCCTGCGCTGATCACGACGATCGGCACCTGAGCGAGCGTGGTCATGTCCGCGGATTCGTCGAAGGTCTCGGCTGCGCCGTGGTGCACGCCGCCGAGGCCGCCGGTGGAGAATACCTTCACGCCGGCACGGTGCGCCAGGAACGACGTTGCGGCAACCGTGGTGCCACCGTGCACTCCGAGTGCGGAGACGACTGGCAGATCGCGCAGGCTGACCTTCGCCATGTTGTCCGTCTGGGAAAGCTCGGTGATCTGTTCTGTGCTCAAACCGACGGTCGGCACCCCGTTGAAGACGCCGATGGTGGCCGGGGTCACGCCGTCTGCGCGGAGGCTCGCCTCAGCTTCCAGGGCGACCTCGAGGTTGCGAGGGCGGGGCAGGCCGTGGGTGAAAATGGTCGACTCGAGCGCGACGACGGGGCGATTTTCGCGCACGGCGTTCTGTACTTCGTCGGAAACATGGATGACGGACTCGCTCATGGCGGACTTCTTTCTTCGTCGGAGTGGATGATTTCTGGCTGTGTGGCCGGATTACGACCTGAAATCAAGGCTACGGAAGGATTGGCCAACAATCCAGAAACTATTGAGCACTTTCCGATAGGCTTAGCCTATGCAAATAACCCTCCGCCAATTGGAGATCTTCGTCGCTGTTGCCGAGGCCGGGCACTTCGGCAGAGCCGCTGAAGCGTTACACATCTCCCAGCCCACGGTGAGTCAGGAGATCAATCGGCTCGAGCGCCGACTCGGCATCCCTTTGTTCGACCGTTCGCGGCGATCGGCCACCGTCACCCCGGCAGGCGAGATCATGGTCGCCGACGGGCGAACGCTACTCCACCAGGCCGGCGCCCTGATCGAGAAGGTACAGCTGTTCGAAACAGTACGGATGCGCACAGCCCGGCTGGTCGCCACGCCGAGCGTCGTCAACAGACTGCTCCCCGCCGTGCTCAGCAGAGCAGAGCAGGAGCTGCCCGCCATCCAGATCGATGAGACCCTCGTGGAAACCGGCGCGGTATCGACGACGCTGGTCGAAACGAACGCCGACATAGGAATAGGACGCTTTCTGAATTCTGTCGAAGGGTTCGAACTGGAGACGATCGCCGACGAGCCAGTTCTCGTCGCTGTCAGCCGCAATCATCCGGTGTCGAGTGCCCGCAGTGTCAACCTCGAGGACCTCGCGGATCTGCCCCTGCTGTTGTGGCCACGTGAGCAGAATCCGGCGTACTACGACTACCTCATCGACCTGTGCACATCGCGCGGGCTCAATCCGCTGGTGCTGATGAGCCCGCCGCTGATCGTGGGATCGCGGCTCTATCTCCTGTCGGAGGGCCGCGCATTCTCCTTGGTGCCGTGGTCAATGGCCGGGCATCTCTCCGCCGATCTCACCACCGTTCCGTTGGATCGGCCGGCCACCCTTCCGCTGTCGATGCAGTGGAGAGTGGATGATCCACGCACGCCGCTGGCAGCACTGCGCGATCTCGTGCGGTCCGAAGCCGCCACGTTGCAGGCTGAGGCGCGGCAGTCGCTTAGCGAGTGAGCGATTTCAGCATCTTGATAGATTTACACTATTGAAAGATAGCAGTTTCATTGTTGTTGCCTCTTGCGCTACCGGCTAGCGTTGAGGTATAAACATGAACACTTCCGACACACTGGACCCGACCGAGCCTAATCCGACCGAACCGATCCGCGCACTGACGGTTGAAGCGACTCGCGCCCCGTCACCGGCACGCGCAGCGCTACGCGCCGTCGGTGCCGGCTTCTTCCCGCTCGCCTTCGTCAGTCGCCTGCCATTCGCGATGACGGTCGTCGGCGTCTTGACGATCGTCTCCAGTGTGCGAGGCTCCGTGACGGAAGCCGGGATCCTCTCGGCCGTCGCCGGCATCGGCACAGCGGCCTTCGGTCCATTGCTGGGCTCGTTCGCCGACAAGCACGGGCAGCGTCGTGTCCTGCTTTTCTCTGCAGCCGTCAACGTCGCCAGCCTGGTCGGCTTCGTTCTGCTCACGTTCTCGACCGCTTCCGCACTGTGGCTTGCCGTCGTCGTCTTCGCGCTGGGCGCAAGCACTCCGCAGGTCGCACCGATGTCCAGAACCAGACTGGTGTCCATCGTGACAGCGCGCACGGACGGACGAAGACGCGCTCAGGCGCTTTCTCTCGTGATGAGTTACGAATCGGTGGCAGACGAACTCGCATTCGTGCTGGGGCCCGTGGCGGTCGGCGTCATCGCTTCAGCGCTTGGTGCCGGCGCGCCGCTCGCCATCGCAGCCGGCATCACCGCAGTGTTCGTCGTCGCCTTCGCGCTGCACCGCACGGCGAAGCTGCCGATCCATGAGCCGTCTGCCGAAGAGGCCGCGACGCGCACCAGGCTATTCAGCTTCGCCCTGTTGGTCCTGCCCGTCGGCATGTTCTTCGTCGGCGGATTCTTCGGCTCCGTGCTGACCGCCTTGACCGTCTTCATGCGCGATCAGGGCCATGAACTGGCAACCGGGATCGTCTATGGCGGCATGAGCATCGGCTCCGTCGTCACGGCAGTCCTGATCGCATTCGCACCGCGCCGCTTCACGCTGCGGGCCCGCTGGCTGTGCTTCGCAGGCATCGCGCTAGCCGCTGTGCTCGCGCTCGTCGCAGCCCCAACTATCGCGTTCGTCGTCGTCGGACTGGTCGCTGCCGGGTTCGGCATCGGCGTTGTCATCGTCACGATCTTCACAACCGCCAACCAGCGCACTCCCGCCGCACGCACGACGACCGTGATGACCATGCTCTCCAGCGCCCTGATCGTCGGTCAGGCTCTGTTCAGTGCGCTTGGCGGAATCGTGTCCGACGCTTTCGGCTCCAGTGCCGGGTTCGCGCTGGCTGCCGCTGCCGCCGTCGCCATCATGCTGGCCGCGAGCGCCAACTTCGCTGCAGATCGCGTTACGAATCGAGCAACAGCAAAGCACCCGGCAGTGTAGTCGCGCAGCGACTTCGTGCGATTCAGTCGCGCAGCGACGCTCCAGTGGTCTGGCCGAAGTCAATGTGGAGATGGTCACACGTGTCGTCGAACGGCACCAAATTCGTCAACGAAATCGACGAGCGGCATTCCTGCTGACCGACGTGACTTCCCGGAGGAACGAGCGGATCGAGGATCCTGATCAACCGCACCGAATTGGCGTCGCCGCCATTCAGGCTCTGACCGTTCAGCATGTCAAAGTCCACTGCGTGACCACCGCCGTCGGCATAGTGCGCAGACGCTGTACCAGCCCCCTCGATTTGCCCGGTACAACGGCGATTGATATCACTGACGCCTACCGTGGAGAAATTGTCGAGAGCGACCTCGATCACCTGCAACACGCGATAGTCGACGCCGCATCCTGGGACGGCGACGCCCGCAGCGAGATTCTGAATTTCCGGGAGGTGATTAGGCGTCGAGCCGGTCAGCCGGCCCGCGGCAGCAGCACTCATGATTTTCGCCGCCAGCGCTTGAACCGTCGACGGCACCGTGGTGCCGAGCGTCGAATCCCACGCCGCGACGTTCTCGATGGTCGTGTAGTTCTCTCGGCCGCTTGCCGGCATCACCACATTTGCGACCGACAGTGTTTGGCCGGCAAGGGAAGCATTGCCACCACCCGACGTGTTCGAGGAGATCGCGTAGGCAGGTAGCGCGAACGTGGTGACCAAACCGGCCGCCGCGAGCATTGCTGCGAAGCTGGACAATCTGCGCTTGCGCGCCGGATTCGATCGCGCGTGGGAAACCGGCGGGTGGGCATCCGCATTGGGCGTGCGCAGCCGGATGCTCTGCCGAACCGGAACCGGTGCCCGCGGAACCACGGGAACGATATCACCGCGTCGCCGGCTGCCGGCCTGCTTGTTCGCCCGTTTGGCAGTGCGTTCGGCCTGGCCGACAGCAACTCCCTCGGCCGCACGCTTGCTTGCACGCGCGCCTGCACGACTGCGCACCGCGATCTCGGCGGTGTCCCGCTCGCGGCGTTGCCGTCGTGTCTCCGGCGCGCCGAGCGGCTCTAAGGCGGGTCGCACGACGGCCGCTGGCTGTGCGCCAATACCCAGAGCCGCGAAGAGTTCGAGGGCCCCGGTCGCGTCGGAAGCGGGCAACGCCGCCAGTTCAGCGGTCGCACCTGATCCGGCAATCGTTTCACGCTCGGCGATCACAGCGGGCCCCGGGACTGCTGCAGGGGGTGCGGTGACCTCGAGTGCCGCGGTCGCAGCGCGCTCGCGCTCACGAAGCTGGCGGCGGGTCAACGGCGCAGGTTCGCACGCATCCGCTTCCCGATGACCGAATGCGGCGTCACCTGACGGCGCGAGGTATCCGGTCAGGAACGACACCGTGCTGATCCTCCGTGCAGAGCATTCGGGGCGGCAGCCCAGGTGGGGGAGCCCGGGCCGTGTCTGCCGTTCGAGGGTCTCGCCCGAACAGACAACGCTTCGACGTTACGCGTTCGTGATCAATTTGTCACGCCAGCCATGCACTTTCGCAGTTATCGCGTTACTGCGATGCAACGGCGGTGCAGTCGGCGCGTGATTTTTACAATTTCTCGTACACGGAGGTGGAGGCCGGTGTCGATCGGCTGGGTGCTGCTTTTGCTGATCGCGTTGGCCGCATAGCCGCCGCCTCCGGAACATGAGGTGTTGGGCGCGTGCAGGAGGGCAGGGCCACCGCCCTGCCACCGTCTTCCCCTGCCCAGGGCCGCAAGGCCCCGCGGGTCAAGAGCCGGCCGCAGGCCGGTCCCGCAGGGACGCGCAGCGCCCTTGACGCGTGGGCAGACGGCCCGTAGCAGCGCCCGACACCGACCCCAGCGTTACGACCAGACCAGCGAGCAATCCGACTCGCAAGACAGCCGTGTTGCGACCACCGCTAGAATTCGCCGTTCCCCTTGCGGGCGGGGTCAGAGGCGAGTTTCGTCTCCTCGAATGCGAATGTGGTATTAGGTCGGCCGGACCTGCGATGTGAGGTCCTCGCCAACTGCGAAGTGTAGGAATCCGCCATCATCTGTGGAATCCAGACCCTGAAACGACCGCCAATTACCGTGGAGTTACCGGCGTGTCTCGCCATCTTGGCGCGGAACCTACATGCGCAGCACCCTGAAGTGCTGAGAGATTCTCCCTGTCCAGAGCGTCTATGGGCATCTCGTTTATCATCCGGGGTGTCATTTTCTCAAGTGACCTGACGGGCCGCTCAAGTGGGATGTCGATTTCTCAACCGACCTGTCAACTGTCGGGCGCGTCGCATCGCCGAGCACAGTTCGGTCGCCTCTGGCCGTTGAGGAAGGAGATGCGTCTCGGCCTACTGGAATACACCGCGCCCACATGCGGAACGTATTGCGGCCCTCCATGCGCAACAGGCAGATGAGTCGAACGGCGCATGGCGGCCTTGGGAGTCTCGATCCAGACCGGGTGTCCGTAAGGGACGGCAAGGGGACGTTGTGGATCGTGACTTGCCTAACGAACCGTAAACAGTTGACAAGCGTATCTCGGATGCCGCAAACACTCGCCGGATCGCACAACTCCGTCAAGTATTGACGCGGGCATATCGGAAGGCCAAGATTTGGGAGGAGTGAGGCCGTCTCATCATGGGGGAACACTATGACCAGTGTCGAAGACACGAACCGACTGTCGCGCGCGACCTCCCGCAGTCCGCTTGTCCGGCATCCGTTGATCTCTTTCTTTGTGATCGCGTACGTCCTGGCGTGGCTCATTGAAGTGCCGCTCGCGCTGTCGGCGAACGGCATCCTGCCCAGGGTTCCTCGTCTGGTGTTCGCGATCGCGATCCCGGTTGCGACATTCGCCCCAGCGGCGTCCGCATTCATTGTCACCGGGCTGACCGAGGGCAAGGTCGGCGTCGTGCGCCTTCTGCGACGGTGCGTGCGGTGGCGCGTGGGCATTCAGTGGTATCTCTTCATCCTCATCGGAATCCCGATCATCATCATTCTGGGAACAATCGTCGTGCCAGGAGCGGTCGCCTACTTCCGACCCGTAATCGGTCCGCTGCTGGCCGCCTATCCGCTTGCGTTCGTGGTGACGTTCTTCCTCGGCGGGCCGCTCGGTGAAGAGCCCGGCTGGCGAGGCTTCGCGCTGCCCCGCTTGCAGAGCAGGGTGGGCCCGTTGCGCGGAAGCCTGATCTTGGGCGTGTTGTGGGCACTGTGGCACTTCCCGCTGTTCTGGAGCGGCGTGTGGACACCGCCCACCATTCCCAACATGGTCATGTTCATCGTGATGATCACGGGCCTCACGATCATCATGACGTGGGTGTTCAACCACGCGCGGGGTAGCGTGCTCATCACGATGCTGATGCACGCATCGTTCAATACTTTCGCCAACAAGATCGCCGCACCGCTCTTCCCTGCTCCGATATTCAACGAGTACGGGTTGCTGCCCGTGATGATCGGATTCACCGTGACGGCTCTCGTGCTCATCGTCGTGACTCGTGGCCGCCTGGGCTACGGCACGAGCGCCATCCCCTTGATTTGACCGTTCAAACGGGCTTGGGCCGTGCGACACTGATTCCGCGTTGAGGGAGGAGACCACGATGCTGTTCGGCGATCCGGTGCACGACGAGTTCGGGAGCCTGATCCTCGGCTTCGCTCCCTACGGTGGCGGGGACGTCGGGGAGGTTCAGGCGCTCTCGCTCGAGGTGGACGAGGGCGACGATGACTCGTTCTTCGCGGCGTTTGTCAGGCTGGCTCGTCGCCGCATCGAAGAGGGCGATGCGGCATCGGCAAGGGGACATCGCGCAAGCGCGTACGATTGCTGGTTGCGAGCCGCCTGCTTGCTGGGCATGGCTTACCACCCGCTCTATGGCACCCCGGTCGACCCGCGACTGGTCGACGCACTTCATCTCCAAATGGGCACGTTCGACCGGGCGATGGCACTGCTCGACCCGCCTGGTGAGAAGCTCGACATTCCGTACGAGGACACTACGTTGCCGGGCTACTTCGTGCGTGCCCCCGGGCACGCGAACGACGTGCGACCGGTCATCATCGTCGGCGGCGGCTGGGACTCGACTTACGTCGAGAACTATGTCGGCATTGGCATTGCCGCGCTGCGTCGGGGCTATCACGTGCTCCTGTTCGACGGACCGGGTCAGGGCCGACCGCTTGTCGACGAACGGCGTCCGTTGCGCCACGACTGGGATCAGGTCGTTGCACCCGTCGTCGACGCGGCTCTGGCGATCGATGTGGTCGACCCGGATCGGATCGTGTATCACGCCTGGAGCCTCGGCGGTTATTTCGCACCGCGCGTCGCCGCTTATGAGCACCGGCTTGCTGCCATCGTCGCAGACCCCGGCCAGCTGGATGTGGGCGTGAAGTTCTTCGAACTCCTGAAGGGGTTCGGTCTCAGTGCAGAAGCTGTCGCCAAGCTGCCGGCCATCGCTCCCGAAGACGAGAAGACCGTCTTAGCCGCGGTCGATGCAAACCGCTCGCTGCGCTGGAAGATCGTGCAGCGCGGGTACTGGACCAACGGCACGCCTGGTTTGGCGGCGTATCTCGCTGAGATGGCGAAATGGAGACTCGAACCCGATGAGATCGCGGCGATCCGGTGCCCAACGCTCGTGACTGCGGCCCAGTCCGACCCCGCGTCGTCAAATGCGAAGACCCTTTACGACGCTCTGACCTGCCCGAAGACGTTCGTCGAGTTCAAGGATGCCGACGGTGCAGGCGCGCACTGCGAGGCGCTCAATCGATCGATGGCGAACCGTGTGATCATCGACTGGCTCGACGAGACCCTCCTCGCAACCGCTGAATGAGAACCCAGGAACTTCCGCCACCGTCGCTCCGCGCCCGCTGAGTTCGGCTGAAGAGATTACGGCCTTCGCCGCGTAGAACCCACTCGTCCGCGAACCAGACGACGGTGAAAACTTCTGTATCGGGGCCGGGCTTCGTTAGCGAATTGGCCGTGGGTGCTTCCTCTCAGCGGCCAGTCATACGTTCACACGCGGTGCAACAGCTCGGAGTCGTTCCGTCGTCGTTCCGGAAACCACCCGCACAAACCACGACGAGTCTCACCAGTCGCAAGCCGGGCCCCTTCGGGGCGTTTGCTCCCGAGTGATCTGGTCAGGTGCTTTGGTGCGGTTTTCGAGCGGTGGGATGTCCGGTTGGGTGCCTGCCGGGCCGGCGACACACTCTTCGTGCCAAACTCGACCGGCTCGCCCGCTCCCTGCCTGACGCGAAGGACATCGTCGATGAACTGACCGTCAAGGGTGTCAATGTCGGCATCGGCGGCTCCGTGCATGACCCGACGGACCCGTTCGGGTGGCTGTGGTTCAACGTCGTACGCCCCACCGTGTACCGCACCGTTCAACGGCAAACGGTACCTGCCCCTGAACGACCAATCCAGCAGGTCGATTTCGCCGCCGTCCTAGCCCGGTAGCGAACGGCCTGCGGGGCAGTAGACGCGCCGCTCAGAAGGGAGAGCCTCTCCCGGCGGCGGTACTTGGACCGGTTGATCTCGTTGTCACTCAGGCGTCTTGTTTGTGTCCCTATCGCTGTCGGGCCGCTTCGCCCGAGGTGCCGATCAGTGAGCCGATGGACGCCCAGATGTAGCCGCCTTCGCGGGCGTGCTCATATGCATCCTTGACCGCGCGCTCAGCGGGCGGCAATACACACCATTACGAAAGCGCAATCGAGGCTACAGTTCTACCGAACTGGGTGCCCGCAAGCAGAACCTCCTTTGACACGGGAACCTTGAGCGGATCCGCTTATGGATGTTGTGAAACTAGCGCTGCCTTATCCGCCGTGTACGTCGAAACGTGCGCCGACCGGGTTCGGCGGAAGGAAACCGGTCACCAGACCCCAGATGCCGCCCAGGCTTGGCACGAGGGTCAGCAGCGCAAACGGGCCGGCCAGGTTCGTATCGTGCAGACGCCGCCACAGAATCGCGAACATGGGAATGATCACGGCCAGTCCGAACAGGCCCACAAGGATACTGCCGATCACCATGAGCGCTGCGGACCCGCCGTTGCCGGAGATCACGATGCCCGGAATCAACAGCGCGACGTACAAGACCAGGAAGATGATCGCGTTTCCCAGGTAGGCCCACCAGAACTCGCTACGACTGGCCCGCCCGGTGAACGTGGCGTACTTCTGCCAATACCGTTTGATCCCCGGCCAGAACGAGATGCCGTAGTACGGCTGATCCAGTGCAGTGTCCGGACCCGACACGCCAGGCCGGTACGAACCGTATCCGGGCATGCCCTGCGGCGGCGGGGGCGCGGCCTGATACTGTGCGGCAGGAGGCGCCACTGGAACGGGCGGAGGCGTCGGAGTCTGATACTGCCCCTCCTGGGGCGCAGGCCCCGTAGACGGATCGTGCGGAGGGTTCGAGGTTGGGTCTGTCATGAAGTCGCCTTTCGTGTCGGTCGGTGACGCGTCCAACGTAGCGGCCCCGGCACTCATTGTCACCGGTCACACACCCTTCCCAGTCACAAACAGACACCGACCGGCACCGACGGAGGCGAGCAGGAGGCGAATCACACCCAACGCCAAGTCCCACCAGAACGCAGACTCTGACATCGTGCAGGACAGCCGCCCGCAAGTGGAACGGCCAGCGGGCACCAACGGCGCGACGCAGCGAGAAGCTCTGCGGGGATCGCGGCGCACCCGGTCGAACGGGGTGTAGATCGTCGTGGCCTGCATCAGGCATACTTTGCCCATGCGCAAAATCTGGTTCAACGCCTCCGCTGTGTTGGCGGCGGCGCTCGTGCTGACGCTCGGCACGGGCGGGGCAGCGTTTGCGGCGAAACCCGACCAAACGGCATCCGCAAAACATCCGGCGCCTGCAACTGCAACGGTCCTTGGCAACGACGTCTCGTGGCCGCAGTGCGGCACCACCCTGCCGACGTCTCACGCGTTCGGCATCGTCGGGGTGAACGACGGGCTTGCAAACACGACCAACCCGTGCCTGGCGGACCAACTGAACTGGGCGGCCGGCTCCGCTGTCATGACCGGCCAACCGGCCGTCGAGCTCTACGTCAACACCGCGAATCCGGGACCGGCCGGCAGCTGGTGGCCGACTTCCAACGACTACGCCGGCACGACCGTTGCGAACCCTTACGGAACGTGCGGCGGTGCCAACGACGTGGCGTGTGCCTACATTTACGGATACGCCAAGGCGTATGACGACGCCACGATTCGCGGAGTCGCCAACCCCGCAGGCTACCTCTGGTGGCTCGACGTCGAAACCATGAACAGTTGGGAGCCCAACACGACGGCCAACGCGGCCGACCTCGAGGGGATGACCGCGTACTTCCACAGCATTGGCGCTCGCGTGGGGATTTATTCGACGAGCTATCAGTGGGGCCAGATCGCCGGCAGGGTGAGCTCGACGAGCAACTTGAATGGCCTGCAGAGTTGGATACCCGGGGCCAAGTCGGAGAAGGCCGCCAAGGCAAACTGCTCGGCAGTTCCGCTGACGACGGGCAGCCCGGTTACCCTCACGCAGTACGCGACGCGGGCCTTCGATTACGACGTGTCCTGTATCTAGGTTTACCGGGAATACCACCACCTCTACGCCGACTCAGGCCGCCGCGGACAGCCCCGCAAACACCGGAATCTGACCTTCAACGCCAAGCAGCCGACTCGCACGGACGGCTACTGAGAATTCAGCGAACTGTGTCCAGATGTGAGGATTCTCACACGATTTCACGTCAGTTACTCATGCGCAGAAAATAGCGTAGCGACGACCGTGACCATGTGCATACCGCCCGCCAATCCGAATCGAGTCCGAATGTCTCTGACGGTGAACCAACCCGAGCCCGGTCCATCGAAGTTTCACGGCCCCACCTTCCTCAGGCTGGACCTGCCGGGCCGCGGTACGCAACCGGCGTTGTGGCGGTGGGCCGTTGCCACAATTGTTGCCATCGGGCTGTCACTTCTGGCGTGTGCAGGACTTGCGGCGATTGCCGCGCACCTGCTCCCTGCCATCGCCGGCTACGGGCATTTCCAGTTCGCTGACTACAGCAAATTGACGATCATCGGAGTCTTCACCGCCTGCATCGGATGGCTGTTCGTCACCTGGATTACCACCAGTGGGCGCCGCCTATACCTGGCGTTCGGTGTGCTGGCAACGATCGTGAGCCTAGCCCCCGATTTGTGGATACCCCACCTTGGCCAGCCACCTGCCGGGGTGACAACTCTTGCCGTCATGCACATTGCTCTCGGCGTGATCACCTACCCCAGCATGGTCCTGATCGCACCGCAACGCACACCCCAACCGAACCGCAGACAACCGAACCAAGAGCGTGCTGCCAACGTGTTCTGACACCCCCGTTTGCCGATGTAGTGACAACGTGCCAGCCTTCCATGGCAGGACCAAGATCGCACCACCATGTCACAGGCGGAACCCTCGGCGGTGTTACACCCGGTATCTCCTAACACGAGATCAGTTGCGCCGCCCACGGGCAGATCGGATTGGCCATTGACACGCCGATCCACTTCGTGTAAGAGCCACGATCGAAGAACTCTTTCACGGCGGTATCGAGTGTGGTCGCGGCAAGCGCTTGAGCGCTCTCCGAATGCCCTTCTCGTAGGCAACGGATTGTTGCTCGTAAGAACCGCACGTACCCGCTTGTGGCTACGGAGTTCATTCTGTCCGTCAGCTGCTCGCAGTCCGTAACGAGGCCCCGCAACCGCCGCCCGTAGACCGCTCGACGGCCTGCAGGAGTCTTGGCGCCGAACACCATTCGAATGGTCTCGGATCGAGGCACCCACGCGATGGGCAGCCCCTCATCCATCATCAAAGTCTTGAGCATGCCGATATCTAGATCGATACCCTCGCCGCTCAAGTTCGCTGGCCACACTCCCCGCGTGAACTCCGAGAACTCAGGCAGGGCGGCGGTGATATTTTGTAGCAAACCCGGAAATGCGTTGGACACGCCCGTCGACTGCCCAACCAGTGCGGCAATCTGATCCAGCGAGGAACGAACACCCGACAAAAACGTCTCGCCTAGACCGTTAAACGACGGCTTCGGGAAGCTGATCTTCGAGAACAGCTCCCCCAGATGCAAATTTAGACCAAGGTCGAAAGGCGGCAGCCTGTACCCCGCACCAAGGTTGTAGTAACTTAGCTTGCCGTCTAGCTCCGTCTCGTCCGAATCTGATATCTGATCGTGCGCATCGTCAGCGGGGCGGCGTCACTGTCGTCGTCTATCGGATTCACGCCCCAAGGTTAGCGAGGTCCAGTGACGGGCCTTCCAATGCGGCATGACTTGCGATTTGTACTTGTTGCAGAGGAACCGGCAGACGAGATGAATCACGCGGAGCGCTCACCCATCCAGGAGCGATCATACTTGCGAGCACTATTCGCGCAGAGTGGCCACAGCCTGCCTCGCAAGCGGGACGGTCAGCGGGCGGTTTTCGAGCACCATCCCTGACGACGAATCTCTACGGCTCCCAGCCGGGAGCGGGTGCCCGCTCGGGCGCCTCTTACGGGATTGTTGCCAACCATTGCTGTCGCCATGACGGCGGCGCACTGTTCGGTTATGAATGAACTACTGATCGGATACGCACGCGTATCCACAAACGAGCAAGATCTCACCGCCCAACGCAACGGCGACACTCTCGTCGTGGCCAAACTCGACCGGTTGGGCGTCTGCTTTTCAACGTCCTCGCGATGGTGGCAGAGTTCGAATCAGACCTCATCCGGGCCCGCACCCGAGAAGGGATGCAGGTGGCCAAAGCCAAAGGGCACCTGCGCGGCAAACAACCCAAACTCTCGCCTGCGCAGCAACGTCACCTGATGGAGGTGCACCAGGCCGGCACGCACTCCACCGCTGAGCTCGCCGAACTGTTCAACGTCGCCCGCTCCACCGTCTACCGCACGGTACAGCGCCAATCGACGCGCTGCCTGGAACGTCCGACTCCGCACGTAGGATGCGCCACCACCATCCCAGCCCGGTAGTGGAATCTCCAGCGGCGACTGGTGGCCTCCTCGGTTGTCCATACAGTGGTGGAGGCCTGGGCGCAATCGAACTCTTGCATAATCTGCAAGAGTTGCTCGTGACGGACCGCAACCGCGGCTGGAACTACCGTGACGAATACAAAATCGCGACCGTAAGCGGTGAATGGAGATGCTGTGGGCGAGATCGAGTTGTACCAGTCCGCGGATGGCTCAGTGAACTTGGACGTTCGAACCGATGGCGAGGTAGTCTGGTTGACCCAGCTGCAGATGACAACCCTTTTTGGTCGAGATCTCTCGACGATCAGTCGGCATATCGCGAGTGCGAGGCGTGAAGAGCTTTCCGGCCTCCCAACCCTTGCAAAATTTGCAATAGTTCAACAAGAGGGCGACCGGACGGTTGAGCGGCAGGTCGACCACTACAACTTGGACGTCGTGCTCTCTGTCGGCTACCGCGTGAAGTCGCAGGAAGGTGCCCGATTCCGTCGTTGGGCCAACGACGTGCTCAAGCGGTACGTCATCGCCGGTGTCGCGACAAATGATGCACGGATCGAACAGATCAGCGCGATGGCGCGCATGCCAGAGCGTTCGGAGAACGCGGAGGTCGCGGGCATCGCCGAGATTCTGAGCCGCTACTCGCCAGCACTGGCACTTCTCGACGACTACGACCACGGCACGTTAAAGAAGCCGCAGGGCACATCCCCGGCAACTCGTCTGGAATACAAGAGTGCGCGCGCGGTTGTCGACGAGCTTGCGCGCCAGTTTCCAAACGACGACATGTTTGGTGCTGAGCGCAACGACTCGTTTCGCGGACTGCTCGGAGCTGTGGAGCAGACGTACCTCGGCCAGGACTTGTACCCAACCGTCCAGGAGAAAGCGGCGCATCTGCTGTACTTCGTAGTCAAGGACCACCCGTTTTCGGATGGAAACAAGCGCAGCGCCGCCGGACTATTCACCTACTACCTCGCCCTGAACGGCGCACTGCGAAGCGGCGGCGGTGAGGACATCGTGTCGAGCAACGCTCTTGCCGCTATCACGCTAATGACGGCGATGAGCAGGCCGGATGAAAAAGAAACCATCATCCAGCTCGTGACGAACATGCTCGACGGCGCCGCCGAACACTGACTTCCCGACGGACAGCACCATCCGCAACGACTAACAGCAGGGCACCCGAAAGCGGAACGATCAACGGCACATTTGAGGCGTTTCAATACCATTCCATTAATGTGCAGCGCCCTTGCGCGAAGCTAGCTCATCGGGCCATCGTCTGACGTGGGTGTTGGTTCCTTTGCTGCCCGGAGCGTGTTGAGCTGGCTCTCGATCACAGGTCGCAGTTCGGCCGTGCTGAGACCGAGTGCCTCGAGGTTGGATCTGGCCGGTCCCTCGGCGGCGGCCGAGAGGATGAGATGTTCCGTTCCTATGTAGTTGTGTACGTAGTGCAGAGCGATGTCGAGCGAGTGTGCGACCAGTTTTTTCGCGTCGGTGCCGAACGGCAGAGAATGGGCCTGGCCTGGGGTCGCTGTCGATTCGACGGGAACGAGCGGAGGTAGGCGGAGCGCGGCGAACACTCTCTCGTCGGTGACGCCGAGCGCGTGAACGGCTCGGGCGGCGACACCGTCCGGTTCGCTCAGCAGAGCACCGACGATGTGTCGAGGCTCCGTCTCGATGGCCTGCTCGTCGTCAGCCGCGAGCTGGCGAGAGACGACTAGAGCGTTGCGGGCGCGTGGGGCGAATCGTTCGAACAGCCGGCCGCCGGGGACGAGCTCGGCCGTTCGGGCAACGAAGCGTTGCTGGGCCGCTTGTTTCGACACCCCCATGCTTTCGCCGATCTGGCTCCAGGAGGCTCCGGCGTGGCGAGCCTGGTCCACGAAATGGCCGATCAACGCGTCTGCCTGATCCTCGACGCGGCCCGAGACCCGGATCGCGTCGGACAGTGCATCGAGGACATCGCCGTCGGGGTGAATCGCACGGACGAAGGTGATCAAAGTGTCTAGTGAAATAGGGAAATCATCCATGCGTCAATCGTATGTTGACGAACTCATTTCGTCAATAACAAATTGACGATGCGCCTCTCGGTGCACGCATAAGTGGAAGGGCCACCGCTACGCTTTCCTTATGGGCGTGCCTTTCGCACTATTCCGCAGCGCGAAGGCGGCGTTAGCCACGATCGATTGGTAGAGCGGACCATGAGGACCCCGTCCCCACCGGGGCGGAAACCAAGAAATCGAGCCTCCTCCGAAGCCCGCGAGATTCAGTCCTTGG
Organism: Rathayibacter sp. SW19; assembly: GCF_030866825.1. Lineage (NCBI taxonomy): Bacteria > Bacillati > Actinomycetota > Actinomycetes > Micrococcales > Microbacteriaceae > Rathayibacter > Rathayibacter soli. The sequence goes on from NZ_CP133020.1 coordinate 4,693,808, forward strand.
TTTGAGGAGAGACGATGACAACAGGAATCAGCACCGGTGCCCTGGTCGCAGTCTTTGTCACCCTGTTCGTAGTTCTTGTCGCTCTTTACATTGTGCTGGTCGTCCGCCGAAGAAAGTGAACACCCGGCCGCACCCGGTTCAAGCGGGCGAGAAAGATGAACGGTCAACGCCGGTTGACGTCCCATCGCGGCAGGCATCCCGATCCATACGCGGGACGCACGTCTGCCGCGTCGCGTCAGCGTTGCGATGGGCCGGATTTTCCGCTCTGCGCAGACGCACATTTTGGCCGCGATCCCCGCTGACCGCTGGCCGCGCAGGGAAAGACCCCGGTCAGAGGCGGGTCAGCCATCCGGCGCGGGTTCGCCGACCAGCCACCCCCTGCTTCAAGGTCAGCCCGGATGAGGACAGCCCCTCTGGTGACGTCGTCAGAACAGTTGAGCCGATGGCGGACCGGCACCTTTGCTGTGGCCGCATCCGGCAGTCTTGCGCTCTACAAACCTGAACGGCCAGGGAACATCCTGGCCCTGAAGTCAGGTTCCTGAACGTCCGGAAGCGGAACGGTGACTGGGCAGCATTTCATGCGGTCGTGGGGCTGCCGTCCGGAGTGGATTGCTTCTTGAATTCGGCGACCCTGCAGGGAACGCTGTGCTGCCCGTGTTCTGGTTCGTTGTACGGCACCCACCTGCAGTGCCGGGGGTAGAGCAATTCGAGATCCCGGGGTGTCGCGGCTTTGCTGGTGGGTGCATACAGAGAGGGTGCATACAGAGGGAGCAGCCTCTCACTCGTGAAGCCGAACCATGGATTCCGCGAGTTCGGAAGCCTACGATGGGCGTCGAGCCCGCCGACGACAGAGCCCCGCACCCAGAGTATGGACGCCATCATGAATTCAACCCCGGCACCAATCAGCGATGAGAAGTTTCAGGCCCTACGTGCGAGCGTCAAACCCTACACGGCGGTGATCCTGAAGACCGGGCCGAACCGGCACATGGACGGGGCCGAGACGATCATTTACAGCCACGGCATGCGCAATGTTTCTCTGCACCTCGACGGCCGATTACCGGTGGTCTGCCCGGCCACGGACAACACCGAGTTTCGTGGCCTTGGCATCTTTAACGCCACCGTGGAGGAGACTGCGATCATTATGGACGGTGACCCGGCTATCCAAGCTGGCGTCCTCACCTACGAAGTGCACCCTGTGCGCAGCTTCCCCGGCAGCTCACTACCCGCGTAGATGACGTCAGCCTGCTTAGGCCAACAACCACGACGACTGAAGCCTAGGCCTGAAGCCACTCATGCATGGGCGGATGTCGGCCCCGCCTCAGAAACTCGGTGTTGGGCCGTCGCGGCGTTTACTATCTAGGGATGAGACCTCGATGGGTGCCGCCCCTCGTTTTGCTGTTTTGGGTGGTGATCGTGGACTATCTCGCGCAGATCCCCTATTACATGGTGAACTATTACATCCCAGATCACACGCCCCCCACCCTCAGCGCGATCATTCTGTTGGGCTCAACGCTCGCATGGTTCTTCATCGGATATTTCGGAAACCACGCACATCGCCGGTACGGCTATTGGGTACTATTGAGCTTTCTGCTTGTCGAGGGCCTGTTCTACCTGCGAACGCTCCTCTTCGGGACCGCTGTTCTTCAACTTGAAAATTCGAACCTCGTGGTCAGAATCGTGTTCCTCATCGGATACGCAACCGGAATCGTGTCACTTCTGTACTTCGCGGCGCTCATCATCTTTCGCGCGCACTATCGGGCGGCCCGCTGAGGGCGCACGCATCGGCGCAATCACGCCACCGAATTGCCGCTCCTGTCCGCACCATCCAGCCGCACGGAAACCGATCGACATGAGTCACTCGTGCCGTGGCGGTGCTCAGCGGACGCTGTTGAAGAAGCTGCGCATGTCGGCGGTGAGCAGTTGGGGGCGTTCCATGGCGGCGAAGTGACCGCCGTCGTCGAAGTCGCTCCAGTGCGTGATGTTGAGTCCTTGTTCGCCATAGCGTCGGATCGCGAGGTCCTCGGCGAAGACCGCAACGCCCACCGGCACACCGGACGGTGACCTGCCCCAGTCGGGTTGGGCGTGCATGTTCTCGTAATACATCCGAGCGGACGATGTTGCTGTGCGGGTGAGCCAGTAGAACATCACGTTGGTGAGGATCTGGTCAGGACTCAGCGCTTCGTCTATCGGGCCGTGCACCCAAGCAGCCATCCGGTCGAGGATCCAGGTCAGCTGGCCGACCGGCGAGTCGGTCAGCGCGTAGCCGATCATCTGGGGGCGACTGGCTTGCATGGTGAAGTACGCGTTGCCGTTTGCCATGAAGTCTCTCAGGGCCTCGAGTCGTTTCTTCTCGACGGCGGTTAAGGTGGCGAGGTCTGCCTCGGGAACCTCGCCCCAGGGGATGAAGCCGACGGTGGCCGCATTGAGGTGAACTCCAGCCAGGTAGTCGGGATCGACGTGGGCCAGTTCAGGTCCGATCAGCGCCCCTATGTCACCGCCCTGGACACCGTAACGTTCATAGCCCAGGCGCTCCATCAACACCGCGAACGCGCGCGCGGTGCGGGCAACGTCCCACCCCTTGTCGTGGGTGGGCCCGGAAAAACCGAACCCGGGCAGTGAGGGGATCACCAGGTGGAACGCGTCGGCCGCAGCGCCGCCATGGGCCGTCGGGTTGCAGAGTGGGCCGATCACATCAAGGAATTCGGCGACCGAACCGGGCCACCCGTGCAACAACAGCAGCGGCAGCGCGCCCTCGTGCGGAGATCGGATGTGCAGGAAATGGATTCGCTGACCGTCGATCGTGGTGAGGAACTGCGGATAGTCGTTGAAGATCTTCTCCTGGTCGCGCCAGTCGTAACCGCTTTGCCAGTAGTCGACGAGACTGCGAAGGTAGGTGAGCGGCACACCGTAATCCCAGCCGCTGTCGGGCAGTTCGTCGGGCCAACGGGTCTGCTCAAGCCTGCGCCGCAAGTCCAGGAGGTCGTCCTCTGGGACCTCGATCGTGAACGGTTCGATCGCCGTAGCGGCTGTGACGGCGGGTGCCGTGGCTGGCCTGCCGGACGGCGTGTGCGCAGTTGTGGCTTGCGGACTGAAAATCTTGTCAGACATTGGTACCTCCTCGACATTTTGACATTATGGTGTCATAGCCAAGTATCATGGAGATGACACCATGGTGTCAATATGAAATGGGGGTTCACATGGAGCGCACGGGGGCGGGCGAGGTCTTCACGTCGTTCGTGGTCGAGGTGTCCGTGCTTGGGCACTTCGTGACCGCTGCCGGTGAGGCGATCGCCCGACACGGCGGACAGACACTTGCCCGCTGGGTGGTGTTGGACGCCGTGGCCGAGCAGCCGCAGACGGTCGCGCAGGTCGGCCGGTTGCGGGGAATGGCCCGCCAGCCGGTGCAGCGGGTTGCCGATCTGCTCGTCGAGGAGGGCCTTGCCGAGTTCAGTGACAACCCGCAGCATCGGCGTGCCAAGCTGCTCGCGCTGACCGCTCGCGGGCGGCGAGTGCTGGACAGGATTAATTCATACCAGGCGGCGTGGGCGAACGAACACGGTGGCCGCCTCGGCATCGCCCGGCTCGAAAACGCTCATGCGCTCATCACGGAAATCCGGCCGCTCGTCGAGATGCCATCGCCCTAGCGTCTCCCCGCAGCGTCCACGGCCTGTGCACATCCGGCGGCCCGCGGGACGAACACGGCGTCGAAGTCCGTTGGCGGCATCTGCGACTGCACCGTGCGAGGGGGTCGTGGCAGCAGCCACCAGGTACACACAAGCGTGGCCTCAAAACTGAACCAGCAACACCTGCACCGCAAGCCGGACCATCCTCTACCGACGCAGATTCTTCGCTAGAAAGCTCGTGGCCCGCAACCTACTGGCTTGCGTCACATAGGGAACGTTGAGCGGGACGGTGGGTGTGCGTCAAATGGCGAGACGAGTGCAGGAAATCATCCGACGGGTATTCCGACGTGCACTCGTTCAAGGGCGGCTCGGAGCATTCCGAGGGCGGCTCCTACTTCCTGTACCTGAGTGGGTGTGAGATCCACCAACAAGAGCTCCACGAGTAGTTCTTGAAACGATACCTCGGCTTCGGCGAGCAGCGCGGCCCCTGTGCTGGTGAGGCTGACGAGCGACGAGCGGCCGTCAGCGGGATTGGGCTGGCGCGCCACCCAGCCGCGGGTTTCGAGACGGTCGACCCCCTTGCTGATGGCACCGATACCCGCTGCGAAGTTCGCGGCGACGTCCGCGACGCGCGAACTCGGATGCCCATCCAGGTAGCGCAAGAACTCGAACTGTGTGGCAACAATCCCATGTTTGCTCCGGAGTCTATCGTTGAGCGCGTTGTAGAGACGCGTCTCGCAGCGCACTAGGTCGTCAAAGAACGAACCCAGCTCGCGCGTCGTTGAATTAGATGCCATGGCATGTAGTCTACCGGTAGATGCCCCGGCATGCAGTTCAGGAGTACGGATTAAGGAGCCCTAATGAGCGAGCAACAAAGACGAGCACTCGATGCGACACTTCGCGAAGCCCCGCAGCCCTCCGGACCGGTTTCGGTCGAACACATGCGGGCAGGTTTCGCACACTTCATGAGTAGGTTCCCGATTCCGACTGGAGTCACGCGCACTCCGGTGGAACTCGGGGATCGTCCGGCAATCCTGGTGGAGCCGAAGAGGGAACGCCGATCCGGCACGATCCTGTACTTCCATGGCGGCTCCTTCTCGCTCGGTTCCCCAGAGACGGCAATGGCGCTCACCGCTCACTTGGTCGAGCGGACCGGCGTGCGGGCGCTCTCACTCGACTACCGCCTCGCCCCTGAGTACCCGTTCCCCGCAGGCCTTGACGATTGCATGGACGCGTATCGCAGCCTCCTCGACGAGGGCATCGACCCTGCCTCCATAGTGTTCGTCGGAGACTCCGCCGGGGGCGGACTCACCGTGACGGCCTGCCTCGCCGCCAAAGAGGCTGGATTGCCAATGCCCGCTGGCCTCGTCGCGTTCTCGCCGGGACTTGACCACACACGCTCCGGCGCTTCAATGATCGCGAAGGAGGGCATCGATCCGCTGTTCACCCGCGAGGCAATGGGCCGCACGGGGGAGCTGTATCTCGACGGCCAGGATCCAGCCCAGCCCCTTCTTGCACCCGCCGCACTCGCTGACCTGACCGGCTTCCCGCCTATCCTGCTGCAGGTCGGAACCAATGAGCTGTTGCTCGACGACTCCGTACGGCTCGCAGAACGCGCTCGAAATGCGGACGTCGACGTGATCCTCGACATCGTCGCCCACGTACCTCACGTCTTCCCAGCGTTCGTCGGAACGATAGACGAAGCCGATGAGGCAATCGAGCGCGCGTCGCTCTTCATCACGCAGCGCCTCCGAAATCGGTAACTGCGCGCCGCGAACACGACGGACAATCAACCAGCACTTAAAAGCCGGAAAGCGCACGCGTCAACGCCTGAGGGGAAATTCCACAAGCGGGACGATCAGCGGGACGGTGCGTTTCAATGATCAGTAGGTAACGTCGCCGGAATCCTGAGAACTCTTTTGCCAGGGCAGCCAGCTTCCGGTCCGGGCTAGAGCGGTTCGCGCGACCTTCATTCGTTCGCCGGGTAAATCGTTGGTGCGCGTTCGTCCGGAGCGCGACTGGACCCCTGGTTCATCAAGCCTGTACTCGATCCAGTTACTTGGCCAAGGGTCTAGCCGCTCTGAATAGCCGCCCGACACGACGGTGTGCACAGTCCATTCGAGTTCTTCCGCCACACTCCTGGCGTCGTCGTCGCAGGCATCGCAACCACAGACCGGGAAGTGAAAGTCGTGGAGCAAGCCCGCGTGAAGGTACACACCCGGAAACTGTGTGAGCACAAATGTCAACGGCGCCATATTCGGCCCACCTGGCACGACCCGTATTGCACGAATGAAACGATCTGGCGGGTGGAGAAGATCAGCAGCGACATCCGGGGCTTCTTCGGTGGTGACGTCGAAGGTGTTCTGAAGCCACTCGACAAGCGCGTCGGCGACCGCGCGCAGAGGCGTGAACCGCTGCAGATTACTCACCCGGGAATATGCGTCCTCGGGTGGCGATGCACCGTCCCACCGATGGCCGTAGTTGATCGGGGCGCCCTGTTCATTGCGGTAGACCTCAACCGGAAACGAGGGGCGCCGGTACGAGCTCATGGTCCTACGCTAGCCGCCAGCATATTCTCCGCCCAGCAATCCCTCGACCCGCAAGCCGAACCGTTACCCGTCTGCGATGCCAATCCGCAAGCGGATCCTCCTACGGGTATCGATCGGCTCCGCGGTTGGCGAGCTTGATATTCCTTACGGTTTACCTGTCAGGGCGCGAAAGCCCGGCCACTTGCGTCCGCTCCTTGCAACTATCGGCCGAGGACCGCCGCCGGCAACGCCGAAGTCCCGGTGACCGCTGACCTTCTGCTCGCCAGTTGTCACCACAACCGATCACGGTAGTAGCCGACCGCGGCCTTGTCGGCGTCTGCACGCGACGGATGGCTGTCCAGGTGCACAATCGCATGTCATTGAGCGCGCCGCGGATGTATAGTGTCATTTCGTGGCGGAACAAATCGCGCTCGTGACAGGGGCAAGCCGCGGCATTGGGCGCGGAATTGCGGTCGCTCTGGGGTCGCGAGGTTGGACGGTGTGGGTCACCGGCCGGTCCAACCAGGAGCACAGCAGCAGTCATCTGCCAGGAACGATCGAAGAGACCGCCGACGCAATAATCCGGGCCGGCGGGCACGGCATTGCGGTTGTCTGCGATCATCGCGACGATAACCAGGTCAGGTCCCTCGTTGCCCGCCTGGCCGCCGAATCCGGCAGGCTAGACCTCCTGGTGAACAACGTGTGGGCCGGCTATGAACGTCTCAATGCGGGAGCATGGGATGAGTGGAACGCCCCGTTCTGGGCGCAACCGGTCGACCTGTTCGACTCCATGTTCACCGGAGGCGTTCGCGCTCACTACGTGGCCGCCGCTTTGTGCGCACCGCTGCTCATGGCACCTAGCAACTCGCTCATGGTCACGATCTCTATGCAGATCAGCCCCGCCCAGCAAGCGGCCTTCGGTGTCGCCTATGGCATGGCCAACGTCGCCTGCGATCGCTTTGCTCTCGCGGCCGCCGAACAGCTTCGTGAGCACCATGTCACCTCCGTCAGCCTGCACCCGGGTCTGGTGCGTACCGAGGGCGTCATGCAATTCGCTGATCACCTCGACCTCGCCGACTCGCAGTCTCCCGAAGGTGTCGGCCGGGCCGTTGCGGCTCTTGCAGCCGACCCGGGGAAGTTTGCACGAACCGGGCAAGCCATTGGAGTCACTCAACTCGCCGAGCAGTACGGCGTTGACGTCACGGTATGACTGCAGCGACCGGACCTGAACGAGGCGGAGCAGGCGACCTTGGCCAGCGCCGTGTTCTTCAACCAGCTCGGCGAAATCCGGCATGGAACTGAACATGCGCGATCAGAACGCAGGGGCGCCCGCAAACCGGACGATCACCGAACGGGAGGTTGCGCCATCACTTTAATGCGCTCAAGACCATTTCCCGACCAAAGAGGGTGCCCGACAGCGGAACGAGGACCGGACGCAGATTTCGCGCTGAAACGCTCGTGGCCCGAATACAGCCGGTTTGTGTCGTAAGCCGAACGATCAGCGGGTCTTGTCGGCTCTGCGCACGAGTATCAATCCAGGTTTCCCGTTCGGCGCGTCCGGTCCGTGACCGAGGCCGTGATATCCCAAACGTCGGTAGAGCCGCAGCGTCGGCGTGTCCTTGTCCGTCGTCTGAAGCCAATACGTTTGGGCATTGGACAGACCCATCAGCAGTTCGAGGAGTTTGGTCCCAAGACCGCGACGCGCTGCTGCCGGATGGATGGCAAGGAGCAATACAGCGAACGACTCGTCAATAAGAGCGGCAGAATCCGGGCCGAGACGAACGCGAAGTTGTTTCGACCATTCGTCGGTCTCCGATGCCCACAACCATCGATAACCGTATGCAAAACCGATGAGTTCGCCTCCTGCGACAGCGCCAACTCCGACCATGTCGTTGCGTTGCTTCGCGTCTCCATACAGCCGGGCATATGAGGCTGCAACTTTCGGGGGCTCGCTCAGTGGTGGTACCTGCGAAGCTGCCGCGTACAACCGCTCAATCGTGCTGACGGACGGCAACTCCGCCCTGCTTTCATACGTTCTGATCGACAGGTCTGAAAGCGCGGCGGAATCCATTCCTCTATCTCACCACGGCCAGCGAAACCGCCCGCAAGTGGGACCTTGAACGGGCACTCCAGGGCGATCACTGGGATCCGCGACACGCTTGCACGCGGGATGCCCGTATAGCCCGCCCGTAAAAGAATCTCACTCAGGTACGGTAAACGCGACGGCCAATCGGACCCCAGCGGGAAGGGCGCATCGTCCGCTCCGGTTTCAGAATCCAGCGCCAACGCGAACTACGAGCTCGAATCTGCGCGGTCCGCCGCCACGTCATGCGCGGACGGCCACCGCGTCCTCAGTCCTCGCGGGGAAAAGGGCACGGCTGCGCTTACGGAGCTGTTCGAAGGTCTCACGGGCGACGAGACGCCGATCATCGTCTCCAACGTCGTGGACCGCATCGACGAAGCCGTCCGCGCCGGTTCGCTTCGACGGGTGGCAGCCCACGATAGCCGAAGACCAAGCAGGCAAGGCACTGCGCCAGACGCCGTGCGCGCAGTACAAGATCCGTGACAACGACGTTTATGAAAGAGCGCTGGGGTACGCGCGGGAGCACTACTGAGACCCGACGGTCAGGTGCGAGAGCCACTCGCGCATTCCCTTGATGTGGCCGGGCGTGATACCGCGGTAGCGGTTCGGGGCGATGAACAGGCTGGGTGTGTTGCGGGTGAGGCGTTTCGCCTGCGCGAACATGCCGCCGTGCACGGTTCCGTCATCGGAGAAGTCGAGTCGGCCGTCATCGTCGAGCCAGATGAACGGCATGCCTCCGATGGCTTCCTGGTCGGTGAGAATGCGGATGCCGCCCAGGGGAAAATCCAAGCCAAATGGCGAATTCGCCATGTGCTCGCCATTTACGCAAGAATTCGCCATCTCAATGCGGAACCTACAAAAGGCACACTACGACGCCGCCATGTCGGTGAACCGCGAAAAGTGCCCCTGGAACGCGACGGTCACGGTGCGAGTCGGGCCGTTGCGATGCTTGGCGACGATCAGGTCGGCTTCGCCTGCACGCGGGTTGTCTTTCTCATAAGCGCTCTCGCGATGCAACAGGATGACCATGTCGGCGTCCTGCTCGATCGAGCCGGATTCTCGCAGGTCGCTCAGCGCGGGCAGTTTGTCCTGCCGCTGCTCCGGGCCGCGGTTCAACTGGGAGAGCGCGATCACAGGTACCTGCAGCTCCTTCGCGAGCAACTTCAGCGCCCGCGAGAACTCAGACACTTCCTGCTGACGAGATTCGACCCGTTTGCCGCTGGTCATCAACTGCAAGTAGTCGATGACGACCATCTTCAGCCCGACCCTCTGCTTGAGCCGACGGCATTTGGCGCGGATCTCCACGAGCGTCATGTTCGGGCTGTCATCGATGTATAGAGGCGCGTCGTTGATGCGTCCACGCGTCGACGCGATCGTGGCCCAGTTCTGCTTGTCGAGTGTGCCCTTGCGCATGCTCTGCAACGGAATGGATGCCTCCGCCGAGAGCAAGCGCATCGCGATTTCACTGCGCCCCATCTCGAGCGAGAAGAAGATGGTGGGCAGAGCGTGCTTGATCGCCGCGGACCGCGCGAAGTCGAGCGCGAGTGTCGACTTTCCGAGTGCGGGCCGCGCAGCCACGATGATCATCTGCCCGGGGTGCAAGCCGTTCGTCAGGTCGTCGAGGTCGGCGAACCCGGTGGGTACGCCGGTCATCGATCCGTCCGTGTGCGTTGCCGCCTCGATCTCGTCAATGGCGACGGTCACGGCCTCGGTCAGCGGAATATAGTCCTCTGTGTCGCTCGAGCCCGTCACCGCATAGATCTCGGCTTGCGCGTTGTTGACGAGATCCAGCACCTCGCCCTCCGCGGCATACCCCATTTGGGTGATCCGCGTTCCTGCCTCGACCAGCCGACGCAGCAGCGCGCGCTCCGCGACGATGGATGCGTAATAGCCCGCGTTCGCCGCGGTCGGCACCAGGCTGGTCAATGTGTGCAGGTATTCGGCACCGCCGGCACGCGACAGCTCGCCCTGTTTGGTCAGCTCATCCGTCACCGTGATGACATCCGTCGGTTCACCCTGTGCGTACAGTGACAGGATCGCGTCGAAGATCAGCTCATGCTTGGGAACATAGAAGTCGAGTGCCCTGACTACCTCGACGACGTCGGCGACGGCATCCTTGCTGAGCATCATTCCGCCCAGCGCACTCTGCTCGGCCAAGAGGTCGTGCGGAGGCGTACGCTCGGTCGAACGCGATTCGCCAATGGGCCGCGAGTCCGCCAAACCAAGATGAGCGATAGACACCCGTTCCCCCTTCATCGGCGTATTGAATAAGCATCGGCCGCAGCCTGTTCACCGAAGCCTGCAATCGTTGTCCCCACACTCGCAGAGACCACCGACAGTCTCGGTTTCCGAGATTGCCGGTGGTCTCTGTAAGTCGATGCGGCTCCACCCTAGGCAGTCGGCGGCGCGCACACAACTGTGCCTGTGGACAACGCTGTGGAGAATCTGCGCGAAACGCCGCATGTCGTGTGCAATCCGGGTGGAACAACTTGTGGACAACGAAATAATCTAGTCGAGTTTACGCAAGCTGATCTGGTCTTTCTCTATCCCCAGCATGTGGGATTTAAGGAGTTTAGACGCACACTTGAACCTTGGGCGAATTGGGGGCACACCTGTGCACAAACATGTCAATTGGGGGTTGCGCTGGTCGTTAACTGGGTGTAGCGGCGGGCATTGCCCGCCGCTACCTTCCTGTGTCTACACAGCCGTGCTGCGAACTACTTCGCGGCGACCACCTGGAGGGTGATCGTAGCGAAAAGGTCCTCACGCAGCCGAACCGTCGCCTCGTGCACACCGACGACCTTGATCGCGTTTGGCAGTTCGATCTTCTTCTTGTCAAGCGCGCCGATACCGGCCGCGGCAACCGCGTCCGCGATGTCGGCGGTCTTCACAGAACCGAACAGGCGACCCTCCTTGCCTGCCTTCACGGTGAGCTTGACCTTCGTCGCTTCGAGCTTGGCTTTGAGGTCCTGAGCTTCCTCGACGGTGGCAAGCTCGCGGGCGGCACGAGCAGCCTTGATCTGATCGATCTGCTTCTCGCCACCGCGGCTCCACGCGACGGCGAAGCCCTGCGGGATGAGGTAGTTGCGCCCGTAGCCGTTCTTCACCTCGACGACGTCGCCAGCGGAACCGAGACCGGTGACCTCATGGGTCAGAATGAGTTTCGACATTCTTCTTTACTCCTAACGGCCTGAGCCGGCGTAGGGGAGAAGTGCCATTTCGCGGGCGTTCTTTACTGCCTTGGCGATGAGGCGCTGCTCCTGCACGGAGACACCGGTGATGCGACGAGCGCGAATCTTTCCGCGCTCGGAAATGAACTTGCGCAGAGTTGCGACGTCCTTGTAATCGATCACGCCGACACGGATGGACTTCGCCGGAGCGGCGTTCTTTCCATCCTTGCCTTTGCGGATCGGCTTGCGGCGATCGCCGCTCGACTTTCCAGCCATAATTTGTCCTTTGCTTATGATGCGTTGATCCAGTAGCGAAGCGTATCGAGATCACGATGGTCTCGATACGGTCGCAAGCGACCTACTCGACCGCAGGGGTTTTAGAAGGGTGTCTCGTCGCTGAAGCTGCCAGGGGTGTTCCAGACGTCGCCCGCGGGCGCATTACCCTGGGCGGGGCTGGCAGCCCACGGCTCTTCAGCGCCGCCGACGGCGCCACGGCCGCCCCCGGATGACTGTGCGCGCGTGACTGCGGCGGTGGCGTAACGCAGCGAAGGCCCGATCTCATCGATCTCGAGCTCGGTACTCGTGCGTTTCTCCCCCTCCTTCGTCTCGTAGGAGCGCATCTTGAGGCGCCCGGTTGCGATGACTCTGGACCCCTTGGTCAGCGAACTCGCGACATGTTCGGCGAAGTCACGCCAGACACTTGCGCGCAGGAACAGCGCCTCGCCGTCTTTCCAGTCGTTCGCAGCGCGGTCGAAGGTGCGCGGAGTGGATGCGATGGTGAAGTTGGCGACCGCCAGCCCGTTCTGCGTGTAGCGCAGCTCCGGGTCGCTGGTGAGGTTGCCCACCACAGTGATTATAGTCTCGCCGGCCATCGGACTACGCGCTTGCCTTCTCGGCGGCCTTGGCCACGGCAGCGGTCGGCGACGCGGCAGGAGCCTTCACCGTGGCAGGAGCCTTGGCGGGGGCAGCAGCCTTACGGGCTGCCTTCTCCTCTGCCAGCTTCGCCGCAGTGGCAACCTGGGCGATTGCATCTTCGGCGCGCAGCACCTTGGTGCGCATGACGGCCTCTGAAAGCTTCAGCTGGCGGTCGAGCTCGGCGGTCGCATCTGCGTTCGCGGTGAAGTCGACGACGGCATAGATGCCCTCTGTCTTTTTGTTGATCTCGTACGCCAGGCGGCGACGACCCCAGATGTCGATCTTGTCAATGTTTCCACCGTCGTTACGAATAACATTGAGGAACTTGTCAAGGCTGGGAGCTACGGTGCGCTCATCGATCTCCGGATCGAGGATGACCATCAACTCGTACTGATGCATGACTAACCCACCTCCTTTGGACTAACACGGCTACAGACGTTCTGCAGCAGGAGGGTATTGGCATCTGTCGCCTGCCCGCCGCTGATCGCGGCAGAACATGGACAACCTGTACAGCATACCGGATGCCGCACCCCAGCACCATTCGGCTGCGCTCGCCCTAACCCCATAAGCTGAGCACATGCCCCCAGCACGGCCCTTGCGGATCGCGGTCGTTGCGCTGCACACCTCTCCGACTGATGCGCCGGGGGCCGGTGACGTCGGCGGAATGAATGTCGCCGTTCGAGCGACAGTCGAACAGATGGCAGAACTCGGGCACCGCGTTGACGTGCTGACTCGCCGTTATTCACCCGAACTGCCGATCCGCTTCGAACTCTCGGAACGGATCACCCTGCACTTCGTTGACGCCGGGCCGCCCGAGCCGCGACCGAAGGGCGATCACGAGCTCTACATCGAGGAGTTCGCAGCCGGAATGGCTGTTCTGGGCGCCGTCGACATCGTGCACTCGCATCACTGGTTCTCGGGAATGGCCGCGCTACCGTTCGCGCGCACTCGCGGCGTCCCGCATGTGCAGAGTTACCACAGCATTGCGGCACCCGTGACGAGCGCGCTCTCCGAGGGGGAGCGCCCTGAATCCCCGGGCCGCATCGCGGGTGAGCGTTGGCTCGCGCAGAATTCGGATGCGATCGTCGCCGTCAGCGAGGCCGAGGCCGCCACGATCACTGGCCGACTCGGTTCGCCGCCGGGGAACGTGACCGTTGTGCTGCCGGGCGTTGACACCGAACTGTTCCATCCGGGTGCCACGCAACGCCCCGACCGCTATGTGCTCACGGCTGCACGGATCGAGCCCCTGAAGGGACTCGACCTCGCCGTGCGCACGATCGCAGCGCTGCCCGCAGCCCTCAGGCCCGACCTGGTCGTTGCCGGCGGTCCGACCGTCGGTTATGAGGGATACCTCGCCGAATTGCGCTCCCTGGCGTTCGAGCTCGGCATCCCCGACGGGGTACGGTTCGTCGGGCCGCTGTCGCGCGTCGAGCTGGCGGAACTGATGCGGCACGCCTCTGCGCTGCTGATCCCGTCGCACTCCGAGACGTTCGGTCTCGTCGCTCTTGAGGCCGCCGCAAGTGGCATCCCAGTGCTCGCGACTCCGGCCGGCGGCCTTAGAGAATCTGTCACAAACCAGACCGGCATCCTGCTGAATTCGCGCGGCCCTGAAGTCTGGGCGAACGCGCTGGCCGCGCTGCTTACGGATGCCGATCGGGCCGCGCGTCTGTCGGCATCCGCCCGCGCGTTCGCTCTCACGCGCACGTGGCGACGTGATGCGGAGCAAACGCTCGACGTGTATCGCGCCGCGATCGAACGCCTCGGCGGCCTCAGGGGCCGGCCGGAGCCGCGGCCGTGAGCATCCTCGACGGGGTCCGGACCGTGCTGCTGGCGCACGCCCACCCCGATGACGAGACGATCTCCTCCGGAGCGCTGGTTGCTGAATTGGCGGCTCGGGGCATCCGTGTGGTGCTCCTGACCGCGACGCTGGGCGAGCAGGGCGAAGTCGTGCTGGCCCGGCAGGTCGAGGTCCGCGCTGCGCTCGGAACCGATCCCGCGGATGATCCCGCCGGTTTCGCGCGTCTGCGCGAGCGTGAGTTGGGCGATGCAGCCGCGATCCTCGGTGTCGCCCAGCGGTATCTCCTCGGCACGGCGCCGGCACGCGCTCGGGGGCTACCCGACCGTCGTTATGCCGACTCCGGGATGCGCTGGATTCGCGAGGGGCTCGCCGGCCCCGCTGCGGACGTTTCCTCCGATGCGCTCACCGCGGCCCCGCTCGCAGAGGTCACGGATGATATCGGCGCCCTGATCGAGCTCGTGAGCCCACAGTTGGTGATCAGCTACGACGACAATGGCGGTTACGGGCATCCGGACCACCGACGCATCCGTGAAGCCGCCCTGGCCGCTGCCACCGCGACGGGCATCCCGTTCGCGGAACTGCTCGCCGAGCCGGCACCGGATGCCGAGTGGCTCGCTCTCGATCAGCACCTCGCGACCGTGCAGAATGCGTTGCGCAGCCACGCCAGCCAGATTACCGTCGATGGTGACCACCTAATCCACTCCGGTGGTCAGCGCGAGAAGATCGCCACCGCGGTCGGTCTGCGCGTGGTGTAGAGGTCGTGCATTCGAGCCCAGCCGCCTCAATGGCGGACCTGTTTCTGGTACCTCGGTCCGGTTCCCCGTTCCCGGATCCACCGTGAACGCTTCCCAATACGGGGCAGGACCCCCAAACCGGACGCGGCCGGCGCGACCGTGCAATCCCCCACACCCGGCGTCCACGCCGCCGTCAAATCACGCATATCGTCATACCCGAAACACTGCGTATCCGAACCCGTAGCCCACCAGCACCAACCGTGCCCGTGGTGACGGCCTTCGTCACATCCCCTGCGTTATCCCTCGTGTACTGCCGGTCCGCCTGCACCGTGTACACGCCCGCAGTCAAAGTGCCGTCCTTGATCTCGGTGACAGCACCGGTCGCATTGTCATACCCATACGTCGAATACAACGCATTCGTCCCCGGACGAGACAACTGACCCACCTGACCAATCGCCGTATAAGTCGTCTGTCTCCGCAGCATCGACATGCTCGACTGGGCGCCCGCGCCGGTAGGTCACCACGGCCAGCTCCCCGCTCGGACCACACACAGGCTCTGCGCCGGTCGGAAAATCATCGCTCCCAGCCTGGTCACACGTCGATTGCAAATCGGTCTGTGGGCAACTTAACTGCCCGCCTTCTAGGTTTGTCGAGTCAACACGTAAAGCCGTTCTTGAAGATCGTCAAGCAACTGCCTCGCTTGCACCGGACTTAGAAGCGAATCTTGTGGAGGGCGCAACGTCAGGTCGGCCAGTCCGCCCATACCGGCCACAACGCCATGTAACTCGGCGATTACTTGCCGCCGACGTTCGTCATCGATGGAGCCAGGGTCGGTCAGAATTGCCTGGCGTGTGGCCAACCAAGACGCATACGTACCGCGGTCACATTCCCTGAGCAACGTCACGATGTCATGAATGACCTCGACTAACCCGGCAGTCGATGTCAAGGTAAAGTCTCCTTAGTTGCGAGTTTGAACGCGGTCAGAGGATCAAGGCCGCGCGGCAGCAGGGCTTGATGCCCGGCACCGCCAGCCACTTTCCCTACGTACATTGGTGTATCAGCCGTCAGCGTGTACGTGGACACTACGTCCGCGTCGTTGCCCCATTTGGCAAGATTAAACAAATCCTCTGCATCTGCCGAGCTCATCGGCTTCTCAAATCCGAAGAAGGAACCAACACCTTGTTCAGTACTTTCCGCACGATAGAAGGTTGTCCCGGCGTCAAAGGTCTGGACGGCATATTCGCTGCCCTCGAACGATTCTGCCAGGGAGCCGCCCAGAGCAGGTAGCTCAGCTGTTCCGTCTGACATCAAAACCATCGAGCAGACACCATCCGTGGCCACCAGGCAGCCAACAACGACTACCACGACAGCCCCAATACCGATCGCCTCTACCCCCGAGGTGGCTGCGCCCGCGAAGTCCACGTTATAGCCACCCCACGCCGGGTTACGTGTCGCACGATCAGTGGGTTCAGTTCACGGCCCGGAAGAAACGTCCTGCGATCGCCAACGCCGCGATCGCCCGCCAGCTGGCCGGCTGGTGCTGGTCGCTGGCCGTGATGGACGGGTAACCCCTTCAAGACCGCCGTGCGCCGCGACCGCACGTGCCGGCGAACATGTGGAGTGACCCGCTTTCCAGCAATGAGCAACACGGCCGACAGGTCATGCGACGCCCGATTTTAGACCTGCGGCACCTCTCCAGCCGAACACCTCGCCCTGCGGTAGCCAACCCGCGCATATCAGCCTGACCATGCGTCGATAAGACATGCTCGACACACCTGGCCGTGGCGCACAGCCCCAGCAGCACCCGAGATTCAGTCTCAGGGTTTGTGCTGGCCAGGGCAAGAGAAAAGCACTCTTGCCCTGGCCAGCACAAACCCAACGGCCATCAACTACGGGCGCAGCTTCAGAATGCCCACTTGACAAAAACCCCCACATATCAGCTGGCCGCGGCTCAGCATCTCGCCCGAGTTGCCGTTTGGCAGTCCGAGCTCACCACGCACGTTTTCCATCTCAAGGGGATTCTCTGAATACGCGCCCGACAGGGAGTACGAGGACACCTGACCGATCGGCGTGAAACTCGTCCCCGACAAGACCGCGCTCGACCCCCTGATCGCCGACAGGTTCCCGTTGATGTCATACGCGAACCGCAACGTCTCCGCCGGCAGGCAACCGGCCGCCGGATCCATTTAGAACGACGCAGTCTCATCCTGAGCGTTGTAACGAGTCGACGCACCCGACTCCGGGTCTGACCAGTGGATGCAGCCCTTTGGGTAGTCCTGCACGAACCGGCGATTCACGCAGCCTTCCCCTGAGCCAACGAGCCACGCCGCGCCGGCAGGTGGCGCCAAACGTGCATCTCCCACAAGAGGACCACGACATCAATTGTGGCGACGATCCCGCCGATCAGCCACGGGCTACCAACAATCAAATCCGAGACCACCCCAACACAGATAACCGCAGCCACACTGCCGCCAACCGCCGCACCAACCCATTCTGCTGCCCGCAACCGAGGAAACACGGCCATCCCCCCCATACGCAAAAGCATCGCCGACACCCCAACGATTCCACCGCCAACAGCACCAATGCCAACCCCCGCGACGCCCAAAAGTACCAGAATCAGCACCAGCGGGCCATTGCCGCTCGAACCAGAAGGAAACCCCAGCATCAGCCCCTGCACGACACCGATCACCGCGCCCTGTACCGCGCCCAACAACACCGATACCAGAACGATCGTTCCCGACACACCGCCCACACGCCACCAACGATGACGATACGCACTCGGTCGCTTCCCGTTCGGAGTGACCCCGACACCACCAACCACGCCCGACTGAAGTGTCCCGGCCGCGCTCTGAGGCCGAGCCGGATTCGCGGACAGTGGGGCAGCCTTCTGCGCGACCAAACCCCCAAGCCAGTCCACACCATCCTGATCAGCTGCAGAATCGCCACGCGCAGTGGCACCATCAACCCGCGCCATCAAGTCCGATACGCGGGCTGACTCTGCCGTGCGGCTCCGGAGCGTGCGTCCGGGTGGTAGAAAGTAGAACAGCGCAACCGAACCGACTATGACTATCCCAAAATCTACGACAGTCAGAAGCATCCGAGCGGGATCGAAAACGAACCCGAAAGTCCACCACCACAGCATTACCGCGACAAAACACCCTGTCCCGAACGTTGCTGAGATGATCCGCGTCAGAACGTTATTGCGAGTCCACCGTGAACCAAACAGCCGGTTGAACACGTACGTCGCAAAACCGACCAATATGCCAGCGACAAACCCCGCAGGTATATAGACAAATACCCAGCCAGCCCAAAATAATGAAACTGGCAACGTGCGCAACCATGACTCAGCCGCAGACTCACCGAACGGGAACGCGAAGACGATCACACCAAGCAGCCCGCACCACCACACTGCCTGATGGGAGACCCGCCCACCTGCACCGCCGCCCATATTGCTCACTATTAGTCCATCCGTGCAGATGCATCGCTAGGTGGCTGCTGCAACGTCGGGGCAATGATCACATTCTCGACAGCACGGGAGTACACCCACCAAAAACCATAGGTGCCAGCACCATATACCGAATTCGGAACGATACCTCCGAGTGCTTCCTGGTATCGTGCGCTGACGTGCAGGAACGCATGCCCGCCACGGCCCTGTGTGAACGAGAACGTCACGACACCGGGATACTCCGGGTGCCCAGGCTCGGCCTCGATCGAGTAACCATCCTCACCAATATCGATCACCTCAATGTTGCCCTTCGCCGACCCGAGTTCAGTCCAAATGTGCTGGCCGACATTGTCCAGCTTCAAGCGCGGCGAGTTGACGGCATTCTGCGCAGGCGGAAATACCTCACCGAACTTATCGCGCACGTTGCTGAACAGCTGCTTCGGTTTCATCCCGGTCCTGCCGAGATCATAAGAATGGTCATACCCCATGTTGTACGAAGACCGGGCGGCAGCAACCACATACCGCCCGTAATCGGAACTCGAGTTCCCCGCCGCACTCGGGGCCGTTCCCGCCTCGGCTGCCGCATAATCGGCGCCGTTCCCGTTGCTGCGTCCAGTGCTGCCCCCCATACAACTGGTGTGGAAGTTCAACGAATCCACATTCGCCTGATAACACAACCCCGACGGATCAGCCATCGTGACCGGGTTGTTCCCGGCATACGCATACCCGTTGCTCTGCTGCGGATTCTGTGGCGCCAGGATCGGATCGACAGACAGGAACTTCCCCAACGTGCTGTCATACGCCCGCGCACCCAACACGGTCACATTCGCGAACGCATCCGTCACCTGATTCAAAAACCCGTGATCACTGGACCACACCGCCGCGGTACCACGCGAGTTGCCGTACGGATCCGTGAACCGGTGCACCACCGCCGAGCCGGTCGGAGCCACCTCCACATCCGCCGACCCGTCCACATCCGTACCCACCCACGTCAACACACTGCCGGACACCCCCGCCGTCGCGGACCGTTCCGCCACCGGGACATCGTTCGCCCCCGCATACGTGCGCACCGCCGACACCACCGACGAACCCGCCGCCACAGACAACTGCGTGTCCCCCAAGAACAGCGTCGACCCCGACGGATCCGACCGCAACAACAACATCCCCGACGCGTCATACACATCCTGCTGCGTGCCCGCCCCCGTCGACACCGACGCAAGCCTCCCAGTCGGACCATACGACAGGCTCTGCCCCGGCCGTGAGGTGGTATCCCCCGCCTGGTCATACCCGTAACCATCCGTCCCCGACGACCCGCCCGTGCGAGTCACCTGCTGCACCGCATGCGGATGCGCCCCACCCGCCACCGGATACGTATACGCCGCCCGCGAAACCACACCGGCCGGGGTTGTTATGGTCTCGTTGGTGCGGTTGCCGGTTCCCGGATCCACCGTGAACGCTTCCCAATACGGGGCAGGACCCCCCAAACCGGATGCGGCCGGCGCGACCGTGCAATCACCCGCACCCGGCGTCCACGCCGCCGTCAAATCATGCACATAGTCATACCCGAAACACTGCGTATCCGAACCCGTGGCCCCACCCACACCAACCGTGCCCGACGTCACCGCCTTCGTCACATCCCCCGCGTTATCCCTCGTGTACTGCCGGTCCGCCTGCACCGTGTACACGCCCGCGGTCAAAGTGCCGTCCTTGATCTCGGTGACCGCACCAGTCGCATTGTCATACCCATACGTCGAATACAACGCATTCGTCCCCGGACGAGACAACTGACCCACCTGACCAATCGCCGTATACGTCGTCTGCAAATACCCACTCAACCCAAACAGGGTGCCCAACCGGCCAAAACCGTCATACCCATACCGCAACCGCTCCGACGGCAGGCCACCCTCCGCCGGATA
The DNA here is from genome assembly GCF_030866825.1 of Rathayibacter sp. SW19. Classification (NCBI taxonomy): domain Bacteria; kingdom Bacillati; phylum Actinomycetota; class Actinomycetes; order Micrococcales; family Microbacteriaceae; genus Rathayibacter; species Rathayibacter soli. Next base: position 4,714,020 of record NZ_CP133020.1, read on the forward strand.
CACCGTCGAGGCCGGTGCACCATCCGAGTAGTAGTACAAGTTCGTCGTATAACTGGTGCCACCGAACGCCGGCGCACCCACCGGAATACTCACCGTCGTGGCCGTCGGATTGTAGTTGTCGTCGTACCCGCCGACCGACGATGTATACGCCAACCCGGGATGACCGGCAGTGGAACCCTGATAACTGGTCGAAGACGTCAACTGACCCTTGGCCAGGCTGTCGAAGGTCCACGACGCCAGTTCGCTGCCCGTGCTGCCGGTCGAGCCCGCGTATTCGGCAGTCTTCCGGTTCAACGCGTCATAACTGTAGGCCAGGGTGACCCCGCGAGCGTCGGTGCTGGTCAGCTGATTGCCGGCGTCGTCGAACGTGCTCGTCGTGGTGCCGGTATCCGGATCGGTCGCGGACACCTGATGGCCGAGCACATCGAAGCTGTTGGTGAACGATGTGCGGCCTGCCGCATCGTAGGCGGTATCCGTGACGACCGTGCCACCACCGCTGGCGCCGGCCTGGGTTTGCACCGGCCGGCCAAGGCCGTCGTACAGTGTGTAGCTGGTGACCGTGATGCCGGCAACGATCTCCGACGTCGACACCGCCGTCGCCGACGGTGCCCCATCCGAGTGACCTGACCGATCCGAGGCCAACGCCGTCAGTACTGACCTGACGACCATGAAACCTCCAGCACCAGCAGTCGATCTAATTGGCCGAGATATGCTATTCCGTTCGCATTCACTTGTTGCTGAGCGCGCTGCTCGTGCACGTGCACATAAAACGCGTCGACTTCGTCGTCATACGCCCAGCGCAATGCTACTGGCGTCCGGTCTGGCAGTAGCACTGTGGATAGTTGCCGGGTAAAGTCCAAGATCTCAATTCCCACAACATCGTTGAAATCCGTCAGATCGACCACTGCCGAGAACCGTCGTCGCTTAAGCGCAACACCGGAACTTAGGGAGATCACGCATCGTGATAAATCAACTAGATCACGCCCACTGGGATCTACCATGCTCCCCCACCCTTGTGCGCACTGATAACCTTCCCCGTTGTTTTGCTCAGAACCACTGTCACGTTGTTGATCTTGTCAAAGTAGATCGAACGATCAGGAAGATCGCCCATGAGCGAGCCGTGGTCGATCACCTCATCCACGACACTTCCAGGAAGGTTTCGCTCGGGCCCGGTATCGTTCAGATAGTGCGCCGAATATGGCCGACCGCGCGGCGTCGAATATCCTTCGCCTGATGATGCCGGGCAGTTGTGGACGAGGACAGCCGTTTCGGCCGCAGTGACGTAGAAGTCGTGGTCGGTGGCGACGGTCAGGTCCCACATGTTCCCCGCACCGGGCACAACTTCTGTCTTCGCGACGCTCGCAACTACGCCGCTGTCGGTGCGCAACACGGCGCCGGGGCGGAGATGGTCCGCTTCGGTCCAGGCTTTGGCGGTGGCATCCCAGAACAAGTGATGCTGTGTGGCATGGATCACGGAACTCACGCCTGCCGCGCTGACGGTCACGTCCATCAGGTCGGTGTCGTGATTCACCCACACCTTCTGCACCGGTTCCGCACGCGTCTTGCCGGTGACCGGGTCCGTCGCGAGCACTTTCTGCCCAACCCGCACGCCGGACACGGTCACCGTCGACCCGTCGGCCAACACCACGCCGGTGTCCGGCGCGAACGACTCCCCACCACAACCGATCTGTGCCTCGCGATCGGCCGCCTGCGCATCGACCTCCGCCTGCACTTCCTGGCTGTCCTCCGCAATAACCGAATCCGCACTCGCGAGCTGGTCGGTGGCAGATTCGGTCGAAGGCAGGCACACGCCGTCCAGATCCGGAACCATGTCGCACAACTCCACGGCGGTCGCCCACACGCTCAACCCCAAGACAATTGCATCCTGCACGTCTATCTGCCCTTGCAACGCATCAGCGCGCGGCGACAACGGTTCAGGAACCGGATTCGGCCGCGGCGACGGTGTCGGCCCCGGCGCTGACGCCGTCACCGCAGACCGATTCCCGGCGGCGGGTGGCCGCCAATCGCTGCTGGTGACACCACCACTGGCGTGTGCACCACCCAGGCCCGCGGTCGCCGCCCCGTTCCCGGCCGGGTTCCCCGACGAACCGACACACCCGGTGTTGTGATTCAACACATCACCACTGAGCTGATAACACAACCCCGACGGATCAGCCATCGTGACCGGGTTGTTCCCGGCATACGCATACCCGTTGCTCTGCTGCGGATTCTGTGGCGCCAGGATCGGATCGACAGACAGGAACTTCCCCAACGTGCTGTCATACGCCCGCGCACCCAACACGGTCACATTCGCGAACGCATCCGTCACCTGATTCAAAAACCCGTGATCACTGGACCACACCGCCGCGGTACCACGCGAGTTGCCGTACGGATCCGTGAACCGGTGCACCACCGCCGAGCCGGTCGGAGCCACCTCCACATCCGCCGACCCGTCCACATCCGTACCCACCCACGTCAACACACTGCCGGACACCCCCGCCGTCGCGGACCGTTCCGCCACCGGGACATCGTTCGCCCCCGCATACGTGCGCACCGCCGACACCACCGACGAACCCGCCGCCACAGACAACTGCGTGTCCCCCAAGAACAGCGTCGACCCCGACGGATCCGACCGCAACAACAACATCCCCGACGCGTCATACACATCCTGCTGCGTGCCCGCCCCCGTCGACACCGACGCAAGCCTCCCAGTCGGACCATACGACAGGCTCTGCCCCGGCCGTGAGGTGGTATCCCCCGCCTGGTCATACCCGTAACCATCCGTCCCCGACGACCCGCCCGTGCGAGTCACCTGCTGCACCGCATGCGGATGCGCCCCACCCGCCACCGGATACGTATACGCCGCCCGCGAAACCACACCGGCCGGGGTTGTTATGGTCTCGTTGGTGCGGTTGCCGGTTCCCGGATCCACCGTGAACGCTTCCCAATACGGGGCAGGACCCCCCAAACCGGATGCGGCCGGCGCGACCGTGCAATCACCCGCACCCGGCGTCCACGCCGCCGTCAAATCATGCACATAGTCATACCCGAAACACTGCGTATCCGAACCCGTGGCCCCACCCACACCAACCGTGCCCGACGTCACCGCCTTCGTCACATCCCCCGCGTTATCCCTCGTGTACTGCCGGTCCGCCTGCACCGTGTACACGCCCGCGGTCAAAGTGCCGTCCTTGATCTCGGTGACCGCACCAGTCGCATTGTCATACCCATACGTCGAATACAACGCATTCGTCCCCGGACGAGACAACTGACCCACCTGACCAATCGCCGTATACGTCGTCTGCAAATACCCACTCAACCCAAACAGGGTGCCCAACCGGCCAAAACCGTCATACCCATACCGCAACCGCTCCGACGGCAGGCCACCCTCCGCCGGATACACCGTCGAGGCCGGTGCACCATCCGAGTAGTAGTACAAGTTCGTCGTATAACTGGTGCCACCGAACGCCGGCGCACCCACCGGAATACTCACCGTCGTGGCCGTCGGATTGTAGTTGTCGTCGTACCCGCCGACCGACGATGTATACGCCAACCCGGGATGACCGGCAGTGGAACCCTGATAACTGGTCGAAGACGTCAACTGACCCTTGGCCAGGCTGTCGAAGGTCCACGACGCCAGTTCGCTGCCCGTGCTGCCGGTCGAGCCCGCGTATTCGGCAGTCTTCCGGTTCAACGCGTCATAACTGTAGGCCAGGGTGACCCCGCGAGCGTCGGTGCTGGTCAGCTGATTGCCGGCGTCGTCGAACGTGCTCGTCGTGGTGCCGGTATCCGGATCGGTCGCGGACACCTGATGGCCGAGCACATCGAAGCCCCACGACCACCGGTTGCCGACCGGGTCGACCATGCCCGTCATGCTGCCCTGCGGGTCATAACTGTAAGTCGTGGCCTCCTGCGTCGCCGCCGGATTCGGCGCCGCCGCCAGGTACTGGATCAGCTTCGCCTGCTGTCCGAGCGAGTTCGTGTAGCTGGTCGTCGGGGTGCCACCAGCAGGCGGCGTGGTATCCGTGCGATCCGCGCCCGGATACGCGTACGTGGTCCGGTACCGTTCGGTCGCGTACGAGGACAGGATCGTGGCCGTGGTGCGCCCGGCACCATCGTAGGCGGTCGTCGTCACCGACGGGAGCTGCTGCGGGTTCGCTGGCACGAACAACACCGCCGACGGGTTCACCGAAGTCGTCCAGTACGCATTGTCAGTGGAGGATGTGCGGCCTGCCGCATCGTAGGCGGTGTCTGTCACGACTGTGCCGCCGCCCTCGGCACCGGCTTGTGTTTGCACCGGCCGACCCAGCCCGTCATACAGGGTGTAACTGGTCACGGTATTGCCGGCGACGATCTTCGACGTTGACACCGCTGTCGCGGCCGTGCGCGACTCGGTGTAGCTGTAACCGATCGAAGGGGAGTTCGGGTAGGTCGCCTGCGGTTGACTGGGCAACCACACCCCGGTGCGCCGACCCAATGGGTCATACGCGGCGGTGGTGACCTTGCCGTTCTGATCGGTCGCTTTGACGGGAACACCACGCGCAGGGTTGTAGACGGTGCTTGTCGTCCAGTTGAACGGGCTGGTGTTGGTGACTGTTTCACCGGTCATGGGCCCGCCTGATGCTGGCGTGTATGCCGTCGTCGTGGTGTGGCCGAGCACGTCGGTGACGGTCGTGGGCCGGCCGAGAGCATCGTAGGCGGTTTGCGCGGAGGTCACGAAGTGTGCGCTGGCGGCTGTGGTTCCGGTGTAGGAGTCGGCCACCTGCACGGTCGTCGGATCGCCTCGCACGACCGTCGCACCCCAGGCGAGCCCGTCATAGCTGGTCCGGGTGTCGGATATCGCCTGGCCTGGATAGGTGGCAGAGGCGAGGTTGGCACAGTCAACGCCGACGACCGCGGTCTCTTTCGGGAACCCTAAGATCCAGTGCGTGGTGTCGGCCGTTGCGTAGCTCGTCGTCGTGCAGGTGGTTCCCGCGTCCGAGGTGATCGCATCGACCGTGGTCGGCAACCCGTAAACGGAATCGTAGGTGGTCTTCGTCTCTGTGCTGCGGGTGCCGCCGGTGGAGACAGGAACTGAGGTCGTCACGTCGGCGTCGTTGACCATCCGTGCGGTGCCGACGCCGTCGTTGGCGGTGATTGCGGATGCCCACGGAGTGGTCACCGTGTCGGATACCACTGCGCCGGCCACGCCGTTGAGCGTCTTCACCTCACGGGTGCGTCCGGCGAACCAGAGCGAGTCGGCCACCCCGGGCCATCCGGTCACGGACACCGACTTCGTCCCACCGGCAGTGCTGGCGCGATCACCATCCATGCCTTGGTAGAAGGTGTAATCGGTGGTCTGCTGCGCGGCCGGCGTGTTGTGGTCGCCGACCCGGATTTCGATCGTGTTGTACCCCGCGAACACAGACCAGGTGCGCTGCTTGTCCGGTGTCAGCGGCGAGGTGTCGTACCGCCAGGCCGGAGTGCCGGTGTAGACGTAGTCGGTCTCCTGAGCGGCATCGTTGCCTCCGCCGGTCGCCGGGTTGGCGATGACCGAGGTCACCACGTACTTGTGGAACAGGTCTTCCTGTACCGGTTGTGGCGGCGTGACTTGCGGTGACCACCATTGCGGGAAGCAGCGCGACGTGTTCGATTGCGGGTTCGCCTCGATCGCCGGCGCGCCCGCGACGGTGCACTGCTGAGGCGAGTAGTTCACGGAGATCGCCGCCCCGGTGCTTGTCGTGATCGAGGAGATGCGGTATTTATCCAACGGGGCAAGCCCGTCGATCGCCCACACCCGGTTCTGCATGGTCAGCCCGGAGAATGTGGTCAACGGCTCAGCCAGCGACGCCGACCCGTCATACCCGGTATGTGAGATCTGCGTCAGCCACAACGCGGCGTTCGTGCCGTCACCCGGGCTCGGAAACGAATGCCCCAGGCTCCACACATCCACCGGCACATAGGCGCCGCCGGCAAGCACCTGGGTCGTGACCGTATCCAGCATGGCGGTCGTCCAGAACGTCGGCGAGAGAAGACCGGCGCACGCACCGGTGGCGCAGTACTGGTCGAACGGGACATCCGGATAGTTCGTCGGATGCGCGGCCGCCGTCCCCGTGCCGGTGACGGACTCCGTTGTGCAGCCGGCGTGGGTCGCGTCGCTGCACCGCCCATACGGGTCGTAGCCGAACACCACTTTGTCTGAGGCCGCATTCGATCCGTAGATCGTCGCTGACCTGAGCCCGTAGTCGATGTGATCCAATTGACCGCCGCGAACATAACTCGTTACCGTCGTGCCGTTCTTTGAGTAACTGTTCGTCTCTGCGTCGTAATACAAAGCTTCAGCGTTACCGTGCGTATCGACGACGTAGTCGAGATTCCAGCGCCACGCCTGCGTGCATGCCGAGGCCGCGAAGGTGGCGGCGTGGCACGGCTCACTGGCATCGTTGCCGAAGACGGGAACTGTCCAGGTGGAATTCGTGACCGGCTTACCGCTGCTCCAGCCGGGCAGCTCGTTCAGACCGAAATAGTACTGTGTTCCATCCCTGGTGGTCAGCCGCCAGCAATCCGTGTCATAGGTGCCGTTGGCTGCGCAACCCTGCGCTGTGCCGACAAGGTGCTCGAGCCGGGATCCGTCGTCCTGCGCCAGCTTCCATCCCCCGGTCGTGGCATCCTTGATCAGTTGACCGGCATGCCCGGCCAGCGAAATCGTGGCGTTGTCGGTTTTCCAACACAAGTCGCCGGAGCTGGCCACAGCCCCACCAGAGCCGTCGTCCTGCGAGCACGACACGTAGGTGCGTTCGATGAAACCGCCCCCGCCCAGGCTCCAGCCCTCACCGACCACAGACGGCTGATTGTTCGTCGAACCGGTCTCCCCGTCGACCGATTGCGAATCGTAACTCAACGCGACCGCGGGTGCGGGTCCAGCCGCAGCGGGAGGAAGCTGGAAAGGGTATTGCCAAGAGAAGTCGCCGGTCTGAGCCGAAACATCCCACGTGGTAGCGGGTTTCAGTGACGTCGCGGTGAAGGATCCGGTCCCGGTCGTGGACACGGGAGTGCTCATCGCCGCCAGCATTACGCCGGCGGTGTTCACCTGGGGGGAAAGCACGACATTCTGCCCCGACGCATCCAAAGTGCTGGCCACGCTCTTAGCCGCCTTGAGGTTCTTCGACGGTGTGGCCGCCGGTTTTGTCGCGGGCAGTTGCACCCAGTGCGTGCGGGCGGCGTAATCGGCGCCGTACAAGCCGTTCAAGAGCTTTATCGGCAACCGCACCGCGAGATTCGCGGAACCTGCACCGTGATCGGTGCGTCCCAGTTTGATGACCAGTCCGGACAGTCCGAACTGCTTCGCGGTGCGCTGACCGACGATGGAGGCAGTCAGCGAACTGATGGAATTCGGCGCCGATTTCGACGCGGACGCCGTGGAAACGGCGCTGGTCGCCGCGGCCACCGCGACGCCCGAATCGCCCAGCTGTTGCCACGCACCGGTTACCGTTGCGACGCCTTTCCCGTTCGGCGACTTCGTCGTCAGCGGTGTTGTTGCCGCCGATTTCGGCGTCGGCGAGGTACTGGTCGGCTGCACCGGAGTCTGAAGTGAGAACGAACCCGTCGCGGGCAGATGAGAAGCTGTTGCGGTTGCTGTTACTGACGACGCCGACTGCACGTGCTCCGGATTGGTCGGCGCACTGGCCCCCGGCACCGGTCTGCCCAGGTCAGGAACAGGCGCCGAGTCTGCCGACGCGGACATCGGTGACAGCAGCGACACGAGCAAACCGGCGGTGCCGATCATCGCCGTGAGCCCGGCAATGCGCCGAGCCGTGAAACGGTGCGAAAGCTTGAAACTGGCGGACATAATCGCTCTCCCGGTCGAATCGCCGCAGGCTCAGCCCGGGGCCACCTGGTTGTACAAATTCAGCAGTTGTCCCGAATCCACCACACCGGGGTAAATGCTCGGATCATCGATCTCCCCGCCCCACTGCTGACCGGGTGCCGAGTTCGCCCAGCCGGACCCGACCAGAAGGGTACCCGTCGCCGCGACACCACCGGACGGGACGGCATAACTGCCGACGGCCACAGGGGTCACACCACTAGCACCGATCAGCAACCTCACCTGATGATTCGCCGCATCCCAGATGCCCGTCACGAACGTCCACCCGGCCGTCGCAGACACCGCAGGTCCGGTCGCGCATCCACTCACGATGGGGATAGTCTGCGATTGCATGCAGAATTGCCAATGCCCGGACGCCTCCCGCAACACGAAACCCGAATTCACCGGCCCCGATGCCGCCATGGCGACATAACTCGCGGTCGCCGAGTTCGACGACGCTGGCTTCAACCAGGCCGACGTGGTGAAGCTCTGGATCGAGTGCGTTGTCGAGTTCACCGTCAAATCGACCACATCGTGTGAGGTTCGCGTCGACACCACATTCGCGAAGAAGCCCAATGAGCCATCCACAGCCGACCCTTCGCAGTTACTGACCGTGGAATCGAAGTGATCCACTGCTGTGTGGCAGCGGTACAACTGGATCGGTGTGCCATAGGGCACGGCCGCCGCGCTCGTCCACGAATAACCCATCGGCACGCCCGTCGCGCCCATCCCCTCACAATTGGACGACAATGACGTCATGTCGCCACTGGACAACGCGCATGAGTACACGACAAGCGTGTTCGGCGGTTGAGACTGCCCGGCCCCGGCCAACGCATGCATTTGCCCCAACGCACTTTCGATGTGCGAGCCGGCCGGGGCGTTACCGTCGATCACAGCGGAATGGTAGGTGCCGTAATACCGATTCAGTTGCACCAACCCCGGCACAGACAGCACTGCGTTCAACGGCGGTTGGCCGACCACGGAATCCATGACCGACGGCGTGCCAGCACCGACGGCCAGCGCACTCCCGGAACTGACGCCGCTACCACCGGTCGGATTGGAGTCGGCTACTGTCGCCGGCATGCTTGCCAAGCCCTCCATCAGCCAACTATGCCCAATCGAGTTCGTCACATTGCCCGTGTCGGCGGCCGCCGACACCTGTAGCGGAACGGTATGGACCGAGCCTGACGAATCCGTCGCGACGTTGCCCGCGTCGTCGTATCCGGCAACCCACAGCGTTGATACGTCGTCAATCGGGCTCACCGACACCGTGGCCGACCCCGAGGAGTCCGCGCACGCAAACGACAGGCCTCCGGCCGAGGAGCCACATGCCGGCAACGCCGTTCCGGTGCCGATGACGGTCGGTGCGGGAGGAGGCGTTGCGGCCGCCCCATCCGCCCACCAATATGCGAAGATCGCGGCCGAGCCAGGCGGTGACGAGGTGATCGTGACCGTCATCGGTGCGCCGACCGTCGTGGCAGGCGACGCGACAGCCACTCCCGGCAAAGCTGGAGGGTCATCCTTGATTGTGAAGTAGCAGTACGGTGAGCTGCCGACTGACTGAAGGATGTTATCGCTGCCGCGAGCCCACCACGCATAGGTGATCCCGTTCGAAAACGTGCCCGCCGGGAATGTCGTCGTCAACGGCGCACCTTGCGCCTGAAAAGTTGAACTCGGATGCAACATATACGTCGGCAGAGTGCTAGCTTGGCCCACGTAGAAGTTCGCCGCGGTGTTCTGCCCTGTATCCGGGTCCGTCACGGTCGCCTGAATCGTGATCGGAAGCGTGCCATTGACCATGTCGGGGGCGCCGGCCGGGGCGCAGCCTCGAACCGGCGAGACCATCTTCACCCCGGTCGGCGTGTTCGGCGGAGTGTCGTAGGTGACGATCAGCTGCGCGTTCCAGTCGTAGTGCTTCCGCGTCAACGAGTCCGCCTCGTTCGCGACCCTCAACCCGAGCTGGATCGATCCCAACGAGTGCGCAGCCGCATATTGCGCCGCGACCGTCGCCGAGAAACCCACCCACGCCGGATTTGGTGCACACGGGCCACCGTTCGCGTTTCCCTGCTGATCAATCGCCTGAATCCACCCATTCGGCTCCTGATTCCAGGTGAAACCCGGGGTAGCCGGACTAAACTCCCACAACTGCACCAACGTGGTATCACAACTATTCGCATACGTCTGATGAATGTTGAACCGGGCATTCGACACCGTCTTACCCGTGAGAAAGCTCGTCTGGAACTGGAAGAACGCCCGCGACAGGTAACCGACACCGGAATCGATGCCGTACCCAACGCTGTCCGAAGGCGGATCCAGATACGACTGATTCGGGTACGCACGGTCGTCGAACCAGTCCGCCTGCAACGACGAGGACCAATCCGGGTCGACATACACCGGATACGTCACATTCGGGGTACTGGTTGCGTCCGCAACGTTCAACGACACACTTGTGGCGGTCGTGCTGTAGGCCAGTGCACGCGGCTCAGCACTGCCGGCACCATCCGGGCCTGCCCCGGTGCCAGAGGAATCCCACCACAACGGGGTCGCCGACACCACGGAGCCTGTTAGCGTCGTCGCCGACATCGCCTTCGTCGCCGCCTGCGCACCGACCGTGCCACCACTGACAGTGAACGTGACATTCGACAACCGCGGATCCGCAGCACCGGAAGCCGACTTTACAACAAGCACCTCAGACATGCCCGCCGCCGTCGCACTCAACCGCAATCAACCCCGGGAAACACATCCGCATACACCACACTCGACCCGCTGACCGAAGGTGTCGGCAGATTGCCGTACGGCCAGGACTGCGTCAACCACGCACCACCCGGCGCCTGAACCTGCGCCATCACCGCAGACCCACCCGTGGAAAACTGCACCGGCGCGGCCGCCACCCGCGGAGCGACCCAACCCGCCGAAACAGGCGCAAGACTCGTATCCTCGGCCACCCATGTTCCGTTCTGCAATGCCCGCGCCGGAACCACATCCGACTCCGCCTGCATCGAACCATCTGGTAACGCACTCACCAACAGCGTCGGCGACGTCTCCGAGTCCACCCCAACCGGATGCCCATACAGTTGCGCAATCACCCGCGCATCAGACTCACTGTCTGCCGCCTTCGCATCCGCCGGCGCACCCGACACGCCCGCCGAAACGACTGTTTGCGGAACAGCTTCCGCCACAGAAGGCTGGACGGAAACGAACATCACAGCAAGGATCGCGGCAGCGGCACATGCCGCCGGGAGTGCGGGCTTCACAGCGAAAACTCAACGCGCACGGCAGAACCACTCAGATAAGACAATCCATGCGTCACAACTTCACTCACGGTGTGCGCCACCTCTCGAAAGCCTGAGCGGCTGCGCTGCCGTCCGATGCTGACACTAGAACTTCGACCCCTTCCAATGGAAGGACCAATTCCACGCACTCGGGCCGCGGACGAGCGTTACGGGCCACAATCCGGCAGTTTCACAATCACGTGACCCTCGAACTGGGGTAGTCGACCATGTCGATTTCGGGTGCCACCATGCTCGAGTCACGGATGTCACGCATGGATACGCAGTGTAATACGAAGGTGCCGGCCGCAACCCGAGCGCAACTACTGCCCGTCGCGCCACTCCAACAGGCGGCGTTCCGCCTCCGTGGGATCCATTGGGCCGTTGTCCAGGCGCAACTCGAGAAGGAACTTCATCGCTCGCCCGACCTCGGGCCCTGGCTTCACCCCCAGGATGCGCATGACGTCGCCGCCGTCGAGGTCCGGTCGCACCGCGGCCAGTTCCTCCTCTTCTGCGAGCACGCCGATGCGTTCTTCCAGGTCGTCGTAGGCGAAGCCGAGACGATCGGCTTTGCGCCGATTGCGCGTGGTCACGTCGGCACGGGTCAGCATGTGCAGGCGCTCCAGCTGGTCGCCGGCATCGCGCACGTAGCGCCGCACGGCTGAATCCGTCCAGGCGCCCTCTGTATAGCCGAAGAACCGCAGGTGCAGTTCGATCAGACGTCCGACCGCATCGATCGTGCCGTTGTCGAACCGCAGCGACTTCAGCCGCTTGCGGGCCAGCTTCGCACCGACCATGTCGTGATGGTAGAAGCTCACCGCACCACCCGGCTCCAGTCGGCGGGTCGCAGGCTTGCCGATGTCGTGCAGAAGCGCGGCCAGCCGCAGAACGAGGTCAGGAGCTTCACCCGGATGCCGCGCTGTCTCGTAGCCGATCGCCTGATCGAGCACGGTCAACGAGTGCTGGTAGACGTCTTTGTGGTGGTGGTGTTCATCGATCTCCAGCCGCAGTGCCGGGATCTCCGGCAACACCAGCTCGGCCAGACCGGTCTCGACCAGCAATTCGATTCCGTGGCGCGGCTCGTCGGAGCACAGCAGCTTCGACAACTCGTCCCGGATGCGTTCCGCGCTGACGATCGAGATACGCTCGCGCATCCTGCCCATCGCCTCGAGCGTGTCCAGATCGACCGCGAAGCCGAGCTGCGCGGTGAACCGGGCTGCGCGCAGCATCCGCAATGGGTCATCTCCGAAGGAGATCTCCGGGGTGCTGGGGGTGCGCAGCGTGCCCGTCAGCAGATCGTCGACGCCACCGGACGGATCGACGAGCACAACGTCGGGAACGCGCAACGCCAGCGCATTGATCGTGAAGTCGCGTCGAATCAGGTCGCCCTCGAGGGTGTCGCCGAACACCACGTCGGGTTTGCGACTGCCGGTGTCGTAACTGTCCGTGCGGTAGGTGGTGATCTCCACGGTGCTGTCGTCAACGTGCGCACCGATCGTGCCGAATGCGCGACCGATGTCCCAGTGCGCTCGCGCCAGGGGGTCGAGCACTTCGACGATTCGATCCGGGGTGGCATTCGTCGTGAAGTCGAGGTCGTTGACCGCCCGGCCGAGCAGCGCGTCACGCACGGGCCCGCCGACGAGTGAAAGCTCGAAACCAGCTGCTGCGAATGCCGCAGCGAGGCGCGCGACCGGCGCGGACTCGGCGATCACGCGCAGACGCTGGAGAGATTCTGCGACGCTCTGCATGGTGGATTCAGCTTATCGGCGTGCGCGGTTCGCCCGTTGTGCACAGAGGCTCCCCCTAGAATTGCCGACATGGTGGCGGAGGAGGGTCAGTGCGTCGAGGTATGCGCATAATCTCCAAACTGCGGGTGCCGCATTCGCGTTTCGCGCCGCACACGCCATTGCGTGCCGTGCTTGCGCTCATCGCGGCCATGATGATCGCGCTGCCGACCATGGCTGTGTCGTATGCCCCAGTCCCGCACGCTGTAAGTAAGCAGAGCGCGACGGTGTCCGTCTACGGCGGCAATTCGGGAGTGCTGACCCCTGGCGAGAATCTGACCGCAACAGTGGTGGTCACGAACACCGGATCCGAGACGCTGAATCCGGGAACGATCGCGCTGCAGTTGACTACAGCCGCGTTCGCAGAGCGCTTCGAGCTGAACGCCTGGTTGAAGCACGCGGACGATGCGCCCTCAACTCGAGCCATCGGCACGACGCCGACGACCGCTTTGGCAGCGGGCACCTCGACGACGGTCTCACTGACTGTCGCCTCTGCTGAACTCGGCATCGCACGCCAGACAACAGGCGTCTACGGCTTGGCTGCGGCGCTGACGATCAACAATGCCGCGATCGCCTCCGGCGCGGGCAGCATCGTCTGGAACACGGGAACCGGGTTCAACCAGAGCGGCGTGGCAGTCGCCATGCCGATCACAGCGCCCGCAACCTCCGCCGGCCTGATTCCAGCGGCAGATCTGGCTACTTATACGGCGGCCAACGGCGTTCTGAGCCGCGAATTGAACGGTGTGCTCGATCAGCCGGCCGCTGCAATCGGGATCGACCCGATGATCATTGCGTCGATCCGCGTTTTGGGAACGGCCGCGCCGGCATCTGCCCAAGCATGGTTACGCGAGCTCGAGCAGGCACGCAACGACATCTTCCCACTGCAATACGGCGATGCAGACGTTGCAGGGCAGGTACAGGCCGGAGTCACTGATCTGCTCCAGCCGATCGCGTTCACGTACGCGATGGATCCGAACAACCAGAAGGTGCCGCTCGTCGTCGGCGAGACCGGTCAGCCAACGGCACCGGACAGCACACCGACAACGCTCAGCCCAACACCGACCCCGACCCCGACGCCCACGACGGGGCCGGCCCTTCCCAGCATGTCGGAGCTTCTGGCCTGGCCGTACACACTGAGTGACATTGCCTGGCCGCCGGACAACAGCGTGCGCACGAGTGACCTGCCTGTGTTCGCGAAGAACGGGCTCACGACGACAATCCTCGATGGCGGCAACACGAACGCCGGCTCTCTGTCGCACACCCCGAACCCTGCGTTGCCGGTGTCCGGAGGTCGCGCACTGGTGGCGGACGATGCCGTGTCCGATGCGTTGCGTGCGGCTGCGACCGCGGCAACCGAATCCGCATGGCGCACCGCTATGGCGGGCCTGAACGCGCAGCTGGCCATGATCGGCACGGAGCAGGCGCCCGATCAGATGATCTTCGCAACGCTCGACCGCACCGCACCCGTCTCATCGCAGACTCTCTCCCAGACCTTCGGCGCCCTGTCCGCAATGCCCTGGGTGACTCCGAGTTCCGTGACGGATGCGATCGCCTCGACAACCGAGCCTGACCTCACGGTCAAGGACACTCCGGAGAGCAGCACGCGGGTCTCCGCGATCACAGGCCTGATCAGCAGGGAATCCGGAGCGGCAGGGGAGGGTGCCAGCCTCACCGGTTTCGCGACCGTGCTCGACGATCCCACCCAGCTCACGGGACCATCTCGCAACCAGCTGCTTTCACTTCTCGGAGTGAACTGGCTGAGCGCGCAGAACAATTGGCCGGCCGCGGTGTCCGCGAGTCTGACGGCCAGCGGCAAGATCCTCGACTCCGTGCAGATCGTGCCACCGGGCAACATCTCGCAACTGAGCAACGAGGCATTGATCCCGATCACCGTATCTAATGCGTTCACACTGCCTGTCAATATCGTGCTACGCACCACTCCGTCCAACGCACGACTCGAGATCGACAACGACACGTCGAAAACGGTGCCACCCGGCGGGAGCGCGAAGCTTCTCGTTCCCGTGAAGGCACAGGTCGGCAACGGAAAAGTCCAGCTCACGATGGGACTGTTCAGTCCTACCGGCGTGCAAGTCGGTGCCACTCAAACGGCGAGCGTCGACGTTCACGCCGATTGGGAGGGTCTTGGCGCTCTCGTCATCGGCATCCTCGCTGTGCTGTTGTTCGGTTTCGGAATCTTCCGCACGATCCGGCGCCGACGCAAGGAGCGAGCGAACCCAGCCGTCGAAGCCGCCGGCGACGAGGACCCGAATGGCTAGCATCGGCCGATCGAGCATGCTGCTGGCCTCAGGCACGGTCGCCTCGCGCATTCTCGGCTTCGTCAAGGTGATCGCGCTGACCTACGCGATCGGCCAGATCGGGCTGGCCGCCAACAGCTTCCAGGCCGGCAACCAACTGCCGAACAACGTTTATGTCATCATCGCCGGCGGTGTGCTGAATGCTGTTCTGGTGCCGCAGATCGTGCGCGCGGCGATGCACAAGGACGGTGGGTCGGGTTACATCAACAAACTGGTGACCGTGGCCATCGTCATCCTCGGCGTGACCACGATCGCGGCGACCCTGATCGCGCCTTTCCTGGTCACGATCTCCGTGTCTCACTTCAGTCACAATCAATATCTACTTGCCGTCGGTTTCGCATACTGGTGTTTGCCGCAGATCTTCTTCTACGGGTTGTATTCCGTGCTCGGTGAGATCCTGAACGCGCGCAACTCGTTCGGCCCCTTCACCTGGGCGCCCTTGGTCAACAACATCGTCAGCATCATCGGCATCCTGCTGTTCATCGTGATGTTCGGTGCCGATCGCGCCGGAACACGCGGATTCGATGCCTGGACCCCTCAAATGATCGCCGTTCTCGGCGGCACGGCGACGCTCGGCGTGGCATGCCAGGCATTCATCCTGTTCTTCTTCTGGCGTCGCATCGGCTTGAGCTACCGGCCGGACTTCCACTGGCGCGGCGTCGGCCTGGGCACAGCAGGCAAACTCGCCGGCTGGACGTTCGGGATGCTGCTGGTCACCCAGGCGGCCGGCCTGGTCGACACCAACGTGATGTCGTTGGCGACCAACAAGGACGCCTCGCTTGCCGTGCTTGCGAACTCCTGGCTGATCTTCATGCTGCCGCACTCGATCGTCACCGTCTCAATCGCGACCGTCTACTTCACGCGGATGGCTGAGCATGCCTCCGCGCAACGTTTCGATGGCCTGAAGACGGACCTTTCCGCCTCCGTGCGCACGATCAGCCTGCTGATCGCCATCTCTTCTGCCGTACTTATTGTCGTCGCGTATCCGTTTGCGAGTTTCTTCAGCGCGAACTATCGCGAGACGATCGACATGGGCAACGTCATCATCGCGTATGTCATCGGACTGCTGCCGTTCAGCCTGGTGTTCCTGTTCCAGCGCACGTTCTATGCACTGAACGACACACGTACTCCGTTCCTTTTCACCGTCGTGCAGGCCGCGTTGTTCTCAGCAGCTGCTGTGCTGTGCGGCATCTTCCTGCCGACCTCGTTGCTGGCCGCCGGAATCGCCGTCTCGATGACCATTTCCACGGCAGTCCAGGCCGTTGTGGCTGTGTACCTGCTCCGTCGACGACTCGGGCGACTCGACCTGCGTCGCATCCTGATCAGCCTGGCGCGCTACACGCTCGGACTGATTCCGGCACTGGCCGCGGGCCTCTTCCTGCTGTATGCGCTCGGAGGCGCGCGCGACGGCGGCTTCGCGCTGTCCGGCGTCGTGTCCGCCGCGTTCAGTATGGCGCTGATCGGGTTCGTGATGCTGTTGGTCTATCTCCTGACTCTGCGCCTCGTGCGCACCCCCGAGCTGGCGGATGCGCTCGCTCCGTTCGCGGGACGGCTGCGCGGGCGCAGGCCCGGCCGCGAGCGCGGCCGCCACTCGACCCGCAACCACACACCCGGCTCGGAATAGCATCCGCCTAGGATGTGTTGTACACGCATGTGAGTTCTATGGGCTCACGATCTGTGAGGAGAAAAAGTGCGGCAAATCATCATCATCGGTTCCGGTCCAGCCGGCTACACCGCTGCGATTTATGCTGCACGTGCCAACCTGAATCCGCTCGTGATCGCCAGTTCGGTCGAAGCGGGCGGCGAGTTGATGAACACGACAGACGTGGAGAACTTCCCGGGCTTCCCTGACGGCATCCAAGGCCCTGAACTGATGATGCAACTGCAGGCTCAGGCGGAGCGATTCGGCGCCGAGATCGTGCTCGATGACGTCGTTTCAGTGTCCCTGGATGGCCCGATCAAGACGGTGACGCTGGGCTCTGGCGTCACGTACGACGCGCTGTCCGTTATCGTGGCGACCGGTTCCGCATATCGCAAGTTGGGCATCCACGACGAAGAGCGCTTGGCCGGGCACGGTGTGTCGTGGTGCGCCACGTGCGACGGTTTCTTCTTCAAACAGAAGGAGATCGCCGTCGTCGGCGGGGGAGACTCCGCGATGGAAGAAGCGACCTTCCTCACGCGATTCGCATCCAAGGTGTATGTCATCCACCGCAAAGACTCATTGCGGGCGTCGAAGATCATGCAGGATCGTGCGTTCGCGAATGAGAAGATCGAGTTTGTTTGGAACAGTGAGGTGATCGGCATCACCGGTGAGGATGCGGTCACCGGGGTGACACTACGTGACACGGTCGATGGTTCGACGCGCGCACTCTCGCTCGGGGGTCTGTTCATCGCCATCGGCAACGATCCGCGCACACACCTGATCCACGGTCAGCTTGACCTCACAAAAGATGGCACCATCGCCGTTGCGGGGCGTACCTCGAAAACTAGCTTGACTGGGGTTTTCGCTGCTGGTGACGTGATCGACCCGACATACCGTCAGGCCGTCACTGCTGCGGCATCCGGAACCGTAGCGGCACTGGATGCCGAACACTACCTCGCCGGCCTGCCACAGGGCCAGGCGACACCAGAGGCCGGTGACCTCGAACTCGCAATTGCGAACTAGTCCCTCGCGTTTACATCAAGCACTGCAATTCAAACAAGGAGAATCAATGTCAGCCGCAAAGTCCGTCACAGACGCCACGTTCCAAGAGGACGTGCTGAACTCGGAAGGCACCGTACTGGTCGACTTCTGGGCCGAGTGGTGCGGACCATGTCGCGCCGTCGGACCGATCCTCGACCAGATCGCAGTCGAGAACGCAGATAAGCTCACCATCGTCAAGCTCAACGTCGACGAGAACCCGCAGACCGCTGCGAAGTATCAGATCACGTCGATCCCGGCGATGAAGGTGTACCAGAAGGGTGAGGTCGTCAAGACGGTCATCGGCGCCAAGCCGAAGCCGGCGCTTGAGGCCGACCTGGCCGCGTTCCTGGCGTAACACATCACGAATGGCCCCGCTCGTATCCTCGGGCGGGGCCATTCCGGTGGTCGAGTAGCCCGCGAGCGCAGCGAGCAGGCGTATCGAGAGCCACCACCCACACGAGCGAGGCCTCGATACGGGTCTCGATACGCTCGCTGGCGCTCGCTGCTCGACGACCGACGGGCAATGTTCCACGTGAAACACTAACGTTGTAGACATGCGCAAGAAGCTGGTTCCACAGGTGCTGTTCGCGGCATCCGCCCTGTTGTTCGCCGCGTGCTCGGCGCTGCAATTCACCGCGGGGAACCCCGGTCTCGGCCTGGTTTTCGCGCTGATCGCAGCGGCGGGGGTGGGCATGTTCGCTTTGATACGCTCCGGACGCATCACCTGGTGACCGAGCAGCGTGCGATGCAGCATGCCAGGTGGCATCCCATACGATTGAAGTCACGTCAGGAACGGACAGAAACGTGACCGAAAAGGCAAACAATCTCGACCCGTGGTATCACCACTATGCCAGGCGCACCAGCGGACTTGCCGCAAGCGAGGTGCGAGCGCTGTTCGCTGTCGCATCCCGCCCCGAGGTGGTCTCGTTGGCGGGGGGGATGCCGTACGTTTCTGCGCTGCCCGAAGATCTGGTCGTCGGCGCCATGGATCGCGTCATGCGGGAACGTGGCCCCGTGGCGCTGCAGTACGGGTCGGGCCAAGGCGTGCCGGCGTTGCGCGAGCAGATCCTCGACGTGATGGCGTTGGAGGGCATCACCGGGAGCGCGGAGGACGTTGTCGTCACGACAGGGTCGCAACACGCGCTCGAATTGTTCGCCAAACTGTTCATCGACCCTGGCGACACAGTATTGGCCGAGGGACCGAGCTATGTGACCGCGCTGGTGATCTTCAAGTCTTACCAGGCAGAAGTCGAGCATGTCGCGATGGATGAACACGGTCTCATTCCGCAGGCTCTCCGCGAGCACATCGCCCGTCTGAAGGCGGCAGGCAAACGGATCAAGTTCCTGTACACCGTGCCGACGTTCCACAACCCTGCAGGCGTGACCCTCGCAGCCGAGCGCAGACCTGAAATCCTCGAGATCGCCCGTGCCAATGACATCCTCGTTCTCGAAGACAATCCGTACGGCCTGCTCTATTTCGGTCAGCAATCACCGAACGCGCTGCGCTCGATCGATGCGGATGGCGTTGTCTATCTCGGCACATTCTCCAAGACGCTCGCACCGGGATTCCGGGTGGGCTGGGCGCTTGCCCCGCACGCCATCCGTGAGAAGCTGATACTCGCCAATGAAGCAGCGGTGCTCAGCCCGAGTTCGTTCACCCAACTCGTCATTTCGGAATACCTCTCAGGCGCAGACTGGCGCGGCCAGATCGACACATTCCGCGGGGTGTACCGGGAACGCAAGGAGGCGATGCTCTCCGCGCTGCAGGAGCACTTGCCTGAATTGAGTTGGACCAACCCGAACGGCGGCTTCTACGTCTGGGTCACGCTGCCGGCGGGGCTCGACTCCAAGGCGATGCTTCCTCGCGCCGTGAAGGAACTCGTGGCATACACCCCCGGCAGTGCGTTCTTTGCTGACGGCAATGGGAGGCAGAATATTCGTCTCTCGTTCTGCTATCCGACTCCAGACAGCATCCGGGTCGGTATCAGGCGGCTTGCAACGGTGATCAATGGCGAGCGTGATTTGCTCGAGACCTTCGCCGGCACGGGGTCCCTTCAGACGGTGCGACCTGACCGCGCATACAACACTCCCACAGACCTGCGCTAGAGCACGCAATTGCAAGAGAAAGTGCTGATCATGACTGATTTATCAGACGCGGAAGTCGATGTTCTGAAGATTATGGTCCTGGCCGGTGGGATCTCGCACGAGCGTGATATCTCGCTGCGATCCGGGCGGCGCGTAGCCGATGGACTGGTTGCTCAAGGGCACCACGTCACCGTGCGTGAACCGGACGCGACACTGCTGGGCACACTCACGGAGGCTGCGCCCGATGTGATCTGGCCGGCGCTGCATGGGGCCAGCGGCGAAGACGGCGCACTGCGCGCGCTGCTCAGCTCGCTCGGCGTGCCGTACGTCGGTGCCCGATCGGACGCCGCACGCACGACCTGGTCCAAGCCGACGGCCAAGACGATCGTCGCCCGCGCCGGAATCGCAACCCCGGCATCGGTCACTCTGCCAACGGAGGCATTCCGTGAGCTCGGTGCGGCCAGCGTGCTCGACATTCTGCGCGCCCACCTCGGCGTTCCTCTCGTCGTCAAGCCCGCGCAGGGCGGATCGGCACAGGGTGTGACCATCGTCGATGATGCGGTCGACCTACCCCGCGCCATGGTCGACGCCTACACGTATGCGGACGTCGCGCTGATCGAGCGCAAGGTCGTCGGCACCGAAGTCGCCATCACTGTGCTCGACTTCGGCGATGGTCCGACGGCGCTGCCGGCCGTCGAAATCGTGCCGCTGGACGGTCTCTACAGCTTCGACGCGCGCTACAACGCGGGCGAGACCGAGTTCTACACTCCGGCACGACTATCGGATGCCGTCGCGGCCAGCGTCGCGGAGACCGCCGTTGCCGCGCACCGCGCTCTCGGTCTGCGACACCTATCACGGGTCGACCTCATCGTCGACGCAGACGGCACCCCCTGGTTTCTCGAAGCAAATGTTCTGCCAGGGCTGACCGAGACGTCGCTTGTGCCCCTCGCGATCGGGGCCGCCGGGCTCGAGCAGGGCGCCGTCTATGCGAAACTTGCCGCTCTCGCGATTCGAGACGACGCCCGCTGAACCGGGCGCACCCGAACGAGCGCATCGACTGCACCGCGACGAGCGGCCGCGGCGCTCTACGCGGTGTAGCGGTTTTCGCCCAGTTCGTCAAGGATGCGATTGAGATCCTGTACGGTCGCAAAATCAATGATGATCTGGCCTTTTCGTGTGCTCAGATTGATCTTCACACGGGTGTCGAGCCGATCTCCGAGACGAACTGCGATTTCGTCGAGATGCCCTTGCCGGCGGCCTGCGGCCGGGCGCAATCGCACCGGCTTCGGCACCGCGCTGACAGCCGCCTCTGCCGCGCGCACCGAGAGGTCTTCGTTGATGATCTTGTCGGCGAGGCGTGTCATCGCGAGCTCGTCACCGGCCGCGAGGATTGCTCGGGCGTGCCCGGCGCTCAACACTCCGGCCGCGACCCGGCGCTGCACTCCCGCCGGCAATTTCAACAGGCGCAGCGTGTTGCTGATCTGTGGCCGTGACCGCCCGATCCGGCCGGCGAGAACCTCCTGCGTGATTCCGAAGTCCGCGAGCAGTTGCTGATAGGCTGACGCCTCCTCGAGCGGATTCAACTGAGAACGGTGGAGGTTCTCCAGCAGCGCATCGCGCAGCATGTCTTCGTCTGCGGTGTCTTTGATGACTGCCGGGATGCTGTCCAGCCCCAGCGCCTTCGTCGCGCGCAGTCGACGTTCGCCCATGATCAGTTCATAGTGCGTTGCCGAACCCGCGATCGGTCGCACGACGACAGGCTGCAGTACACCGACCTCGCGGATGCTCGCCATCAGCTCCTCGAGTGCCTCTTGGTCGAAATCCGTTCGCGGCTGCTGCGCGTTCGGCACGATGTCCGAGGGGGAGAGGTTCGCCAAGCGGGCGCCCGGCACGGCCACGAGTCGCGCCGCATCAGCTTCCTGCGCTTGCGCGTCAGGGAAGAACACATCCACCGGCCGGGCACTAGGGTCCGCCGTGGGAATAAGTGCTCCGATGCCGCGCCCGAGACCGGTTCGTTTGGTAGCCATTAGCGGGGTACTCCTCTTCGTGCTATTTCTGCCGCTGCTTCAAGATAAGACAATGAGCCCGACGAACTCACGTCGTAGCTGATGACACTCTGCCCATAGCTCGGCGCCTCCGAGATGCGCACAGAACGCGGAATGATCGTTTCGAGCACCTCCTTGGGGAAGTGTGCCCGCACCTCATCCGCCACCTGATGGGCGAGGTTCGTGCGTGAATCGAACATGGTCAGCAAGATCGTCGAGACCTTCAGGGTTGGGTTGAGGTGCTTCTCGATCAGCTTGATGTTCTTGAGGAGTTGACCGAGCCCCTCCAATGCGTAGTACTCGCACTGGATCGGGATCAGCACCTCGGTGGCTGCGACGAATGCGTTGATTGTCAGTAGGCCGAGCGAGGGCGGACAGTCAATCAGAACGTAGTCGACGTCGCGCCCCTCGTCGGCGAGATATTCGGCGAGGGCACGGCTCAGACGCTGCTCGCGCGCGACCATTGAGACGAGCTCGATTTCTGCGCCGGCCAGATCGATGGTGGCGGGTGCGCAGAACAAGCCGGCGAATTCCGGACTTGCCTGCACGACGTCGTGCATGTCGACGTCATTGACGATCACGTCGTACACGCTCGGTGTACCTTCGCGGTGCTCGATCGCGAGTGCCGTCGAGGCGTTGCCCTGCGGGTCCAGGTCGATCACAAGAACATGCGCGCCCGACCGGGCGAGGGCGGCCGAGAGATTCACGACGGTCGTGGTCTTGCCTACGCCACCCTTTTGATTGGAAACCGTGAAGATCCGTGTGCGAGACGGCAGGGGGAGGGGGGATCCATCCAAGACCTGCCGACGGTGGTTCATGTCGGCGAGTTCCCGCGCGAGAGGGGTCGAAGCATCGAACGCGGATGACGAATTGGCTGTCGAGCCATTTCTGTCAGGATGTTTCACGTGAAACCTTGCCACTCTCTCCGTCGGCACGCGCTGGCCGGTTTGCTTCCCCTGTTGTGAATGCGCCGCTCCGCTTTCGCGTTCTGACTGATTCCACCTCACGTTCGAGTTGGATCGACCGATCTTGACGGCACGAGGAGGCGCTGTCTCCCCGGCGCTCAGTCCACTGTAGCCCGGATGACCCGGGTGACCTCGTCAAGCACACCGTCGCCGAGAACGATGATTTCGACATTGCTCAGGTGGTGTTTCTTGATCTCTTTTTTGGCAGCATCGATTTCGGCGGATGCCCCAGCGCCCTTCATGAGAACAAGCTCGCCACCGCTCTTCACCAGCGGAGCCGTGAGGGGGATGAGCTTGCGAAATGCGCTGACGGCTCTCGCCGTGACCTGGTCAAGCGGTGTGGCAAACCGCACGTCCTCCGCGCGATCACGGATCACCGTCACATTCGCGAGCCCAAGGGAAGCGGCTTGTTCACGCAGCCATGCCACACGGCGTTCCATCGGTTCGATCAAAACCAGTTCGACATCGGGGCGTGCAATCGCGAGAACAAGTCCGGGTAATCCTGCTCCGCTGCCGACATCACCCACTCGTCCGGCGGATAGCAACGGTGCGACGATGACTGAATTCAGAATATGACGAGTCCATAACCGCGCAGGCTCGAGCGGACCGATGAGACCGCGCTCCTCTCCCTGTGCGCAGAGAGCCGAAGTGAAGCTGCGGGCCAGGTCGATCCGATCCCCGAAGAGCTGCGCCGCGACGGCAGGCTCCTGTTCACACTCGATCGATGACGACATGTTTCACGTGAAACTAGGCAGCGGTGATGACGGTGTGGCGCTCGGCTCCCTCGCCGTGGGAAACGGATGTGTACCCGCGCTCCGACACTATGTCATGCACCAGTTTGCGCTCGTATGAGGACATTGCCGGCAATGCAGCCTGCGTAGCGCCTTCATCGAGCTTCACAATGGCGTGGTCGACCAGCACTGCAAGTTCCGCAGCACGGGCATCTCTGGAGCCGCCGATATCAAGGATCATCCGCGAGAAGGCGCCGGTCTTGTTTTGCACGGCCAAGCGGGTGAGTTCCTGGAGCGCACTGACAACGTCGGGCTTCGATAACACCCTCAGGTTGGCGTTTTCACCGGCGGTCACAGCAAGGTATGCGCGACCGTTCCGCGCATCAATGTCAATGTCACCGTCCAGGTCGCAGATGTCGAGGAACTCCTCGATGTAGTCTGCGGCGATGTCACCCTCTTCTTCGAGCTGCGCGGTGGTCGGAACGTCTCTGTGTGCGGGGGAGTGACCCGCGCTCGAGTGCAGCACAGGGGTTTCTCCCGTGGTGGCCGGCGTCACCCGTGCGTCGCTGTGTTGAACGTCGCTGTCTTGAAGGTCGCTGTGTTGAAGGTCGCTGTCTTGAATATCGCCGTCTTGAATATCGCCGTACGGAACGTCGGTCATGCTCACTACTTCTTCCCGGTCTGCTTCTTGGCCCGACTCTTGCCCATTGGCTGTTCGCGCTGCGTGGACTTTTTCGGCTGCTCCTCGATACTGAGGATGACGTCCCCCTCCGGAGACAGCAGCTTTCCCTTGCGCGCCAAACGCGCCTCGCGCGCCTTCGCCGCATCGCTACCCGGTGTCGGCATGTTTCGGATCACAATGAACTGCTGGACCATGGTCCAGATGTTCGAGGTCAGCCAGTAGAACATCACTCCGAGCGGGAATGCGAAGCCTGAAAACAGGAAGACGAAGGGGAGGAGGTAGAGCAAGATTCGCTGCTGCTTGAACTGCGGAGAGGCCTTCGTCTCCGGCGACATGTTCTTGGAGACAATCTGTAGTTGTGTGAAGAACTGCGACGCGGTCATCAGCGCCACCATGATCGCGGCAACCACCATGACGCCGGTCAACTGCGGGTTATGGTTCATCGCCCCTTGGAAGCTCATGTTCAGTGGAGCGAAACCGAAGAGATTCGCGTGTTCCAACTGATTACTCAGGGTTGCGTTGAGTGGCCCGACGCCGGATTGCCCCTTCTGGGCATTGTCCAGAACCTGGAACAGGCTGAAGAAGATCGGCATCTGCAACAGCAACGGGAGGCAGGAACTCAGTGGGTTCGTCCCGGTTTCCTTGTACAGCGCCATGGTCTCTCGAGACATCGCCTCGCGAGAGAGCTGGTCTTTCTTGCCCTTGTACTTGTCCTGAATCTTTTTGAGTTGCGGCGCCACCTCCAACATCCGCCGCTGGTTTTTGATCTGGCGTACGAAGATCGGGATCAGTGCGGCACGCACGACGATGGTAAGACCGACGATGGCCAGTACCCAGGTCAAGCCGCCCGCAGGATCCATGCCGACTGACGTCAGCAGCCAATGCCAGGCCACCAGGATGAGCTCGACAGCCCATTTAATGGGCCAGAGTATCGTTCCGATGAAGTCCATTGCGGTTGGTTAGCCCTTTCCTTGGCCATTGGCGACCACAAACCCGAACTGGGTTGTGTGGTAGCGACGTTTCTTCTTCAGCGGAACATCATCGATGCCTCCGGATGCCCAGGGGTGGCATCGAATGATTCGTCGCACGCCCAGAACGACCCCGATCACGACACCGTGTTCCTGAATCGCCCCCAGAGCGTATGCAGAACAGGAGGGGTAGTACCGGCAGACGTCCCCATACAACGGTGAGATCACGGCACGGTAGGCGCGGAGAACAAGCACCACCACGTTGCGTGGCAGCAAGACGACACTTGCCACGGCCCTATTCATCGGGTCCCTACCTTGCCAACAGTCCGGAAAACTTCTTCTTGCAGGGTAGCCCAAGATACTTCCGCCGCACCTGGAAGTGCTCTGATCACGACGTCTGTGCCCGGCACAAGTGTCGGCAATAGCTGAGCGCTCAAAGCTTTCAGTCGCCTGCGCACCAGATTGCGGCGATTGGCGATGCCCACCGTCTTCCCAACGATGAAACCGAACCGCACGGTCGATGATCCGGCAACTCGTTGCGCATACGTGACGAGATGCTGCGATGAAGACTTGGCACCCCGACGCACGACGGCGCGATAGTCAGCTCCCCGTGTGACGCGGTTACCCTTGGCGAGCACCGTTGCGGATGCTACGCGGAGAGTTCGGTGCGGCCCTTGCGACGACGGTTCGCCAGGATGGCGCGGCCGGCGCGAGTGCGCATACGAAGACGGAAGCCGTGCACCTTGGCGCGTCGGCGATTGTTCGGCTGAAAAGTTCGCTTGCTCATATCGTGTCTTTCGGTGTCTGATCTCTTTACAGGCTGGCACTGGGTTTCAAATCAATACGAGGTTTCAAATCAATATGGGATTTGAAATCGATACAGATACGAGTCAGCACTCACGAAGCCATAAAGCTTTTTGGGCAGCCAAAACGGCTGAAGTCAACTGATTAAAACTATGGCCTCCGGGCAGCAAGGTCAAACCGGGGAGGCGAAAATGTTGATTATCCACAGTTTGAGTACTAAGCCTGACCATGACGCGCCGCCGGTTTTCGAATTGAAATCTCGCGAGAATTTGTTCCGAACGCCGTCTATTCGTTAGCGTGACAACCGAAGTTATCCCCAGGCCTGGCATCCACCATGCACCAATCGCTACGGTATATCCACAGGGTCGGTGGATAACTCTGTGAATAAGAAGCTAACCCGGCGGGGAATACCGGGACGAAAGTCTTCACAATGGGGTGGAATCGGGTCTGCTGCACGCGGCCCGCAATAAGCAGTAGGGGAACA